>JAFIFS010000110.1 GCA_020831895.1 Chromatiales bacterium
AAACTGTTCCCCGCACTGGCGCGACGAGGAGTGCACAACATAGTAATCGCTGCAGATTACGGTGGTGCAGAACCTCTTGAGCGCACAGAAAGCTGTGAGATTATACGGGTGCCCGTGCCCAAGCATTCTCGCCGCAAGGAGTTGCACCTCGCCCTGGCAGCGCTGCGTACTCTGTTTCGCAAGCGCCGTTCCTTTGATGTGCTGTTCTTCAATGGATTCTGGGACAGGTTCGGCCTGGTCCTGTTGTTCGCGTGGCTGTTCCGCAAGCGGACCCTACTGCGCATGACGCTCCTTGGGAGTGATGACCCGGCTGCGATACTCAGGCATTACCGTGGCATGCGCTACCGGCTCTGGTTCCTGCGGAGCATGGATGCATTTATCGGGCTGAGTGGCCCTATGGCGGACAGTTATCGGGCGGCTGGCTTTCCAGAAGGTCGATTTCTGCAGATCCCCAATGGCGTCGATGTGTCTATCTATCGGCCACCGACGGATGTCCGGGAGCGCGAGGAAGTTCGTGCACGCCTGGGCTTCCCGGAGGGGCAGACCATCGCGCTGTATGTTGGCGGAATCATCGAGCGCAAAGGCATCGACCGCCTGTTGGATGCGTGGGGTCAGTCTGGGCTCCCTGCGGATGAGGCCATGCTCGTGCTGCTGGGGCCGACGGGGTTTGATGATCTTGATCAACCGGCTGGTCAGACCTCAGCATTCGTCGCCAGACTACGGGAGGAAATCGACCGGAAGCGTCTCAATGTCCGGTTTATAGCTGAGGTTGGTGATGTCATTCCGTACCTGCAGGCAGCAGACTTCTTTGTCATGGCCTCGAGGGCGGAAGGGTTTCCGAACGTTGCGGTCGAGGCGTTGGCTGTGGGGCTGCCGCTGGTCCTGTCAGATATGGGCGGTATCGCTGCTGATGTCATCGAGCATGGACAGGAGGGCTTTGTTTGTGCGTCGAACCAGGAGATGGCCGCGGCCATTCTGAGGCTGACTCGTGATGTGGAGTTGCGCCAGAGGATGGCGGGGGCTGCGAGGCAACGTGCCTGCAGAGCATTCGACATCGAGCTGATTGCTGATCGTTACCTGGCGGCCTTCCAGGGGGTCCGATCAGCCTGACGGCGATCGATCCGCATGGATGGAAATCACCTGTGGCCGATCCATCGTGATTTCCCGGGAATGCAGTTCACCGCCTGATTCAACGGTCACCGCATGTGGCGTTTTCCGGGAGACGCGGCTGCCGGCGGCATCGATCACATCGCCATCCCTGACTGGCTGCACTACCGCCTGGGTAAGGGTAGTAGTCAGGTGGCCTGAGTCATCGGCTGTCCCGGTGAATTCTAGCTCTCCGGCCGCATCCTTGATTGTGACGAGGGCGCCTGGTGTTGTTTCCAGGCTGAGTGTCCACTCGACAGAGTAGTGACTCCGATTGCCGCTGGTCCGCTGTACGTAGAGGTCATCCCAGGCCGCGCCATCTACGAAGCGGTTGTCGATCAGCCGATGGCCAGTCACCCAGAATGCTCCTCCCATGACCATTGTGTGGTAGCCGGGATGGCGGCCCACCCTTATCAACTCGTTGCTGATAAACCAGTGGTTCTGGCCACGCCCATAACTGTCGCCGAGGCGGATATGCGCAATGTTGCTGATTAGCTTGTTGCCATCGTAGATTACTGGATTAGAATCAAGTTGGCTGTACCGTCCATGCGCGGAAAGTGCGGCGGCATTGGTTGTTTGAGAGTCCTCCGAGATTACCTTGACGGTATTGTCAAAAAACTGAAGGCCTTCAATCGAAGCATCATCAAAGAAGCCCGTCCCTCGCATCTCTACGCCGTCGCGGCCCCGAAGTGATATCAGGTTGCTCCAGTAGCGTAGCTGTATCCTGACTCGACCACTGCTGTAGTTGGTCACTCTCATTCCCTGTATCAAGTTTACATCTCCCCACCGTTCGGGCCAGCGATGGCTGAGGTCGATGCCTTGGAAGTGAATCAGGTTGTCATGGATATTCAGGTTCTGGCCGGCCCAGCCAAAGCCATAGGCATTGAAGCCTGTTCCGAAGATCCGGTTACCAAAGTGAGAGCCGCCATCCAGGCCCTGGCGTGACCGCGGCTGTATGGCGAAAGAGTTCGTCGAGTGGCTGTCGACATGTACCTCGTTATGGCTGATCTGGAAACCACCGGAGAGGCCGTTCTGGCGCGTGCGCTTTACCAGGTTATGGGTGATCCGGGTCTCGTGTAGGCCGGCGTGGCTAGAGTAGGTGAGTCCCACTGCCCTGTTGGCTGCGCCCCGCCTGTCCCTGATGACACCGCCCCGGTCGGTAATCACATTGTGATGGATGCGTACCGGTCCGCTGGTATCTCGATGGTCGATGCCCCAGACCTGTGGCCCGTGGTAGGCAATATCCAGGCCGGCGATTTCCGTACCGTAGCCGCGTAGCCGGAGTGGAGAGAAGTGCTGGTGCCTTCGGTTTTCTTGCAGGAGGGGTGAGTCGGCCTGAGTCAAGGTGCCATTCAGGACGGTTACGCCTGTCGGGCCCAGGCGCCGATCGGCGCCGCCACTGCTATAGACTCCGTGGTTGCCTTCCGGAGCCTCGGGCGCTGCTGCGTAGACGACCTGGTGCCCATTCAGGTCAAGGGTCACACGGTCTGCGCGTATCTGGAATGCAGTTGACGGTGTGGTGATGTCCTCCGTCAGCACATAGACGGTATCTGGCTGATCCAGCAGGTAGGGCGGGCCTGCGCGGTTGCCTGGCAGCAGGATGACGCCTTCTGCACGGGTAGTGGTGAACGTGCGGTCTTCCGACGCAAGGCGATTACCCCGTTCGTCTTCGACGACGACGCGGTAGTGATACTGTGTGCCGGGCGCGAGGTCACGCAGGTGATGCAGGTGGAGGTAGAAGTGGCGCTCTGGCTTGGCAGTGCGGTACCCGTAGTCGGGGCTGAGGCCGTACTCGACCCAGGACAGGGCGGGCAGGCTGGTCTCGAAGGCCACTGCAGAGGACGTCAGTGAGGCATGAGTCCAGTGGCCAGAGTCAACAAGCACCAGTTCGGATCCAAAGAACTCATACACCAGTGGCTCGTGCTCAGCGCCGAAGTGGGCCCTGGCAAAGGCGTTGTAGGTAGCGTAGCGCTCCTCTGGAGTGGCAGAGTCATCCAGTGCCTGCAGGGCCTTGGCGGTGCGTACAGACTGTTCCGGGATCTGGAACTCGTCATTAAGGGCCCGCTGTACGACCTCGGACTGCGACAGGGCCACCGTGCCGGCAGCGGTGACTGCCAGCGCAGCAAGGACAAGAGCGGTGCGTTTCAACAAGGGGGTCAGTGCTGGCATGCGTCATCTCCCGGGCCGGAAGGGCCCAGCTGTACCCGGTCCAGGTACAGGGTGCGGCTGTGCTCAAGATTGCGCGAGAACATCACGAACTCCGCGATCTGGTCGAGATCCAGGCGGCGGGCCCTGGGAGCATTGCGTACCTGCGTCAACGGAATACTGAGGTCGTTCCAGCCCTGATGGATTGTGAAGGTTGCATTATACCGATCAGCATACGCCCCGCCCCGGCGGAAGTGCTCATGGTCCCTGATGGAGATCGTCAGCGGCAAAGGTTCCGGGTCCGGGTTGAAGACACTCATGGCGAGGCAGTCATACGCTGACCAGCGGCCCAGCGAGCGCCGGACCATGGTGCCGGGGAACGGTCCCGGTTGCAGGTCCAGCCGGAGGGAATAGCGCCCTGAGCGGCTGATGGTGTCATCCCGGGTGCCGCGGGACCAGCGTCGGACCTCGAGTGCTGTCTCGAAGTCACCGAGCACCGGGTGCTGGATACGGGCAAGGCCCCGGTCCATCAGCGTGAGTACTGGGTTGTACAGCAGCAAGCTCACCGCCAACGGGCCAAGCATCAACGTGAGGATGCGGAACCAACCGGACGGCAGGGCCCACAGGGCAGCAAGGGAGGCACCAGCCAGGTTGAGTGCGATGTCGCGCAGGCTGGCCGAGCGCCCGGCAATGGACTGCAGGGCCTCGATGAGCAAGCTGGCGGCGAGTACGATGCCATAGAGAACCAACTGCTGGACCATCGGTGAGCGCCCACGGAGCTGCGGCAGATTCAGGATCAACAGCCCGGCCACCAGGAAGTAGACGACGTGGCCGACTGCGAATGCCTCGGGTGGGACATGGCGCAGCCAGCCCGTGGTGCTGGCCAGGAACAGCGGGGCGGTCAATACCGCCAGTGCGAGCAACCTAATCAAGGCATGCCGCCCGCGCCAGGCAGTGAGCTACGAGCTGGTCCGGGCGCAAGTGGTTCTGGTAGTAGCGGGCGTTGGCATGACGCATCTCACGAGCCAGGCCTGCATCACTGAGCAGGCGGTCGCAAGCAGCCAGGCATGCCTCGATGTTCCCCCAGGGCAGGTAGTTCACCCCGGGTTCAAAGTGGCCCGGGACCTGGGCATGCAGTGGCTCCGAGACGATACATCGGGACGCAGCGACGTATTCTGCAAGCTTCCAGCCATTGGAGTTGAGCAGGCCCTTGCTGGCGATCAATACCTGGTGCTTGTGCATCTCCTGCAGGTAGGGCAGCGGTTGTGTGGGCAGCTGGCTGATGAGATCCGGCGCCAGGACGCGGGCAAAAGCAGTACTCTGGAGCCCGCCCACGAAACGTTGCCCGAATGCCTGCTTCAGGCTGCGCACCAGTTTGATGCGCCCCTCGTTGACTTCCTTCGCGTCCTCGATATTCCGGGGGTCAAGCCCATGAGGCTCCCACAGGCGGCACTGGAACATCACGCTCTGTGACACCTCGGAGTCCGGGCCCTGTTCAAGTCTTTCGACTGCGAGCAGGGTTCGCTTCGGGTTGGAGGGCATCAGGGTGCTGCTCAGGATATCGCGCCATGCGCCTTTCCTGCGCGCCAGCGGTGGCGTCCGCGGGCGCATCAGGGCAGAAGACATCTCGAGCATGAAGCGGGATGGGAAGCGGTTCCTGGAGCGCCGTATCACCTGACAGTTGAGGCCATACGCCAGTACCTTCTGCCTGATGCTAGCCGGCAGGGCATTGACCTTATCCGGGTGGAAGCTGCGCTTGAAGTAGTAGGTGGCAGCATCCAGGGCGGGGCTGTGCTCAAACTCGTCACCATCAAGCATGTCGAAGACCAAGAGCATGCCTGCCGGGTTGACTCGGCTGGGGTGAACACTGACGTACAGAAAGTAGAAACTCGGGTGAGCCCTGGTAAGCGGGTGCGGCCCCCGCAGGGCCAGGCGTATGTGACCGCTGTCAGCCAGCATGCCGAAACCGGTAAACAACTGGTGCAGGTGGGTGCCAGCACAGTGTACGTGGATCGTGACCGATGGTTTATCGGGCTTGGTGCTCATAGGGAGCCTCGTCCTGCCGGATACTCATCCGATAAAAGTATTGCAATAGCACCAGATAATGACCACAGCAGTAAACCGGCTACCGCAGCCCATAGTCCAGCGGTAAGGGTTGTGGTCAAGTGGGCTGCTATCAGCAGGTCCGCGGATTCTCAGGGTTTCTCCATTCGGTCCGCTATTGGCTCAGGCTGCTTCTCGCCAGAATAAAGTGAGAAGCGGGTTGAGCAAGACAGGTGAGCTGTACTATAGAATCATCAGCTTGAATCCGCTGGACTGACCGAACCGCTTGCCACCGCCATCAGGATGAACCGGAAAGTGCCCGATGATTAAGGCAGTCCTACTGCTTAAAGGCATACTGTCTGCCGCGGAGCAGCGAAAGGCTTACAAGGTCCTGCTGTTGATGCTCGGCCTGGCTGCGCTGGAAACACTGGGTGTGGCTTCCATCATGCCCTTCGTCACCGTGGTCGCCAATCCCGAGATGGTCGCCACTAATCCTGCTCTCGCGTTTTTGTATCGCGTGTCCGGTGTTGATTCCACCCAGCAATTCATGATCGTGCTGGGAGTCGCCTCGTTCTGCCTGGTTATTTCCTCACTTATGTTCACTGTGCTGACGCGCTGGGCGATGATCCGGTTCAGCCAGAAAAGCGTACATTCCATTGCCTGCCGCACGCTTGACCAGTACCTGTCCCAGCCTTACGAGTGGTACCTGTCCCGCCATACCTCTGCGCTGGCTACGACATTGCTGGCGGAGATTGATCGGGTGGTCGCCAAGTGCCTGTTCTCAACGATGTTGATCATTGCCAACAGCCTGGTGGCTGGCCTGCTGATCCTGCTGTTGCTGCTTATCAGTCCGGGACTGGCCATTGGTGCCGGGCTGGCGCTTGGTACGGCGTACATGCTGCTCTTCCGCTTGGTGAAGCCTCCCCTCAGGCAGGCTGGAGAGAGGCGGCTGCAGGCCAACCGTGAGCGGTATCGCGTTATAGACGAGACGTTTGGCGGCATCAAGGATGTGAAAGTTTCCGGTCTGGAGCCGGCCATGCTCTACCGGTTCCACCAGCCCTCTGAGTCTGTCGCGCGCCATGAGACGCGCCTGCAGTTGCTCTCGCAGCTGCCCACTTATGCGATCCAAGGCTTAATTTTTGGTGGTGGCATATTGGTCCTTCTAATCATGATGACGACCTATGATTCGTTTGCGACCGCCGCGCCTGTCATTATTACCGCAGCATTCGCCGCACTGAGGCTGTTTCCCTGCCTGCAGCGTATCTATCTCTCCCAGGCGACACTTCGTTCAAGTGCGCCCGCACTGGAGTCGCTCCACGCTGATATCAGAGAACTGGCGCCCGCGGGGGCAGGGGCCTGGGTCAAGGAGGAGAGCAAGTCCCGGCTGCCGCTGCACGACCGCCTGGAGCTGGTGGATGTCTGCTACAGGTATGACAGCTCTGCCCGGCCAACCCTTGAAGACGTGAGCCTGACTATCCGCAAGGGCCAGAGAATTGGCATCGTAGGGAGCAGCGGGGCGGGGAAAACCACCCTGGTGGACCTGGTCCTCGGCCTGCTTGAGCCCAAGTCGGGATGGATTGCTGTTGATGGGGTGAGACTGGACTCTGCCAATACACGCCACTGGCAGAGGTCAATTGGCTACGTGCCCCAGGCCATCTACCTGGCAGACCAGACGATTGCGCGCAATATTGCCTTCGGCTTGCCGGAGGAAGACATTGATTATGCTGCCGTAGAGCGCGCGGCCCGTGCTGCCAACCTGCATGAGTTCGTGACCAGTGAGCTGCCATCCGGTTACCGCACCGAGGTCGGGGAGCGTGGGGTGCGCCTGTCCGGCGGGCAGCGGCAGCGCATCGGTATTGCCAGGGCGCTTTACCATGATCCCGATGTGCTGATCCTGGACGAGGCCACCAGCGCGCTCGACAACCAGACCGAATCCATTGTGATGGAGGCGCTGTCGAACCTTGGTCAGTCCAAGACAGTCCTGCTGATTGCACACCGGCTGAGCACCGTCCAGGAGTGCGACCAGATTGTCGTGATGGCCAAGGGCCGGGTGGTTTCCATGGGTACTTATGGCGAGCTGCTGGAGCACAGTCCGGATTTCCAGAGCCTCGCCCGCATTGCCTGATCA
>JAFIFS010000061.1 GCA_020831895.1 Chromatiales bacterium
CCCCCCCCCCCCCCCCCGGCGGGGGGGGGGGGCGGCGCCCCCCCCCCCCGCCCCCCCCCCCCCCCCCGCCAAGCGCCCCAAACACCCCCGAAAGCACAAAAAGAGCACAGACCACCCCCCCCAGCCGCCGCCCCGCAAACCTGCCCTGCCTTCCGCCACCCTGGTACTCATCGGCGCGCTGTCCGGCCTGATGGCGGGTGCGCTAGAGGGCGACATGTTCAAGCGCATCAGCTTCGTCCTCGCCGACGGCGTAGGTGGCCTGATGCCAGCGATCTCCTTCTGGGCCATTGTCGCGATATTCCTCGGCAGCTTCACCGTGCACCACCTGCCGCGCATCGGGCTCAACACCCTGCGGGTGGCGGTGCCGCTCGCGGTGGTGGCCTACTACCTGCTGTGGCGCGCGATGTATCCGCTGAGCGCGGCGCTGGATGCTTCCAAGGATCGCACGCCGGAAGTGCAGGCCTTCACCATCAGCCCGCTGTTCCCGGCCAGCACCTTCGAGCTCTTCTGGTTTACCGGCCTGCTCGTGTTCCTGCCCTTCTTCCTCGTCTCCCTCCTGCTGCCCTGGGCCTGCAACCAGCTGCAGGCGGAGCGGCGCCACCTCGGGCTGGCCTACGGCCTCAATACGCTGATGTTCTGTATCGGCCTGCTGAGCTTCACGCTGTTCGCGCCCATGCTCAGCATCTTCTACTCGCTCAAGCTTGTGTTCGTGCTGCTGGCCAGCGGCGTGCTGCTGCTGTGGCTGCTGCCCACCAGCCGGCCGCCCGCAGCCTGGCGGCCGGCCCTGGCGGGCGCGGTCCTGCTGGCTGGGGTGTTTCTGGTACCGAGGGACTTCGATCCGGCCATGATGCGCCCGGACACGCCGCCGACGCGCTACCCGGTCGAGTACGTGATGAGCGACGGTGCCAACACCACTTTCGTCGTGCGCGAGCCGGGCAACCATCGCCTGTTCTTCGGCAACCTGTCGATGTCCGGCACCAACCTGCTGGCCCAGGCCTACATGCGCCTGATGGCCCACGTGCCGCTGCTGCTGCAGGAGAACCCCGAGCGCGCGCTGCTGATCTGCTTCGGCGTCGGCAACACCGCCTCGGCGATCGCCAGCCACCCGGGCATACGGCAGCTGGACATCGTCGACCTCAACCGTAACGTGTTCCTGACTGCCCCGGCCTTCTCGGCCACCCATGGCGACGTGCAGGCTGACCCGCGGGTCCGGCTGATCAACGACGACGGCCGCAACTTCCTGCGCCTGACCGACGAGGTCTACGACCTCGTGACCAGCGAGCCTCCGCCGCCGATGGCCCCCGGCGTCTACCGGCTGTACTCGCGCGAGTACTACCAGGCGATACGCGAGCGCCTGACTCCGAGCGGCATGATGAGCCAGTGGCTGCCCGTCTACCAGATGCCGATGGAGGCGGTGGCGCTGGCCATCTCCACCTTCATAGATGTCTTCCCCGACGCGCTGCTGTACGTCGGCATACAGAACGAGCTGCTGCTGATCGGCGGGCGGGGCGAGATCGATCTCGAGCGGCTGGCGCGCCGCTTCGGGGAATCTCCCGCCGTGATCGCGGACCTGCGCAGCATCGGCGTGCGCGAGGTCGAACACCTGCTCGTGCGCATCATGGCCGGTGACCGTGAGCTGCAGCAGCGCTACGCCGGCCGCCGAGTGCTGAGCGACCAGCACAACCAGCTCGACCAGCTGATGCTGCGCCCGGACAACCTCGCGTTGCTGCCCTACGATCCTTTCGCTGTCATCGACTATGTGCGCGGCCAGTCGCCCGGGCTGGCCGAGCGCATCGCGCCGCTCGTCACGCACCTCGGGCGGCTGCGCCATCGCGTCAGCAGTTTCCCCGTGCAGCGGGTGAGCCAGGACCCGCGCATCGCGCTGGCCGGCACGGACTGGACGCAGCTCGCCCTGCTGCAGCGGACCGCGGCCCGCCAGCAGCGCAGCGGCGATATCCGCGGCAGCATCGAGACCGCACGCGAGGCGCTGGCGCTGGCGCCCGAGTACCCGGGGCTGCTTGAATGGGTGGCCAACGGCTTCGAGCAGCTGGGCATGCCCGCCGAGTCGCTGCCCTACCTGGACCGCCTGGTCGCGATCGAGCCCGACGATCCCGTCACGCGCTGGCGCCTGGCCAACGCCTTCTACGCGAACGCACAGGCCGCCGCCGGGGTGCCACACCTCGAGCAGGCGCTGCGGCTTGCACCCGACTGGACACCTGCGCTGACCAACCTGGCCTGGCTGCTGGCCGTGCATCCCGATCCGGCCGTGCGCGACCCGGCCCGGGCCGAGCAGCTGTCGCTGCGCATCATCGCGCAGGGCGGGGAGGGCGACGTCACGGGGCGCTACACGCTGGCTGCGGCACAGGCCGCGGCCGGGCGTTTCGCCGAGGCCGAGCGCACGGCCGCCGATGCGCTGGCGCGCGCCGAGGCTGCGGGCAACGAGGCCCTTGCCGACCTGCTGCGTGCGCAGCTTGCGCGCTATCGCCGCGGCGAGCCTGCCACGGACCCGCGCATGCAGCGCGCGGCGACGGACTGAATGCTATCCTTTTGACCGACTCCTGTAGGAGCGAATTCATTCGCGATATCTTGCCAAGCGAAAAAGCTTCGCGAATGAATTCGCTCCTACAGCCTGACACCCGGCTGCAGGAACCCGCACCATGACCGACAAACCCCGCAAGGCCTACGCCGACGGCCCCTTCGGCCAGATCCACTACAGCGTGCTCGGCCATGGTCATCCGCTGGTGCTGGTGCACCAGTCGCCGACCGACAGCATCCAGTTCGCGCGCGCGATGCAGCCGCTGGCCAGCCGCGGCATCCAGGCGATCGCCATCGACATCCCCGGCTTCGGCGGCTCCGACACGCCGGACCACCCGCCGACGGTCGCCGAATACGCGCCGATGGTGCGCTGCGTGCTCGACGCGATGGGCCTGGCCAAGGCCAGCGTGCTGGGTCACCACACCGGCGCGATCATCGTTACGGAGTCCGCGTTGCAGGACCCGGGGCGCATCGACAAGGTGATCCTGAACGGCCCGCTGCCGATGACCGACGAGGAGCGCGCCCAGTGGCGACAGCTGCTGTCGCGCGAGAAGGAATGGAACCTGCGCTGGGACGGCAGCCACCTGACGGAACTCTGGAACATCCGCTTCCACGCCCAGCCCGAGTGGAGCGACCTCGACGCCTTCCACTTCAACTTCATCCATGGCCTGTGTGCCGGGCGCGAGGTCTGGTACGCGCACGATGCCGTGATGACCTACAGGCACGAGGAGGCGATGAACCGTCTGACCCACCCGACGCTGATCCTCGCGAACACGGGCGATGCGATCTACGCGTTCTCACAGCGTGCGCGCGAGCGCTACCCGCAGTTCGCGTATGCGGAGCTCGAGGGCGGCACGATCGACATCATCGACGAGCAGCCCGAGGCCTGGAGCGAGGCGGTCGCACGGTTCTTGCGGGCGGACTGAGTGTGAACGGTCTGTCTTGACCGCTCAGTGGTCGGGACTGCAGAGCACGCCCCAGCGCCACGCTGCCTGGCGGCAGGCCGGTCTCATCTTATGTGAAATTTGCTGTTGCATTGAAGAAAATTCATGTAACTTCGACCTCACTCGCAAAAGGCGGGTGCCATGAAGAAGGGAAAAGCCGAACCCGGAAGGCATAATCCGGAGTCGGCGTGTCAGGGGGGCTCATTCCCGTCAGTCAGCCAAGGCAGGCAGCGGGGTCACAGGGTGAAGAGTTCCGGCATACCTTCCTCAGGTGAACGAGAGCATTACTGCTGATTTCGTCTACTGGAGGATTCAAAATCATGAAGAAGAAATTTGCTGCCGTTGTGGCGCTGAGCTTTGCGGCCATGGGGGCCCAGGCCCAGCAGCTTGAGCTGACCAACCTGACGCTGACCGTGCCCTTCGGCACGATCACGCTGCCGATCTTCGAGGGCAGCGGCTCGATTTCGGGCACGGATGTCAACATCAGCTCGATCTCATGGACCAGCCTGACGCCCAACGCGCGCTACAGCTAC
>JAFIFS010000063.1 GCA_020831895.1 Chromatiales bacterium
CCCCCCCCCCCCCCCCCCGGCCCCCCCCCCCCCCCCCCCCCGCGCGGCGGCCCCCCCCCCGCCCCCCCCCCCCTCCGGCTGCGGTCATGCAGCGCAGCTCAGGCCTTTTCTTCGTTCCCGGCCTCGCCCTCGCCGGTTTCCTCGCTCTCTTCCTTCTGGACCCTCGGCAGGTGCAGGGAAATGACCGCGAGGTCGTGGTCGGTGCCCTGAGCAAGTTCAGGGATCTCCACGCCTTCCGGCAGCGTGATGTCGGACAGGTGCAGCGTCTGGTCGAGCTCCATGTTCGCGACGTCGAGCTTGATGTACTCGGGCAGGTTCCTGGGCAGGCACTCGACCTCGATCTCGGTGATCAGGTGCGAGAACACGGCCCCGCGTTCCTTGACTGCCTTGGCCGTGGCCTCGTTCAGGAAGTGCAGCGGCACCGAAAGACGCAGCTTCTCGGTGGCGAGGATGCGCTGCAGGTCCAGGTGCCACACGAGGCGGCGGGCGGGATGCATCTGCACGTCGCGGATCACCGCCTGCATGGCCTGACCACCGACATTGATGGTCAGGATGCTGGAGAAGAACGCCTCCTGCGCCATGTTGCGCATCAGCTCGTTGGCCTCGAACGTCAGCGGCTGCGGGGCTTCGCCGCCGCCGTAGAGGATTGCCGGGACCCGGCCGGCCCGGCGCAGGCGGCGGCTCGCACCTTTCCCTGCATCGGTCCGCGTTTCCGCGGCCAGCTTGAACTCTTGTGACATGGACTGTCTCCAGTTGGGGAGTGAGCGGCACGCGCACCGTTGCGACCACGGCACGCAGCTGTCCCCGGGGGGTCCGGGGCGCCGCGCATCATAGCGCCTGGGCCAGGCCTAGTCGATATAGAGGGAGCTGACGGACTCTGCCCGGCTGATCCGGCGCATGGTCTCCCCGAGCAGCTCGGCGACGCCGAGCTGGCGGATCCTGCCGCAGGCGGCCGCAGCAGCCGAGAGCGGGATGGTGTCGGTGACGACGATCTCGTCCAGCACGGAGGCCTGGATACGCTGCACTGCAGGGCCAGACAGCAGCGGATGCGTGATGTAGGCGACCACCTTCTCGGCCCCGTGGTCCTTCAGCGCGGCTGCGGCCTGGCACAGCGTCCCGGCGGTATCGATCATGTCGTCGATCAGCACGCAGGTCTTGCCCTCGACCTCACCGATGATGTTCATCACCTGAGATTCATTGGCCCGCGGCCGGCGCTTGTCGATGATCGCAAGGTCCGCATCGTCCAGTCGCTTGGCCAGCGCGCGGGCGCGCACGACACCGCCGATGTCGGGCGACACCACGACGAGATCAGGGTACTTCTGCCGCCACAGGTCGCCGAGCAGCACCGGCGACGCGTAAACGTTGTCGACCGTGATGTTGAAGAAGCCCTGGATCTGGTCAGCGTGCAGGTCCACCGTCAGCGCATGCGTGAACCCGGCGTTGGAGATCATCCGCGCGACCAGCTGCGCGGTGATCGGCACGCGCGCAGCGCGCGGGCGCCGGTCCTGGCGCGCATAGCCGAAATACGGCACGACCGCCGTGATGCTGGCGGCAGAGGCCCGCCGGCAGGCATCAGCCATCACCAGCAGCTCCATCAGGTTGTCGTTTACCGGGGGGCAGGTCGACTGGACGATGAACACGTCGCGCCCGCGCACGTTCTCGAAGATCTCGACCATGATCTCGCCGTCGCTGAAGCGGCCCACATGCATGCGGCCGAGCGGCTGGTTCAGGTGGCGGGCGATGTTCTGGGCCAGCTCCGGGTTGGCATTTCCGGAAAAGATGGCCATGTTGGGCAGGTCGATGTCGTTTTCGTTGTTCATGCGGGCCTGCAGGGCGGGATGGCTGGGGCGGCAGGATTCGAACCTGCGCATGGCGGGATCAAAACCCGCTGCCTTACCACTTGGCTACGCCCCAAGAGATGCGCCCCGTAAAGCTGTGCGGCGGGCCCCGATCCGCGCGGTATTTTCGGTGCGGCTCCCGGCAGTGTCAAACCAGTCTGCGGGCGACTGGCCACCGCGCTACAGCGCCCAGCTATCTACGACCACCCGCACGCGCCCGCGCGCGCTCTGCATTACCAGGCGGCGGGGCATCAGCCAGCTCGCATCGGCATGCCAGTCTTCGTAGCTGATGGACCAGCCGTGCTGCTCGATGCGCGCAAGCCGGCCGAAGCCATCGAACTCCTCGGTGAACGGGGCGCCCGGCGCTGGCAGCCCGCGCAGCCAGTAGCGCGCCGCGACGGCCGGAAACCACCAGCCAAGCTGCTCGTGCAGGAACCGGTCAGCCGCATCTGGGCCGGTATAGTCCAGCGCCACCTCGCCGCCGCGACCGGCGACCGTGAGCCTTGCGCTGTCCCAGCGGATCTCCCAGGCGCCGGCACCGAAGGGGCCGGCAAGCCTGATCTGTGCCTGCTCGCCCTCCTGCTCCCAGGCGAGGCTGCCCTGCCCGCCGCTGCCATCGGTGCCGCGCACCGCGACCCGGCCACGTGCACCCCAGTCCGGCAGGACGGCCAGCTGCGCATTGCGTGCAGCCCAGCTGTCCGGGCTGACCGGCGCAGGCGGGCGTACGGCACAGGCGCCAAGCAGCAGCGCCAGAGCGAGCGGCAGCAGCCTCGGCATCAGCGCCGCAGCCGCCGCACGGTATCGAGCAGCGGCCGGCTGTCCGGCCACTCTGCCAGCGCCTGGTCCCAGATCTCGTGCGCACCGGCCCGGTCGCCCATGCGCCAGCGAACCTCGCCGAGGTGCGCGGCGACTTCCGGGTCGCGCTGCCGGGCCCAGGCGTCCTCCAGGAAGTCCAGCGACTCGACGAAGCGGCGCTGGCGAAAGCGTACCCAGCCCATGCTGTCGATGATGGCCGCACTGTCCGGCACCTGCTCGAAAGCCAGTCGGACGAGGCGCGCGGCCTCGCGCAGGTTCCGGTTGGCATCTGCCAGCGTGTAGCCGAGCGCGTTCTGTATCGCCGCGTCGTCCGGATCTATGGCGTAGGCCGCACGCAGCGATGCGATGGCCTCGCGGACCTCGCCGTGAGTCGCCAGCAGGATGCCCCTGTTCAGGTGCAGCCGGGCGGCTTCCGGGCGAAACACCAGGGCCTGGTCGTACTCTGCCAGCGCTGCCTCCAGGTCACCCTCGTCGCTGAACAGTGCGGCCCGGAACTCGTGCACCTGGACCGCCAGATGGGGCTGCTCCGAAGCCAGCACATCGAGGGCTGCCAGCGCCAGATCCAGCTCACCGCGGGACTGGTGGATACCCGCGATCGCCAGGCGTGCCGGCAACAGGAAAGGCCCGCCCTCGATCTGGGCATAGAGGCGCTGGGCCTGCTCCGGGCTGCCCTGCTCCTCGGCGATCTGGCCAAGGTAGTAGAAGCTCTCCGTCTCGCTGTAGCCCTCGTTAAGCAACTCGCTGAACAGCTCCCAGGCCTCGACGAGGTTGCCCTGCTGCAGGTGGAAGAATGCCGCAAGCCGGGTCGCTTCGGGCTGGGCGCCCGGGCCTGCGGCCAGCCGGTCCAGAATCGTGCGCGCCTCGGCAATCCTGCCGGTCGCGCCCAGCAGGCGGGCGTGCTCGAGCTCGAGCAGGCGGTCGGGCTGGCTCTCGACCAGCGCCGCACTGTGGGCCAGACCTTCCTCGACCAGCCCCATGCCGATCATCGCCTGCGCGATCAGCTGCTGCGGCTCGGGCCAGTCGGGATCATCCAGCGCGGCCTGGCGCGCGGCATAGTCGGCCAGCTCCCAGTCACCGGCGCGCAGGGCCGCCTGCCCCAGCACCAGCTGAAGCGTGCCCGACAGGGGATCGACGGCGGCCAGGCGGGCCAGCACCCGCGTCAGCTGGCGCGCATTGCCATCCTGGCCGAGCTCCGCCGCCAGCAGCCGGTAGTCCTCCGCCCGCGGCGGCATGCCGCGGTCCAGCGCCCGTGCCGCATGATGTGCCGAAGCCTCGACCGCGCTGCGGCGCAGGTGCAGCCTGGCCAGCACGAGGTGGGCCGTCGGGTTGTCGGGATTGAGCTCCAGCCAGCGCATCCCATTGTCCAGCGCCAGCGCGTCATAGCCAAGACTGAAGGCAAGTTCGGTCGCGCGGATGGCGACTTCGGGCCGGTCGCTCAGGCGGGCTGCGCTCGCGTATTCCTCCACCACGGTACGGAATTCACCCCGCTCCAGCGCAATTTCCGCTATCAGCAGGTGATAATTTGCGTCCGCCGCCACCTCGGGCCCTTCGGGGGCCGCAGCGCAGGCGCCGAGCAGGGCGAGCGCCAGGCCGGCCAGGGCAGTGCGCACCATACGGTGCGGAAACAGGAAACGAGCATTCACAGCCGGGATAATAGCCGCAAATGCAGCCATCGATCGCCCAAAAACTGGGGCGCCTCAGTGAACGCCGCGAGGAACTCGGCGCGCTGCTGACGGATCCGGCGGTGCTCGCGGATGCAGCGCGCTTCCGGACGCTGTCGCGTGAGTATGCGCAGCTCGAGCCCGTGATTGCACTGTACCTGCGCTGGCAGGGGGCCCAGGCCGCACGCAGCGGTGCCGCCGAGATGGCCGGGGACAGGGACCCGGAGATGCGCGCGCTGGGCAGCGAGGAGGTCGAGCGGCTGGATGGCGAGATCGCGACCATCGAGGACCAGCTGCGGCTCGAGCTGCTGCCGCGCGACCCCTACGACGACAGCAACATCTACCTCGAGATCCGGGCCGGCGCCGGGGGCGACGAGGCGGCGATCTTCGCCGGCGACCTGCACCGGATGTACAGCCGCTATGCCGAGGCGCAGGGCTGGCAGCTGGAGATCATCAGTGCGAGCCATGGCGAGCACGGGGGCTTTCGCGAGGTGATCTCGCGCATCGCCGGCCACGGCGCCTACTCGAAGCTCAAGTTCGAGTCCGGCGCCCACCGCGTCCAGCGCGTGCCCGAGACCGAGGCGCAGGGACGCATACACACCTCGACCTGCACCGTGGCCGTGCTGCCGGAGCCGTAAGAGATCGACGAGATCACGGTCAACCCGGCGGAGCTGCGCATCGACACCTATCGCGCCTCCGGCGCCGGCGGGCAGCACGTGAACAAGACAGACTCTGCCGTGCGAATCACCCACCTGCCGAGCGGTATCGTGGTCGAGTGCCAGGACGAGCGCTCCCAGCACAAGAACCGCGCACGCGCGCTCGCACTGCTGCAGGCGAGGCTGCTCGATGGCGCGCGCCGGCAGCAGGACAGCGAGCAGGCAGCCCGGCGCAAGTCGCTGGTCGGCACCGGCGACCGCTCCGAGCGCATCCGCACCTACAATTACCCGCAGGGGCGCCTGACCGACCACCGGATCAACCTGACGCTGTACCGGCTGGAGGAGATCCTCGAGGGCAACCTCGAACCGGTGATCGGGGCACTGCAGGGTGAACACCAGGCCGAATTGCTGGCCGCAATGGAACAGACTGGAACATGAGCGCACGCATGGATTTTTCCCGAGTAACCGACTGCATCGGCGACACGCCGCTGATCCGGATCAATCACCTGTCGGAGATGACCGGCTGCGAGATACTCGGCAAGGCCGAGTTCATGAACCCGGGCGGCTCGGTGAAGGACCGTGCGGCACTGGGCATGGTGCGCGACGCCGAGGCGCGCGGGGCGCTGCGCCCGGGCGGCATCATCGTCGAGGGGACGGCCGGCAATACCGGGATCGGGCTCAGCGTAGTCGGCAATGCGCTCGGCTACCACACCGTGATCGTGATGCCGGACAACCAGAGCAAGGACAAGGTCGACACGCTGCGCGCCTATGGAGCCGAGCTACGGCTGGTGCCGGCGGTGCCATTCAGGAACCCGGCGCACTTCGTCCACCAGTCACGCCGGCTGGCCGCGGAACTCAATGCGCGCCACCCGGAAGGGGCGTTCTGGGCCAACCAGTTCGACAACACGGCGAACCGTAGCTTTCACGAGCTGACGACAGGCCCCGAGATCTGGGAGCAGACGGCTGGAGCCATCGACGGGTTCATCTGCTCGACCGGCACCGGCGGCACGCTGGCCGGTGTCGCGCGCGCGCTGAAGGCGCGCAACCCGGCGGTGAAGATCGGCCTCGCCGACCCGCAGGGCTCGGCGCTGTACAACTGGTTCACCCACGGCGAACTGAAGGCCGAGGGCGGCTCGATCAGCGAGGGCATCGGCAACAGCCGCGTGACCGCAAACCTCGAAGGCACGCCGATCGACGTCGCCTACCAGCTGCCGGACAGCGAATCGATCCCGCTGGTCTACGAGCTGATCCGCCGCGAGGGCCTGGTACTCGGCGGCTCAAGCGGCGTCAACCTGGCCGGCGCGGTGCGCCTGGCGCGTGAACTCGGTCCCGGCCACTTGATCGTCACGCTGCTGTGCGACTCGGGGCTGCGCTACCGCCAGCGGCTGTTCAACCGCGAGTTCCTGGCGAGTAAGGGGCTGGAACTGCCAGGCTGGCTTCACCTGTAGGAGCGGCTTCAGCCGCGAATCCTTTCTCTATTCTGCCCCATGATGGGGCAAGAGAAGAATGGGCATTCGCGGTTGAAGCCGCTCCTACTTCCCGTAGGTCAGCCGTCGCCAGAGGCGTTCGGCCGGGCCCTGGCCGAAGCGCGCAAGCCACCACGGGCTGTAGAGCAGCTGCAGGGTCCACACGCCGAGCACGACCAGGTAGAGCCAGTAGCCGGTGAAGCGGCCGAACAGGCCAAGGCCGATGGTGTAAAAGATCAGTCCGCAGATCAGGGACTGGGCGAGGTAGTTCGACAAGGCCATCCGGCCTACAGCAGCCAGACGCCGGCGCGCTGCCTCAAGCAGCCCCGCCTGGCAGATCGTGAGGATGAGCCCGAGGTGGCCGAAGGTCACGGCCAGGCGACGCAGGTCGTAGTGAATCATCAGCTCCATCTTGCGCACCGGGTCGAAGCCACTGGCAACGAGGGCGTATGTCTCCCAGGAGGCCAGGGGCAGACCAATGCCGTAGCCGGCGACCATCATCACCCGCGGCACGGCGGGCGCGACACGCAGGGTCAGCACCCCCATACGAAACAGCGCCATGCCGATCAGCATGCCGCCCAGCGCATCCAGCCACCACACGCGCGGACCGACGAATACCTGCAGGACTACGCTGCTGGTCGCCCGCTCCCGGTAGAACTCGGCCAGCGTGCCGCTGCCGATCGCCCGGATGCTCTCCTGCACTTCCGGCGTCGTGATGTCCGGCCGCGCGCGATTCTCGAAGCGGGCCCAGCGGGCGAGTTTCGCCGCAGTCTCCTTGTCCGGCTCACCCACTACGCCCCCGGCCGCGGCGAGCTCCGTCTTGAACGTCGCCAGCGCGGCCACCTCGCGCGCGTCGCCCGTCCGATTCGCGAGCTGCAGCCCGAACGCGAGCAGCGCCAGCAGGAGCAGCCAGCGTGCATCCAGCCGGCGCAGCGGATAGAGCAGCGCGCCCATCAGCGCATAAGTGATCAGGATGTCGGCTGGCCACAGCAGTACGAAGGCATCGAACAGCCCGAACGCCAACAGCCACAGCAGGCGGCGATAGTAAATCGCTGCCGGGCGGACCGCAGGCGTGGCTGCCTCCAGCCGGGCCACCATCAGCAGCATGCCGGCCCCGAACAGGATCGAGAACAGCCCGCGCTGGCTGCCCTCGAAGAGCACCCGCATCACCCACCAGGTCTCCAGAGGCCGCCCACCCCAGTCCTGGGCCACCAGCGGGAAATCGTAAATCGCCTGTGGACCGGCAAAGGCCCAGATGTTCATCAGCAGGATGCCGAGCACCGCGCAGCCTCGCGTGACGTCGAGCGTGGCGATGCGTTCGCCGGACGGGGTCGCGGTCAGGGGGCTGGTGCCGGCGGGATGGATCATTTTTTCTTTCTTTGGTGTGGGAGCGAAGAGGTGGCTCGCATCATCACCTGACCCTTGCTCCATCAGCAAGATCACGCGCCGGATGAACAATCACCTGCTGCCCGGCCTCCAGGCCCGACAGCAGCTGGGTATACAGCCCTCCACGGCGCCCGGGCTCGACATGGTTCAGCCGGGCGCGACCGCCCTCGACCGTGAACAGCGCCCACCGCTCCCCGTCGCGGAACAGCGCGCTGGTCGGCACGCGTAGCGTCTCTTCCTCTTCCCACAGGATGAAGCGGGCATTGACCCGATAACCGTCGCCGAGGCGGCGCCACTCCTCGCGCGGGGAGGTGATTTCGGCGATGACCCAGACCCGCTGCTCCTCCACGCCCAGCGCAGAGACCTTGGTAAAGCCGATGGGCTCGACGCGCATGACCCGGCCCTCCAGCGGCGTCTCGGCGCCCCAGCGCTCGAACAGCACCCGCATGCCGGGCTCGATGCGCACCGCATCGGAGGACAGGACGTCCACCTCGACCTCCAGCGCGGACGGGTCGCCGATCTCGACCAGTGGCTCGCCGGCCTGCACGACACGCGCACTCTCGAACCAGCGGCGCAGCACGCGGCCGGAAACCGGCGCCGTGAGCTCGAAAACACCACTGGCGGCGGGGTCCTGGCCACCTGCATAGGCCAGCGCCGCGCGCGCCGCCTCCAGCTCAGACTCCGCGGTGCTGACACGGAAGCGCGCCGAGCGCTCGATGGCCTCGGCGCGCTCGGCCTCACTGGCGGACTGGTCGACGATATTGCGCGGGACCAGCCCGTCGTCACCGAGCCGGCGCAGACGACCGGCCTCTTCCCGCGCAAAGCGCGAGCTCGCCCGTGCGGCGCTGGCCTCCTCCCGTGCCGTGGCCAGCGCAGCCTCGAGCGCAGCGACCCGGGCACGCGACTCCTGGATATTGCGCAGGTCCAGCGCCGGCGCAGGCAGCGCATCGAGACGCACCAGGACCTGCCCGGCCTCGATCTCGTCGCCCACCTCCAGCGAGACCCGGCGCACCTGCCCGGCAATAGGTGCCGAGAGCTCGAAGCGGTCAACGACGCGCGTGCGGCCCTCCTCCTCGATCGTGACCGCGAGCGGCCCGCGGCTCACGGGCTCGCTGTCGATCAGCACGGCACCAGGCCGCAGTCCGAGACCTATCAGCACAGCGATCACGACGACGGCAATGGCTGGCAGCAGCTTGCGTGGATTCATCCTGCGGCTCTCTTCGTTCATTCTCTCGTCTTCAGCACGGCGACCAGGTCGAGGTTGTAGAGACGGCGGGCGACGATGATCCCGGACAACGCCGAGGCGACCAGCACGACGCCGGCCGCCAGCGCATACACCGAGGTGCCTACGACCAGCGGGATCCGGTACAGGTCGGACTCCACCCCCTGGATGATATAGGCGATCAGCCCGAGGCCGATCAGGAAACCGAGCGGTATGGCCAGCAGCGTCAGCAGCGCGAGCTCTCCCAGCAGTATGTAACTGATCTCTCCGCGCGTGAAGCCGAGCACACGCAGGCTCGCCAGCTCCCGCGAGCGCTCGGTGAGCGCGATTCGGGCGCTGTTGTAGACGACACCGACCGCGATGCTCGCGCCGAGCAGGGTCCCTATGAAAGCAAACGTCAGCACGATGTCAGCCATGGACTCATAGAAGTTGCTGATCGCCGTATAACGGTCCGACACACCAGCGACACGCGGCACGTCCTTCAGTATCGCCACCACCTCGTCGCGGTGGCGGGCGTCCACGGCCAGGTGTGCGCCGGTAACGGCGGTACCGTCACCGGTGAGCCGGTTCAGCGACTCCAGTGTCATGTAGGCAGCGACCCCGGTGAACTCGCGCACGACACCCGCAACCGGCACCTCCCTTACTTCGCGCCGGCCGTCGAGGAACTCTACCGTCACCAGGTCACCCCGCGCAGCACCGAGATAGTCGGCCAGGAAATCGTTAAGCAGCACGCCCTCGGCCGGCAGCGGCTGCAGCTTGAGCTCATCGTCCAGCAGCCGGCGCAGCGTCCCGTCCGGCTCCAGGCCCTGCAGCGCGGTACGGTAGTGCGCATTGCCAAAGCGGACGATCGCCGGTGCACCGCGATGACCCTCGACCGCCCAGACCCCGGGCAGGGCGGCCAGCTCCTGCAGCACGCGCACCGACGTTGGCTCGGTGAAGGTCACCATCAGGTCGTCGCGCTGGGCCAGGTTGAACTGCGCGCTGATCAGGTAGTCGATCGCGCCCTCCTGGAAGCGCCCGACCATCAGGATCCCGCAGGCAAACGCGATGCCGATCATCGACAGCATGGCCTTGAGTGGCCGGCGCTCGATACTGCGCAGGATCATCCGCGTCGGCTGCGAGAACCAGCGCTGCAGGCCCAGCCGCTCGGCCAGCGTCGCGCGGAACACCGGCGGCGGCTCGGGCCGCATCGCCTCGGCCGGTGGCAGCCGTACCGCACGGGCCACGGCCGACAGCGTGCCGAGCGTCGCCGCACCCAGCGTCACCAGCACGCCGGTGCTGTAGACATAGGGCCGCACCTGGAAGTCGATGAACGGGAATCGGAAGAAGCGCTGGTAGAGCTCGGCCAGCATCTGCCCGAACCAGACGCCGAGCCCGGTGCCGATCACCAGCCCCAGCATGCTGATCATCAGCACGAGCTGCAGGTAGTGCCAGCCGACCTCCAGGTTGCCATAGCCGAAGGCCTTCAGGATCGCGATCTGGTCGCGCTCGTTGCCGATCAGGCGGTTCAGCACGACGTTGAGCAGGAAGGCAGCGACCCCGAGAAAGATCACCGGGAACACGGTGGCCATCATCCGCAGCTGGTCCAGCTCGACATCGAGGTAGCGGTGCGAGAGCTGGTCATCGCGCGCGATGGCTCCCTGCCCGCCATAGGGCGCAAGCAGCAGGTCGAGCCGGTCTATCACGTCGCCGGCACGCGCGTCCCGCGTCAACGTCAGCACGACATCATTGAACGCGCCGTCCATGTCATAGGCCGCGGAAAGCGCGCTGCGGTTCATCCAGAAAATGCCGAAGCGGGCGAAGTCAGGGAAGAGGTCGCCGGGGCTGACATGGTAGATGAACTCGGGGGACAGCCCGATGCCTACGATCTCGAGCTCCTGCCAACGCCCGTTGATGATCGCGGCCAGCCGGTCCCCGGGCACGAAGCCATGCGCCTCGGCGAAGGCATCGTTGATGACGATCTCGCGATCCCGCCAGGGCTCGGGCAGGCGACCCTTGCGCAGGTGCAGGCTGTTCAGCAGCGCGTTGCGCCCGTCGGGCAGCGACAGGATCATACCCTTGGCCGGGTCGCCGAAGTCCGGGATATCGAGATTGACCGCAGCCACGACCCGGGTCTCCAGCTGCTGCACGCCCGGGATTGCCGCAATGCTCTCACGCAGCGACTCCGGCGCGCGCTTGAGCGTCGCGAACACGTCGGCGAAGCGGTAGTCCCGGTAATAGGCGTCCCGCGTCTGTGTCAGCGAGTCCAGCGAGGACAGCGACATGATCAGCATCGCCAGGCCACCGGCAATGACGACGCCGATCGCGAGCGCCTGGCCGCGCAGGGACCAGAACTGGCGCAGCAGCTTGCGCCGGAGCGCGCTCACCAGTGCAGCTCCTGCGGCGAGACCCGCTGTTCGTTCGTCTCGACCTGGCCAATCCGCCCGTCGCTGAAGTGGATCACGCGGTCGGCCATCGCCGCGATGCCGGCGTTATGCGTGATCACCGCGGTGGTCGTGCCGAGCTCCCGGTTCACGCGCTCGAGCACCTCGAGCACGATGATGCCGGTCTTCGAGTCCAGCGCGCCGGTGGGCTCGTCACAAAGCAGCACCTGCGGGCGCTTGGCCACCGCGCGCGCGATCGCGACACGCTGCTGCTCGCCGCCGGAGAGCTGGGCCGGGAAGTGGTCCATCCGCTCCTTCAGGCCCACCATCTCGAGGGCCTCCTCGGGAGCCATCGGCGAGGTGGAGATCTCGGTGACGACGGCGACATTCTCGCGCGCGGTCAGGCTCGGGATCAGGTTGTAGAACTGGAACACAAAGCCGACGTAGTGGCGGCGGAACTGCGTGAGTTCACGTTCGCTGATCCGCACCAGGTCGCGGCCAGCACAGATCACCTCGCCGGCCGTCGGCGCATCGAGCCCGCCAAGGATGTTGAGCAGCGTGGACTTGCCGCTGCCCGACGGCCCGAGCAGCACGACGAACTCACCACGGTAGAGATCCAGATCGACGCCGCGCAGCGCATGGACCTCGACCTCGCCCATCCGGTAGACCTTGGTCAGGCCGCGGGCGCGGAAGACGACTTCCTCGTCGGTGTCCCGTCGGCGGATGCTGGCGGGCTCATTCATCCTGGGATCATCCAAGGCTGCTTTAGTCCGGCCCGACGATAGCGGCAGGACACAGGGCATTCAATGTGCCGCGGACACCAGCGCGCGACAATAAGGGTTTCTGCTACATTTCGCTGATGCACTTCGCAACGGCATCCCTGTTGACCGCAGCTTTGGCGACCCTGCTGCTCACGGGCTGCGCCACGCGGCCGGAAGCTCCGTCAGCCCCCGCACCCGGGGCCAGCGATGCCGCGATGCTGGATCCGGTCCGCGCGCGCGTCGTCTTCACGGCGCTGCAGATGGTGGGCGTTCCTTACCGCTGGGGCGGCCAGGACCCCGAAGGCTTCGATTGCAGCGGCCTGGTGCTGTACTCCTACAGCAATGCAGGGCTGACCCTGCCCCGGACCTCGCGCGAGCAGTTCCGGGCGACACGGCCCGTGCGGCTGCAGGAAATCGTGCCCGGCGACCTGGTGTTCTTCAACACGCGGGAGGATGCCTCGCACGTCGGCATCTACGTTGGCGAGGGCCGCTTCGTCCATGCCCCGGCCTCGAACCGCAGCGTGCGCCTGGAGCGGCTCGACAACAGCTACTACCAGCAGCGGTTCATCCGTGGTGGCCGGGTCTCGCCTTAGACAGGGATTCCCTTGCGGGAAGGAATTCGTTCCCGAACAGGGTGGCTGCTGGCCTCACGCCCGAAGATTCGCGAATGGATTCGCTCCCACGCCTGAAGTCACCCCGGTGGGAGCGGATTCATCCGCGAACAGGCTATCGCCAGGACAAGGCCTGGTCGAGGTCCGCCTTGAGGTCGTCGATGTCCTCGATACCGACAGAAAGCCGGATCAGGTCCGGGGTCACGCCCATAGCCCTCGCCTGCTCGGCCGTCACCGCCGAGTGGCTCATTGTTGCCGGATGGCCGACCAGGCTCTCGACCCCACCCAGGCTCTCGGCCAGCGCGAACAGCTCAAGGCGATCGAGGAACGGCCCGACGCCTGGCTCGCCGGCACGCAGCCGCAGACCGATGATCGCGCCGAAGGCGCTCATCTGGCGCCTGGCCAGCGCATGCTGCGGATGATCGGGCAGGCCGGGATAGATTACCTCGGCCACCCGTGAGTCCGTGCTCAGCCACTGCGCCAGCCCGAGCGCGTTCGCGCAGTGACGCTCCATGCGCAGCGCCAGCGTCTTGATCCCGCGCAGCGCCAGATAGGCGTCGAAGGGCCCGAGCACGCCACCGCTCGCGCTGCGCAGGCCGGCCAGCTTGCGGCCCAGCGCCTGGTCACGCGTCACATTGATACCGCCGAGCACGTCGGAATGGCCGCCCATGTACTTGGTAGCCGAGTGCATCACGATGTCGACGCCCCACTCCAGCGGTCGCTGCAGGCAGGGCGTGGCAAAAGTGTTGTCGATGCAGACCAGGATCCCGCGCTCGCGCGCCAGCGCGACAACCGCGGCGACATCGATGATGCGCAGGCGCGGGTTGGTCGGCGACTCCAGCCAGATCAGCCGCGTCTCCGGCCGGATCGCCGCGGCCAGCTGATCCAGATCGGTACAGTCGACGGAGCTGATCGAGAGGCCCGAGGTGCGGCTGCGCACCTGGGTCAGCAGCCGGCAGGTGCCGGCGTAGAAGTCCTGCGGCACGATCACGTGCGCACCGGCATCCAGCAGGTCGAGCACGGCCGAGGTGGCCGCCTGCCCGGAGGCATAGGCCAGCGCGCGCTCACCGCCCTCGAGTTCCGCGATACAGCGCTCGAGCGCATCACGGGTTGGGTTCGACGCCCGCGTGTACAGGTGCTCGCGGGGGACACCGAAGCGCTCGTACTCGTAGGTCGTGCTGGTGTGGATGGCCGGCATCACGCCGCCGGTGGCCGGGTCGACGGTCTCGCCGGCATGGATGCACTGGGTGGGAAACTTGCGCTGCCTGCTCACTGTGGATGTCCCGGATGAGGTCTGGGGCGGGATTCTGGGTGATTGAGGCGCTGCTGTCAGCCATTTGCCGGCAGCGGATCCCGTAAACTGGCGCCGATGGAGACGATCCGCGCCCCTGAGAGCACGGTGGACCAGCTGCTGCGCCTGGCCGGCGAACGGCTGGCCGCCAGCAGCCCGAGCCCGCGCCTGGATGCCGAGCTGCTGCTCGCCCACGTGCTCGGCACGCGGCGCGAGGGCCTGTACCGCGACCTGCGCCGACCGGTCTCCGCCGCGGCCGCCGGGCGCTTCGCCGAGCTGCTGACCGCCAGGCTGCGCCACCAGCCGGTGGCCTACCTGACCGGCGAACGCGAGTTCTGGTCCCTGCCCCTGCTGGTCTCCCCCGCAACCCTGATTCCGCGCCCGGAAACCGAGCTGCTGGTCGAGCAGGCGCTGGCCCGGCTGGACCCGGAGAGCGAGGCCGCTGTCCTCGACCTCGGCACCGGCTCGGGGGCGATCGCGCTGGCACTGGCGAGCGAGCACCCGCGCCTGCGCGTGACCGGCACGGACCAGAGCGCTGCCGCACTCGAGATCGCCGGCCACAACGCCCGGCGCCTCGGCCTGACTGGCCTGCGCTGGCGCCAGGGCGACTGGTATACGCCTGTATCCGCTGAGCGCTTCGCGCTGATAGTCAGCAATCCACCGTACATCGCCGATGACGAGTGGCCGGCCCGTGACCCGGAACTCGGCTGCGAGCCCGAGGACGCGCTGCGCTCCGGGCCCGATGGGCTCGCCGCCCTGCGCATAATCATCGCCGGCGCAGCGGCCCAGCTTGAGCCGGGCGGCTGGCTGCTGGTCGAGCACGGCAGCACACAGGGCGCAGCGGTAAGTGAGCTGTTCGACGACGCCGGATTCACCGACGTGGAGACGATCCAGGACATGGCTGGCCACGCACGCCTGACGCTGGGGCGGGTTGCGCCATGAGCGGAACAGACGCGCGGCTGCGCTACAGCCGCCACCTGGCCCTGCCCCAGTTCGCCGGCGATGCGCAGGACCGGCTCGCAAGCGCACGCGTGCTGATCCTCGGCCTCGGTGGCCTAGGCTCACCCGCATCGCTTTACCTGGCCGGCGCTGGTGTTGGCCGCTTGCTGCTTAACGACTTCGACCGTGTCGACGCGAGTAACCTGCCACGCCAGCTGCTGTACCGCGAAGCCGACTGCGGCGAGCCCAAGGCCGTCGCCGCGGCGCGTGCGCTGGCCGCAGTCAATCCGGATGTCCGCTGCGAGCCCATCGACCGCCGCCTGTCCCCGGACGAACTGGCCTCCACCATCGCCGGCTGCGACCTCGTGCTCGACTGCTGTGATAACTTCGCCACGCGCGTCGCACTCAGCGCCGCCTGCATCGCACAGGCCCGCCCGCTGGTCAGCGGCGCCGCGATCCGCTGGGAGGGCCAGGTGGCGGTGTTCCGCCATGACCGGGAACGCGGGCCCTGCTACCGTTGTCTGTATACCGAGGAAGACGAGAACCTCGCCAACTGCGCCGGCCAGGGCATCCTCGCCCCGGTCGCCGGCACGGTAGGCACGATGATGGCCACGGAAGCGCTGAAGATCCTGCTTGGACTCGACTCAGGCCTGCGCAACCACCTGTGGACCTGGGATGCTTTAGCGGGCCAGTCGCGCCGCATCAGGATCAACCGCCGGGCCAACTGCCCCGCGTGTCACGAGTAGGAGCGAACTTGTTCGCGATAACAAACCTGGCAGCAACCCTGCGAAGCGTCGTCCGCAACGGCTTTCCCGGACCGTGCGCCGCAGGGATGCGGCGCCCGAACCTACAGGGACGTATTCACGGCGTGTCCGGGAAAGCCGTTG
>JAFIFS010000066.1 GCA_020831895.1 Chromatiales bacterium
CCGGCTGTGGTATCTAAGCCTGTGTGGGCGCTAATTCATTCGGTAAGTTTTTCCGGCCAAGCCCCAATGCGGGAAAGAGTCCGCTAATTAATGCGCTCCCACACTGAATTCGCTCCCACACTGAATTCGCTCCCACACTGAATTCGCTCCCACACTGGATTCCCTCCCACACTGGATTCGCTCCCACACTGGATTCCCTCCCACACGCTTCCCCTGCTACGTGGCCACATCTGTGTTGCCCCCGCGCAACAAATTGACTTGCAGCGTCGTTTGACATAGCGTCCATGCTGCAGCGTCCCTGCCACGAGGACTGACTCAGGGGTTCGTCCATGGTTCAGGGAGATCTGAACGAAGCAGCGCAGCGAAGCATGACTCCAGCGCCCAACGCCGCTTCGAGCGCAGGCTTCTTATTTTTCCGACAAAGGGAGACTCCAATGGATGCGTCCAGCCATACCGCGCGCCGGCGCGGGCTCGTGCTAGGGGCGGCCATCGCCGCTGCCATCGCGATGCCAGACCCGGCGCTCGCACAGATCGAAGAGATCGTCGTCACCGTCCGCCAGCGGGCGGAGACCATCCGCGACGTACCGGGCGCGGTCACGGTGCTCGGCACCGGCCAGATCGAGGCCTCGGGCATACAGCGTGCGGACGACTTCATCCGGCTGACGCCCGGCGTCACACTGGTGAACGCGGCCGAGGTCGCCGACACCCAGGTCAACATCCGCGGCATCAACGGTGCACGTGATGCCGAGACCAGCTTCGCGCTGGTCATCGACGGCATCCTGATGACCAACCCGGCCGCGCTGAACCGCGAGTACACCAACCTGCAGCAGATCGAGATCCTGAAGGGCCCGCAGGGCGCCATCTACGGCCGCAACGCCGCGGCCGGCGCGATCGTGATCACGACGCAGGAACCAGGCGACGTGCTGAGCGGCAACCTCAAGGCAAGCATCGCGCAGGACAACAGCTACCTGATTGCCGGCCACATCGGCGGGCCGGTCAACGACACCCTGCGCTGGGGCCTCACGGCCGACTGGCGCCAGACCGACGGCTTCTACCGCAACGTGTTCCTCGACCGGAAAGTGGTCGACAACTATGAGGGCTGGAACATCGGCGGGCGCCTGATCTGGGAGCCGACGGCGGACCTTCGTGTGGACACGAAGATCCGCTACGGCGAGGTCGACGCGGCCTCGATCGGCTTCAACTCGGTGTTCCACCTGCCGGACCTGGTCGGCTTGCTGCGCGACGGTTTCGGTCTCCCGAACGCGTTCGCCCAGACGGCGTACCAGAACGTCAACTCGCACAACTTCCAGTTCAACCCGAACGTCGTCCCCTTCAACAACCAGGAGTCGTTCGAGTTCTCGGTCAAGGCCGACTATGACCTGGGCTTCGCGACGCTGACCAGCTGGGTCCTCTACAGCGACATCGAGAACGACCTCGGCGCCGACGGCACCAGCGCCGCGTTCCAGTTCTTTGGCGGCACCCAGGCCTGTATCGACAGCACCACGGCTGTCGCGCTGTCCGGCTTCCAGCTGGCGCCGCCGCAGCTGCTGATCCCGGGTGACCCGGCCAACTCAGTCTACGGCGCCTACACGCCCACGACCTGCGACGGCACCCAGTACCAGGTGCGCAACCAGCGCGACATCTCGTTCGAGGCCCGGCTGAATTCCAACGACGATGGCGGCCCATTCAACTGGTCGGCCGGCGTCTACTACCTGAACATCGACCGCGAGGTCGGCGTGAACACGGGTGTGGACACTGGCGACGGCCGGATCATCCCGCGCCTGTTCGTGCCCTATGCGACACCCGGCTCGCTGACCTCGGCTGACGTCAACCCGACCGAGCAGCTGCTCTGGGACCAGTTCGACACCGACGTATGGGCGATATTCGGCTCCGTGGGCTACGACTTCACCGACACGGTGTCCGGCTCCCTCGCGCTCCGCTACGACAGCGAGCGGCGCAAGGTCCGCAGCAAGGTGCCTGCCGATGCTCAGACGGTGTTCATCCAGACCTGTCCGGACCCGGGCACGCAGGGCTCGCCCCTGAACCCAGGCCTCTGCGATGGGCCAATCGCCAACCAGAGCCGCACGTTCTCCCAGATTCAGCCCAAGGGCTCGCTGACCTGGGACTTCCTGCCTGACTGGACTGCGTTCGCGACCATCGGCGTGGGCTTCAAGAGCGGTGGCTTCAACAACAGCGGCTCCTCGGCCACGGTCGAGAACTTCATCAACGCGCCGCTGACCAACCCGGGCTCGCCGTTCGACAGCTTCAGCAGCGTCAATATCCCGGACCAGTTCGACAAGGAAACCTCGCTGGCCTACGAGATCGGCGTCAAGGCCGAGCTGCTCGACCGCCGCCTGCGCGGTGAGGTGTCGCTGTTCCGGACCGAAGTCGACGACATGCAGTTCTTCGAGTTCATCGTCGGACCGTTCGGCCTGCTTCGCGTCGTCTCCAACGTCGACGAGGTCGTGATCCAGGGCATCGAGGCCTCGGCAAACTGGGCCTTCAACGAGTGGCTTGATCTCTATGCCGGTGTCTCTATCCTCGACAGCGAGATCAAGAAGAACAGTGCGCGCCCGGACACGGTCGGCAACAAGTCACCCTACACGGCGAACTGGACCTCCAGCGCAGGTGCACGCATCGACGTGCCGCTGGCAGCTGCACCTCAGTTCCGGGTGATCGGCAGCATGGACGTCTCGACCATCGGCGACACGTACTTCCACGTGGTCCAGGACCAGGAGCGCCCGACAGGCTTCTCCGCGGCCTTCGGCATCGGCCCGGCCGAGTACTCGGTCGCACGCCGCGACGCGTTCACGCTCGTCAACGCCCGCCTCGGCATCGCCGGTGACCAGTGGTCGGTGGTCGGCTTTGCGACCAACCTGTTCAACACGCGTTACCTCGAGGAAGTGATCACCGCCCCCGAGTTCGGCGGCAGCTTCATCTTCCCCGGTGGCGAGCGCCGTTTTGGCGTGGAGGCCAACTACCGGTTCTGATCCCGGCCAGGGATCCACCGGAAGCGGGGAGGCGCCTGGCGCCTCCCCGTTTTTTTTTTGCCCTGCTGTGTGTGGGAGAGCATTCATGCCTGAAGGGTTCGCGACTGAAGTCGCTCCCACACCGGATTTGCTGCTACTCCTGCCTCTGGGGGGAGGGCTTCATGCACGAAGGGTTCGCGACTGAAGTCGCTCCCACACCGGATTTGCTGCTACTCCTGCCTCTAGGGGGAGGGCTTCATGCCCGAAGGGTTCGCGACTGAAGTCGCTCCCACAGACTGAAGTCGCTCCCACACTGGTAGGCACCCACACCAGTGGGCTTACACACCAGTGAGCTTTCGCATCAGTTCGCTTCTACGCGGGCTTATGCCGGTACCGTATGCAGGTCACCATCACGCCGAGCGTAAACAGGATCTCGCCGAAGTTGGCGATCGGCAGCATGAGAGGGCCGTAGACCGGGGCGGCGGCGACGAACATCAGGCCTGTGCCCAGGGCGAGCCACTTCCAGCCGCGCTGGATCCAGAGCGCGATACCGACGGACAGCATGATCACGTTCATGATGACCGGCACCAGGAAGGCGTTGGGCCCGGTGATCACCAGGTCGCCCGGAGCGCAGAGCTGGTCCTCGGTAACCGTGACCGTGTAGCGCAGCGTATCGGCAATGCAGGCGGGGTACATGCGAACGTCCCCCGTCAGCAGGGCGATCGCCGAGGGCAGGTCCAGGGCGAACAGCGCCACCGCGACCACGCAGAAGGCGCCCATCACGACCTTGCCCTGGGCCCCGGGCAAGCCCGCCCGCCGGGCGACCATCCCGGCGACGATGACGAACAGCGGCAGCATGATCCAGTGCCAGACGAACGCCGGCACGGTCAGGTTGTACAGCAGGGGCCCCTCCCCCAGGGTGCTGCCGATGGCGATACGGAAGTTGTCATACCAGAGCAGCGTGTTGGTGATCAGCACCAGCAGCAGCGCCAGCGGACGGTCGTGCCTACGCCACTCGCGCCAGCCCCAGAGCCAGATAGCCAGCTGAACCAGCGCGAAAAGCAGGAAGGATATCGACAGCATGGACAGCTCCCACGAAAGCCGGAACTGCCCGACATATTATCCTTCTTCTCGGCCCCTCTGGCTGATAATTCCCGCCTACCGGGGCGCAGGCATGGGCAGCAGGTCCGGCAGCACGCGGGCAAAGTCGCAGCGCGTGCCGTCCTCGAGCACGATGCCGACGAACTCCGGCCGCGTGGTGCCCGAGACCAGGGAGAGGTTTTCGGCCTCCATCAGGCCGCGGCAATCCCGGTCGAGCGTCACCCGGAAGCGCGCCCCCGCCGTACTTTCCAGAACCACGGTGCGCGGGTCGAAAGCCCGCCAGGCGCGCAGCGTGCCCAGATCCCGCCTCGGAATGCCGGCCACCTCGGTATCGCCCATCTCTGCAGCCTCGCGGGCGCGCAGCAGACGCTGGGCATGCTCAGGCGTAATCTGGCGCACCCGGAGCTGCCAGCGGTCCATGTCGCCGGTCACCTGGAGCCTGAAGCGGCCGGACCGCTCGACCAGCACATCGCCGTTGCCGGCACCGACCCACTGCGTGAGCTGGCCCAGGTAGGCGCCGGAATCCGCGTCATGCAGGAAGAGCTCGAAACGCTGGTTGTTGCGGACGCCGGTGAGCGGCTGGCGCGCCTGCCAGCTGACCAGCCAAGGCCCTTCAGCCCGGAACGCGGGCGTCGCCTGCCGGCCATGGCCGCTGAACTCCTGGATCACGGTATCGGCAGCAGCGGGCGCCGAAGCCACCAGGAAGCACGTGACTAACAGTATTGATGTTCTCATGATCTCAGTTGACCCGCAGCGAGCCCCGGAGTTCCGGCCGGCGGCCTGTCCTGTTCACTTGACCGGTATCTGCACACGCCGGGCTGCGGCGGTCTTGCGGCGCGGAATCCGGATCGTCACCGAGCCATCCTTCTGCTCGGCGCTGATGCCGTCAAGATCCGCGTCATCGGGCACCCCGAAGCTGCGCGAGAAGCTGCCGAAGAAACGCTCGACGCGCAGGCGGGTCTCTTCCTTTTCCTCCTTCTCCTCGTGCCGCTCACCGGAAAGCATCAGCATGCCATCACCGAGCGTGACCTGGATATCTTCCTTCTTCACGCCAGGCAGGTCCGCCTTGATAATGTAGGCTTCCCCGGTCTCGGAGAGGTCTGCCGCAGGACTCCACTCCATGCCGCCCTGGCCTTCCCGGTCCGGCGCACGCCGCCCGTGCAGGAACGGCGAATAGCGGCCAAAGAATTGGTCGATCTCACGCATGGGATCCCAGTTCACCAGCTTGCTCATCTCAGTGCCCTCCCTTACGGTAGTGATGATGCGGCACCGGCTTCCACCGGTGCGCACCGGACAAGTCACGGTTGTAGCTTTCCACTCGCAGCAGGCGAGACAGCGGACGCGGCGCAAAGTCGTCGAACATCAGCGCAACCCCTTCAGTGGTCTTGCGCACTATCATCGCCGCGAGTCGCACCGGCGGCGCGTCTCCGTGCGGCAGCAGCTCCACGTGCAGCAGGGCCCGCATCGGCAGGCGCGACGGGCGCACCTCGAGGAAGACCCCGCCAAGGCTCGCATCCCGGGCCTGGGCCAGCAATGGCACCCGCCCCGGGACATGCAGCCGGGCCAGCAACCTCAGCGGGTGGCGGACTCCGCAGCGGTGGTCCATGTAGTTCATTGCGTCCCTCCCGGCCTCTGGCGGGCCTTCTGGTCATCAGGAGCTGACCTGATCCACAGGGTCAAGGTACCGGAACAGTGGGCGTGGCCTGAATCCGGGATAATGCTTATGTCACATTCACCAGGGCCCTGTGGGAGGGGTTTTACGCTTTCACTGCGGGAGGGGATTTATCCCCGAACTGTTCGCGACTGAAGTCGCTCCCACACTGAAGTTGCTCCCACACTGAAGTCGCTCCCACACTGAAGTTGCTCCCATACTGAAGTTGCTCCCACACCACTACTCTGTGGGAGGGGACTCATCCCTGAACAAACCTTTTGCGACGCATCAACCCCACTCCACCCTCAGGCGCCTCCGCTCCTGCGCTGCGTCAACAGCAGCCCGCCCAGGATCAGCGCCAGCGCCAACCAGGCGCTCAGCCCCAGGCTTTCGCCCAGCAGCAGCACGCCCAGCGCGGCCGCCCAGACCGGCACCAGGTAGTTCAGCATCGACGTGAACCGTGCGCCCGAGCGCCCGACCAGGTGGAAATAGATGATCGACGCAAAGCCCGTGCCCAGCACTCCCAGGATCGCGATCGCGAGCATCGGCAGCATCGGAGCCGCCGCCAGCACCGGCAGGCCACCCAGCGTCCAGGGGCTCATCAGCACCGCACCCGAGAGCATCACCGCCGTCGCCGTGGAGAGCGGCGCGTTGGCCGGCATGAAGCGGGCCATCACCGTGGCCGCCGCGTAGCCCGCGGCCGCGAGCACGATGGCAAGCTGGGCCGTGACCCGGGCGAAGGACCCCCCCAGCCCGGCCAGCGCATCAACCCCAAGCAGCACCGCCACCCCAGCGAAGGCCAGCGCAAAGGCGATGCCGTGGCGCCGCTCGAACTTCTCGTCGGCAAGCACGAAATGAGCCAGCACCAGCACACCCAGCGGGGTCGTCGCCGCCAGGATGCCCGCCAGCGCCGACTCCACCTCCTGCTGACCCCAGGAGATCAGCAGGAACGGCAGTATGTTGCCCAGCACCGCCATCGTGATGCACAGGGCCCAGTCCCGCGGGCTGCGGGGCAGCCGCTGGTCGCTGGCGAACAGCACGAGCAGCAGCACCAGGGCCGCCGCAGTGATCCGCAGGCCGGTGATCTGGGCCGGGCTGAAAGCCCGCAGCGAGAGCTCGATCAGCAGGTAAGAGGAGCCCCAGAGCGCCACCAGCACCAGCAGCAGTGCCCACTGACGGGGTGAGGCGCTGAGGGAGCCGGTGCGATGCGCGGTCATGCGGGGGGCGCGAGCGGGTGGGGAGTCAGTGTGGGGGCTGGTTCACTGGGGAGGGCTGGTTCACTGGGGAGGGCTGGTTCGCTGGGGAGGGCTGGTTCGCTGTGGGAGCGAATTTATTCGCGAATGAATTCGCTCCCACAGTGAATGCTCCCCACCCTGCAAGATTCTCCCCCAACCTGAATCAGCCCCGCCCTGAGTCAGCCCCTGCACTCCCCTACCGCAACCCCAGCGCCCCAGGATTCATCAGGTTGTTCGGGTCAAGCACGCCCTTGAGCTGGCGCACGAGCTGGCGCACCGGCGGGGTGCGGCTTTCCAGGTAGGGGTAGTCCTTGCCCACCTGCATGTGGCTGGCGCCGTTTTTCGAGCAGAGCTCCTGGATCCGGCCTTTGATCTCCTTGACCAGCGCATAGCCCTCCGGGTTCGGCTCGTGCTCCGGCACTTCGGGCAGCAGCTCGGCCGGGTAGACGCGCTCATGGTAGACCGAGCGCGCGTCCTCCCAGAGGAAGGTGGGCTCGTAGATGAAGGCATTCGTGCTGAAGAACATCAGCATGCGCGTCAGCTGAACCCGGTGCTGCTCCATGCGCTCACGGTACTCGTCGAGCAGCGCCTCGAAGTCCGCATGGTGCTTCAGCACCGCCGAGAACGGCAGTACGCCGTGTGTGGGCTTCCAGCGCTCGCCGTTCGGCCCGAGGATGGGAACCAGCTGCATGAAGGGGTTGGCGTTGAAGTAGACCGGGATCGAGTTCGCGACCTCGGCGCCGTGGCGGCTCACCACCTTGCGCACCTCGGCGATCTTCAGCCGCGCCTCGGCATCGCTCGCACCCTCGCAGCTGAAGTGGGCCGAGTACACGGCCTTTTTCAGGAAGTTGCGCCCTGCCAGGCCCATCTTCGCGACCTGCACCGCGCCGTCCAACAGGTTGCGCGAGTTGAACAGCACAGACTTTGCCGCCTCGAGCGGGCTGGTCGACTCCATCCGCGTCAGCGCCGTCTTCTGCTGGCGCGGATCCAGCGCGAAGTTCTGCGCGACCAGCCCCAGGCGTGCGGCCTCCATCAGCGCAGTCAGGCAGCGCTCGCCGTCGGCAAAGCCGAAGGACGCCGCGGCAAAGCCCTCCGGGCGCTTCATCAGCCGCAGGCGCAGCCGCGCCTTGATGCCCAGCGCTCCGGCATCGCCGACGAACAGTCCCGTCAGGTCCGGTCCATAGAAGCGAAAGAACCCGTTGGCCCCTTCCCCGCCGGCCGAGCCGGTCGAGACCATCTCGCCGCTGGCCAGGATCACGTCGAGGGAGATCAGCGACTCGGCCGAGATCCCGTAGGTGCCGGAGCCGTAGTTGACGGCGTAGTGGGACATCCCGCCCGCCACAGTCGCCACCAGCCCGGAAAATGGCCCCCACATCGGTGTGCGCAGACCCTGATCCGCCAGCGCCGCGGTCATCTCTGCCCAGGTGACGCCTGCCTCCACCGTGACGTACATGTCCTCGGCGTTGATCTCGATGCCCTTGAGCAGCGAGGTGTCGATCGACAGCGTGCCCTCGCGCACCGGCGCATAGGCGTCCGTATAGGAGGCGCCGCCGCCGCGCACGACCATAGGCACCTCGTGGCGGGCACAGATGCGCACAATGTCCTGCAGCTCGGCCACGCTTCGTGGCCGCGCAACCGCCGCCGCCAGCACCGGGGCCTGGCGGAAGACGTCAGTGGAGTAGAAAGTCCGGGATTCCTCGTCCGTCAGCAGGTGCTCCGGGCCAAGGAGTTGTTCGAGTTCGTTCAGCATCCGGGAATTGTACCCCGACGCCGACCACAATCGATGAGGCCAGGGCATCCCCCCCCCATGGGATGGTTAGAAGAACAGCCAGATCAGTATGTTGATCACCAGGATGGCCGCCAGCACGATCAGCAGCCATTTCATGACGGTCCGGACATAGGCGCGGAGCAGGTAGACCAGCGGGACTGGCAGGGCAAAGATCATGGCGACAACCCACCCCGGAGCATTGTCAATATCCAGGCCCAGCCACTCGCCGCCGATGGCCACCGCAGCCGCGACGAAGAAGAGGCAGAGCAGGTAGAAGCCCACGAAAGCGAATCTGGGATGCAGGAACAGCGCCAGAAAGCCCGTCATCAGCCTGGCACCGAGCTTCTCGGCCTCGTAGCCCACATCAGTGCCACGGACCACCACTTCCTGCGGCCCCTTGTGTGAACCCGTCAAGCGGGTCCAGGCATCGGCCTCTTCAGTCCTGGGGGCGGGGGAACCCTCCCCAGCGATAGGGGCGCCACAGCCCGGGCAACTCCGTGCCTTGTCCGAGACCTCGCGGCCGCACTCCTCGCAATCGATCAAAGCCACAGCAAACTTCCCCCCTGCAGGTTTGCGGATGCCCCCCTGATCCCGGCAGCTGCGCAGACTGCGGCGCCTGATCAACGCTGCCGTCGGCTGCGACCCGTGGACAGCACTGCTTCTTCCAATCCGTGATGCTCGCAAAAGCAGTGCCGCTGCAGCAACCCCCATTCGGGGGTACAGGAGGCAGGCGCGAATTCATTCGCGAATCTTCAGCCGGGCCCCCTACGGCACCAGGCCTGACGGGCCCGGCGGCTTGCCGAACAGCGAAATGAAGATCGCCAGGTCCGCAAAGCCCACGTTGCCGCTGCCGTTGAGGTCTGCATCAGGGTCCTGGGTGCCGAAGCGGGAACGGAAAATCGCCAGGTCGGCAAAGTTCACGATGCCGTCACCATTGAAGTCTGCATCGCAACGATTGCCGAAACCACTGCCGTTGGTGTCACGCTGATCCGGGTTGAACACCCCGATGCAGTTGTCACGGTCATCCGGCACACCATCGCCATCCGAGTCCAGGAACACTGACAGGTCCACCCGGCCGGTCGCCGTGAACCTGCCATCGCTGACCTCGTAGGTAAACGTGTCCTCAGCCCTGAGCACACCGGGAGACGGGAAGCCCGGATCCGGCTGGTAGTTCACCCGGAGCTGGCCTGCCGGGCCAGGCGTGCCGATCACCGTTGCCACACCGCCCGTCGCCGGTGCCACGATGCTGACCGTCACCGGGTCGACGAAGCCGACCGCGCCAGCCAACACGTCGATCTCCGTAGGCTGGTCCGATGGCACCTCCAGCGCCAGGTCCGCGGCAAGCCCGACACCCACACCGACATTCGCCTCGAGTTCGCCCAGCACATCGCTCACCCGGTAACCGAAACTGTCCGTACCCCGGAAGCCCGGATTCGGTGTATAGCGCACCCGTATGCCGGAGGCCGGGCCCGGTGACCCGAGCAGCTGCACGCTGCCGCTGGCCGGACTGCCGACGAGCATCACGCTGACCGGGTTCACCAGCCCTTCGTCCCCTGCCAGCAGGTCGATATCGATCGCCTCTCCCGCTGGCGTGGTCACGTTCACGTCCTTTGCCAGCCGGTTCACCACCGTCACCGTGACCTCGGCCGTGTCATCGCGCTGCTGCACGACGTTGACGTTGCGGACCTGGGTCAGGGTCTGCTGCTGGTTCTCGATCGCATACTGGAAGCTGTCCGTCCCGGTGAACCCGGCGCCAGCCACGTAGGTGATCGAGATATCCCGGGGCAGCCCGGGGCTGCCATTGACCATGACTGAGCCGAACTGCGGCACCGAGAAGATCCCCACGGTCACCGGCTCGTCCGCCGCGAAGAACCCTGCGGGCACGGGCAGGAGACCAGACCCGGCCGTCGTCACGATCAGCCGATTCGGGTCGAACGGTTGCGGCAGGCCAGGCTCGCTGGCAGGACCTGTCACGGTGAAGGTGGCCGTCAACGTGCTGGCATTCAGCGGGAAGGTCAAACCGCCATCGAAGCTCAGGCAGGCGCCGCCCGGACCCGGTGCCGGCACCACCGCGCAGTCCAGGAACTCCGTGCGGCGCGCAATGATCACCTCG
>JAFIFS010000070.1 GCA_020831895.1 Chromatiales bacterium
GTGGGGGGGGGGGGTGGGGGGGGTGGTGGGGGACGGGGGGGGGGGCGTGCTGCGCAAGGGGTGGGGCGGGCCGGCCCCCCCCCGGCCCATCCCTCGCTACCCGGCCCGGCCTGCGCCAGGTTGGCTGCGGTACATCACCGGCAGCAGCGGCAATGCCAGTGATCCGGCCACTGCGATGATCAGCGCGACCGGCGCGAAGTCGCCCTGGTAGACGAAGCCGGATATCACTGCGCACAGTCCACTCATCACCAAGGCGATGGCTCCCGAGAGTCCGGCTGCGGCACCTGCTATGTCTGGCCGTGCGTTGACGGCACCTGCCATCGCCAGCGGTGATACCAGGCCGTTGGCAAGCGTCAGCATGGCAAGTGGAAGCAACAGCTTGACCAGCCCGACTCCGGCGATCCATACGACCAGGAACAGCGTCCAGCTGAACGCCATGGTCATGTAGATGCCCGGCCGCATGATGCGCTGCACGTCGATACGACTGACCAGGCGCGCAGACGCCACCGCCCCGAAAACGTAGCTCACCGCCAGAAAACCCCAGGTCAGCCCGAAGAGCTGGGGGCCTATGCCCAGCTGTGTGTCGAACAGGCTGGAACCAACCGCGATGAAAGCAAAGAAACTGCCCTGGACGATACCGAGCAGCACGGTGTGGGCCACGAACGGACCATTGCGGAGCAGGGACCACCAGTCCTTGAACATCCTGCGCAGGCCCGCAGGTCCCTGCACCGGTGTGCCGGTTTCCTCGAGCTGACGCCAGAGCAGCATCCAGGTAAGTCCGGCCAGGACCGCGCAGATGTAGAAGACGCCGGCGACGCCCCATGGCGCGCTGACCAGCCCGCCGACGACCGGGGCGATCACGGGAGCCACACCCAGGGCAGCGGCAACGAACGATATTGCCCGCACCGAGCCCTCGGCATCGTGGGTGTCCCGGATGATGGCCCGCGTGGCCACGGTCGCGACACTGATGCCGATGGCCTGCAGGGTGCGCAGCGCGACCAGCACCCAGAAGTGTGTCGCGAGCGCGCAGCCGATGCTGGCGAGACTGAAAAGCCCGACACCACCCAGCATCACCGGCCGGCGCCCGACCCGGTCGGCCAGCAGGCCGGCGAAGGGCTGAGTGAACCCGAGTCCGAACAGGTAGGCTGAGATGACGAACTGGGCCGTCGCGTAGTCGGCACCATAGGTCACGGAGACAAGGCCGATCACCGGCACGATAACGGACATGCCGAAAGGTGACAGTGCGCTGGCGAAGCTGAGCAGCACCAGCGACGGTGCACGAGCCTGGAAAATCGGGCGCGTTTCCTGCGTCAAGCAGACCGCACGGCCGGCAACGGTAGCCTCAGCCGAGCTTTTCCTCCAGCTGGGAAACCACCTCGAACAGGTCGCCCGAGAGGCCGATATCGGCCACCTCGAATATGGGTGCCTCAGGATCCTTGTTGACCGCGACAATGGTCCCGGCATCCTTGATGCCGGTGAGATGCTGGATGGCCCCAGAAATGCCGAAGGCAAAGTAGAGCTCAGGCGCAATGATCTTGCCGGTCTGCCCGACCTGCAACTCATTCGGCACGTATCCCGCGTCCACGGCCGCCCGGGAAGCGCCTACAGCCGCACCGAGCTGGCCAGCCAGGCTGTACAGCTTCTCGAAGCCCTCGGCACCGCCGACGCCGCGTCCCCCCGAAACAACGATCCGGGCGGTCTGGAGGTCGGGCCGGTCGCCTCCGGCTGTACGCAGCTCGCGAAAACGTGTATGGGTCGGGATCGTGGCGTCTGTCGCGGTTTCCTCGACCGCTACCGGGGAATCTCCGGGCGCGCCCGCCGGGAAGGAGGCGGTCCGCACCGTCGCGACCACCTGCCGGCCTTCCGGCACCTCGAGGCTCACAATCACGTTTCCGGCATACACGGGCCGCCGGAACCGTCGTGGACCATCGACCGACATGATGTCGCTGACCTGTCCGGTGCCGAGCAGGGCAGCGACGCGCGGCATCAGGTCCTTTCCGAAGGTGGTCGAGGGACCCAGCACATAGTCGTAGCCAGGCGCCACTGCGGCAATCTGCGGCGCCAGTACCGCCGACAGCGGATGCGCATTGGCTTCGCTGGTGATGGTCCTGACCCGGGTCACGCCCTTCAGGCCAGCGGCCTCCGATGCCGGCCCGCTGCAGTCGCTGCCCAGCACCAGGATGTCAATGCAGTCAGGCGCGAGTTCCAGCGCACAGCTCACGCAGCGTGCCGTGCTCTGGTTCAGGGTGACCCCGTTGTGCTCGGCGATGATCAGTACCTTGCTCATGTTTCCGTCCGCTTCAGTTCACCAGACCGCGCTCGCGCAGTTCCGCGAGCAGCTCATCGACATTGCGCACCATCCTGCCCCGGGCGCGTGGCTCCGGCGCCGTATGGGCGAGCACCTGGAACGCGGGCGTCGTATCGATGCCCAGGTCCTCGATGGCGACTGTATCTATCGGTTTCTTCTTCGCCTTCATGATGTCAGGCAGCTTCACGTAGCGTGGTTCATTCAGGCGGAGGTCCGTGGTGACCACCGCCGGCAGGTCCACCTCGATGACCTCCAGTCCAGCATCCACTTCCCGCGTGACGGTTGCGACTTCCCCCGACAGCTCCAGCTTCGAGGCGAAGGTGGCCTGCGGCCGGCCCCACAGCGTGGCCAGCATCTGGCCGGTCTGGTTGCAGTCATCGTCGATAGCCTGCTTGCCCATCAGCACCAGCCCCGGCTCGAGCCGCTCGATCATGTTGAGCAGCACGCGGGCTGCAGAAGGCGGATCAAGCGCCTCGTCGCTGCGGACCAGCACGGCGCTGTCGGCGCCCATGGCCAGGCCGGTGCGCAGCTGCTGCTGGCAATCCTCGGGACCTATCGACACGACGACGACCTCGCTGGCCTCGCCACGCTCGCGGATGCGCAGCGCCTCTTCCAGCGCGATCTCGTCAAAGGGGTTGATGCTCATCTTGAGCCCCTCAGTCTGGACGCCGCTGCCGTCAGTCTTGGGGCGCACACGCACGTTGTAGTCAACAACGCGCTTCAGGCATACCATGATCGTCTTCAAGCCAACCTCCCGCATGTGGTGCAACGCCATGCTGGTATACGGAAAAATCCGGGATTCTGCCGACGGGCAACCCTTGCCGGGGGCCTGGCATGGCCGCGTGGAAGGGACGCCGAGTGGGCGTGTATTGTCGACTACCTGTCTCGTGCAGACAAGCTGGGAGCTGGCCGCATGGCGGTGACGGACCGATCCAGCCTGCTCGTGGATGCGACGGCGCTGATGCGCGAGCTCGGCGGCTCCCGGCCGCCCGTCCTGCTCGACTGCAGGTTCACGCTGGGCGACCCGTCGGCAGGCCGGGCGGCCTGGGAACAGGGTCATCTTCCGGGTGCGCTGTTCCTGGATCTCGAGCGTGACCTTTCGCGGACGCCGGGACCCGCCGATGGCAGACACCCCTTACCCGATCCCGATGCGCTCGCGGAGCGGCTGGGCCAGCTTGGCATCTCGGAGCGGACGCCGGTCGTCGTCTATGATGAAGGCCCCGGTGCCATTGCCGCGCGCGCATGGTGGGTGCTGCGCTGGCTGGGCCATGGACAGGTGCGCCTGCTGGATGGTGGCCTGGCAGAATGGGTCGCTCAGGGAGGCAGTCTTGACCGGTCAGTACCGGCAACTCGATCCGCGCACTTCCGCGCCCGCCCCGGATCGATGCCTGTGGTCGCGACCGCCGATCTGCTCGCGATGCCGGACCGCTGGCAGCTGATCGATGCACGAGCCGCCCCCAGGTTTCGCGGCGAGGTGGAGCCGATAGATCAGGTGGCGGGCCATGTGCCTGGTGCCCTCAACCTGCCGTTCAGCCAGAATCTCACGCCCGAGGGGCGGTTCCGCGAATCGTCCGAGCTTGCTGCCCTTTACCGCGATCTGGCCGGTCCTTCCGGGCCCGGGGCAGTGGCCTGCATGTGCGGGTCAGGCGTCACCGCCTGCCACACGCTGCTCGCCCTGGAACTGGCCGGGTTCCCGGGAGCCAGCCTGTATGCAGGTTCATTCAGCGAGTGGATCAGGGACAGCAGTCGGCCGGTTGCGCAGGGCGGGTTGCCGTGAATGCTGCCAGGCTGCTGGTGCCTGCGTCCCTGCTTCTGCTCGTCGGATGCGCGAGCGCACCCCCTGAGATACCGCCCAGCTTTTTGCCCCATCCGTCCGAGACCGGAGTCGAGGCCTGTTTCTTCCGTCGCCTCGTGGTCAGCTTCGAGGTGCTCGATCACAGCAACCTGATCGTTTATGCGCCGCCGCCAGATGACATATTCCATGTCCGGATCGAGCCAGTGCGCAACCTCTCAGGCAAGACGTTGATCGCATTCGCCGCGCGCGGCAACCGGATCTGCGGGGTCGCAGGGGACGAGGTGTTCTTCGAGGACCGCAGACGTGCGCCACGCTACAGAATCAAGGCTGTCTCGCTGCTTGACCCGGAAGCAGTGCTGCTCCTGCGCCAGCGCGCTGGCCTGTCTGAGCGGCAGCGCCCGCCAGCGGAGTGAGATGCCCTTCCGGACTTGGCAGCCGACCGCCAAGCCCTTAAAGTCAGCATCCCCCGAGGGCCCGCCCGCCCCCGCTTGACCAGGAAGACCAGGCATGAGCGATATTCTGCAGCGCGATCACCGTTCGGTACGCGGCACGATCCAGTACGTCAGCCACAAGCCCGATCGACTGGGCCAGGAGCGCGGCCGCGAGTTCTTCATGATCAACGTGCACACCGACGGCAGCAGGACCTGCATCGCGCACTGCGAGATCGACGACCGGCCCAGCGTGATGCGCGACATTACCTACAGCCTGGACCCCGACTGGTACCCGACGGACTGCTTCGTCCGGCTGGTCGTCGGAGACCGCTTCATGGGCAGTGGTTGGTTCCGGTTTGGACCGGATTTCGCCGAGTGCCAGACTTATACCGCCATGGAAGAAAGGGTGACCCAGCGGATGCAGACCAACGGGCGCCTGAAGACCTTCCAGAATCACGCGATTGCCTGCGACGCCTGGCACATGCGTCTTTTCGACCGCAATGCGGGGCCGGGCGTGCAGTCGATCGACGAGATGCTGCTGTCCTCGCCCGATCATCGCGGAGCGACCGGACCCATGCTGTTTCGTATCGGCATCGGAGTCGAGTACGTGGGCGAGGAGAACATCGAGGTCGGCGCCGGGCGCTTCGACGCGCTGCATTTCCGCCTCGTGTCCTCGCCCGGGCTGCCACAGGCGCATCCGCCTTACGACGTCTGGTGCACTGCCGACGATGATTTCATCTTCCTGAAGGGCGCTGTGGGCGGCTATATGCAGACCTACTATGAGCTCGTCGAGCTGACCCACCTCAAGGACTGACAGCCCCGCTTCCCGGGACCATCTGCCAAGCGAACCGGAGCCGGCGGGGCTGAACCGACAATTCCGGGCTATTGGGGATGCCCGGCCAATCCGGTATCGTGAGGCGCCGTCCTGCCACTTCCCTGCAACCGGCAGCGGCCTACGGCTGGCAGGCCGCCCAGCGTCCTTCAGGATTGAGATCCGGAAACAGACCATGACGAAACTCTTCAGGCCCAGTTCAGCGTTGGGCAACGTGCGCTACGAGATCCGCGGCAAGCTGGCCAACCATGCGCTCGAGCTGGAGCGGCGCGGTTACGAGATCATCCCGCTCAACATCGGCAACCCGGGCCGATTCGGCTTCCGCACACCGGAAACCATGCGCCTGGCGATGATCGAGAATCTTCACTCCGCCGAGGGCTACAGCCACCAGAAGGGTATCTTTCCCGCCCGTGAGGCGGTCGTCATGCAGCAGCAGGCGCGCGGCGTGCTCGGCGTGACCTCGGAAGATGTCTTCATCGGCAACGGTGTGAGTGAGCTGATCGACCTCACGCTGCGGGCCTTGCTGGATCCAGGAGATGAAGTACTCGTGCCCGGGCCCGACTATCCGCTCTGGACGGCAAGCGTGACGCTGAACCAGGGGCGTGCGGTGCATTATCCCTGCCGCGTCGAGCGCGACTACGTGCCGGATCCGGACGAAGTGGCCGCACTGCTGACTCCACGCACCCGTGCGATCATCATCATCAACCCGAACAATCCGACCGGAGCGGTCTACCCGCGCGAGACCCTGGAAGCGCTGGCCCGTCTTGCAGAGCGTCACCAGCTGGTGGTCTTCAGCGACGAGATCTATGACCGCATGACCTATGACGGAGCCGAGTTCATCCCGATGGCCACGCTGGTCAGCGACACGCTCTGCGCCAGCTTCAGCGGACTTTCCAAGATCTACCGGGCTTGTGGTTACCGTGTAGGCTGGGTCTCTTTCAGCGGGGCACGGGAGCAGTCGCAGGACTATCTCCAGGCGCTGGACCTGCTCGCTTCGCTCCGCCTGTGCAGCAACGTACCCGGCCAGTGGGCCGTTCAGACAGCCCTGGGAGGCTTTCAGAGCATCGACGAACTGGTCCAGCCCGGTGGCCGCCTCTACGAGTCGAGACGCTCGATCATCGACTCTGTAGCCGCCAGCCGCTATCTCGAACTCGCGCCGCCGGCCGGATCGATGTACGCGTTCATCGGTGTCCGTACGGGTCTGCTCCCCGGCTTCGACGACCAGCGCTTCGCCCTCGACCTGCTCGAGCAGAAACATGTGCTGGTTGCCCCAGGCAGCAGCTTCAACATTCCCGAGCGCAACTTCTTCCGCGTGACCAGCCTGCCGCTGGCCGATACACTGCGCGATGTCTTCGGGCGCATGGAAGACCTGCTGGAAAGCTATGCTGCCAGCAGCTGAATCCGGACCCGGGCCCGCGAACCGGACCCCGTGATCATGCAGTGGGCAGGTGCGCTGGCTGCCGTTCGGGACGGTGCCACGCTCGTTACTGCAAATGCACGCCTGGCTCGACGCACGATCGAGGAGCAGGCGAGGACGACCCCGGAAAGCGCCACCTGGACCGGGGGCCGGGTCATGGACTGGGCGGGCTGGCTGCGCGAGCTGCATGCCGAGGCCCTGGTCTGCGGTGCGATTGCCGCGCCGGATTTCGCAGCCTTGCCGAACCCGGCACAGGTCGCGGCCCTCTGGCAGCGCGTGATCGACGAGGACCCGGGACCGTTCCGCGAGCGCCTGCTCCAGCCCGGCGCCATGGTCGAGCCGGCGCTGGAAGCGCACGAACTCTGCCAGGCATGGCGCCTCGACCCGTCCAGCTTCCACGCTGTCTCTTCACAGGAAGACGTGCTGGCTTTCCAGCGCTGGGAAGACCGATACTTCGCCCTCCTGGCAGAAAGCGGATGGCTGGACCCCGCGCGCCTGCCTGACCTCGCTGCCGGATGGCTGGCAAGCACGCCAGGCCTTCGCCCCGCTTCGCTGCTGCTGGCCGGGTTCGCCGAGTTCACGCCACAGCAGCAGGCACTGCTGAATGAACTCGTCGGACTTGGCGTCTCCGTCACCCTTGTTGACACTGGCCGGGCTCCCGCATCCCGGGCCAGCCGCGTAGCCTGCCCAGACAAGCTGGAGGAAACCCGGCTGGCTGCCCGCTGGGCACGTGAGCGCCTGCTGGACAAGCCGGGCCAGAGCCTGGCAATCATCGTTCCCGAACTTGCCGGGCGGCGATCCATGCTGGAAGCCGAACTCGCTGCTGCGCTCGAGCCTGCAGCCTGCCACAACCCGGCGCAGCCGCGCATGCGCCCGTTCAACATCTCGCTCGGCCTGCCGCTGGAGCAGTCGCCACCCGTGCACGATGCGCTGCTGCTGCTCGAACTGCTCCATGAACCGCTCGACTTCAGCCTGACCAGCCGGCTGCTGCGCAGTCCCTTCCTTGGCGCAGCCGAGGAGGAGCAGGCGGGACGCGCAGCGCTGGAGCTGAGGCTGCGTCGCTGGCGGGAGTTCGGGGCCGACCGGCACACGCTGGCCCGGCTGGCCGGCCGGCCGGACCGGGAGGGCGAGGCGCTCGCGGCACGGCTCGCCGGGCTTCTCGCCCGGATGGAACCCCGTACCGGCCGACAGTTGCCATCGTCCTGGGCGGAGACCTTTGCCAGCGAGCTCGCGCAGCTGGGCTGGCCGGGTGAGCGCAGCCTGGACAGCATGGAGTACCAGGCGGTCGAGGCCTTCGGCGAGCTGCTGCAGAGCTTTGCGACCCTGGATGCCGTCCTGACTCCGCAGGACCGAGCCGGCGCGATCGCGCGTCTGCGCCGGCTGGCCGGCGCCCGCCTGTTCCAGCCCAGAGTCCCCGGCGGCGCCGTGCAGGTGCTCGGCGTGCTGGAGGCGCTCGGCCAGCACTTCGACGGCACCTGGGTCATGGGACTGCATGCGGAGGCCTGGCCACCCCCGGCACGACCGAATCCGTTCATTCCCCTCATACTCCAGCGTGATGCCGGCCTGCCGCGCTCGAGCGCGAGGCGCGAACTCAGCTTTGCACGAAGGCTGCATGAACACCTGCTCAGCACTGCCGATGAAGTGGTACTCAGCTGGCCCGAACGCGACGGCGAAGAGCCGCTCCGACCCAGCCCGCTGATCACCGGGGTTGCTCTGGCCGAGCTTGTCCCGGAGAAGCTGCCATCCATGGTCCCGGCGCCACTGCAGGCTGCTCCGCTGGAGGCGCCAGCGCTGGATCCTGGCCGTACGCAGTCGGGTGGGGTGCAGGTACTGGCGGACCAGGCGCAGTGCCCGTTCCGGGCTTTCGCACGCCACCGGCTGGCGGCTCTCCCGGTCGATCCGCCAGAGCTGGGGCCTGACGCGGCAACGCGGGGCAGCCTTGTGCATGCCCTGATGGACAAGCTCTGGGAAACGCTGGGGTCACAGCAGGCCCTGCGAGCGCTCCCGCCATCCGGACGGCTTGCGCTGGTGCGAGCGACCGTTGAGGACGTGGTCGCCGGCACCGGGCCCTCGGTTCCTGCGCTCAGATCGCCTCGCCTGCGCCAGCTGGAGTGCGAGAGACTGGCAAGGCTCGTCGATACCTGGCTGGACCATGAGCTGGAGCGACCACCGTTTCGCGTGATTGCGCGAGAGGAACCCCGTGAGCTCTCCCTGGGCGGCCTGAAGCTGGCACTGCGTGTAGATCGCATCGACCAGACCGAAAGCGGGAGCAGCCTGCTGATCGACTACAAGACGGGGAACATCAGGCTCGGGAACCTGACCGGTGATCGCCCGGCTGATCCGCAGCTGCTGGTTTACCAGGCCGCATCAGGCCCGGAACTGGCCGGAGTACTGATTGCCCGCGTGCGCACTGACAAGCCGGGATGGCTGGGTGTCGTAGCGGACCCCGAGCTGTGTCTGGCCAGGGAGGTCAGCGCACCGGGCAACTCGCGCCTGCCGGCGGGCGACTGGGGCGAACTCAGGGCCGGCTGGACCCGGGCGGTCGAGTCACTGGCTGCGGAGTTCCTCCGCGGAGTCGCCGATGTCGATCCTCGGCCCGGCGCCTGCGATTACTGCCATCTGGCCGGGCTGTGTCGCGTTCACTCCCGGGGCGGCAGCTTCGCCGGCCCAGTGACTGCGCAGGATGAGCGTGATGACTGACATGCCCGCTGACCAGTCTGCGCGAGTCCAGGCGCTCGATCCGGCAGGATCGTTCATCGTCCAGGCACCAGCTGGGTCGGGAAAGACCGGCCTCCTGACCCAGAGAGTACTGAAACTGCTGGCCACGGTGGAGGAACCCGAGGAAATACTGGCCATAACGTTCACCCGCAAGGCAGCGGGAGAAATGCGTGCGCGTATCGCCCGGGCACTGGCTGCTGCGCGGGAAGGGCAGCCTGTGAGCTCAGGCTACGAGGCCAGCACCCGTCAGCTTGCGCAAGCGGTGCTGGAACGCGACCGGAAGATGGACTGGGGCCTGCTGCAGAATCCTGCGCGCCTGCGGGTGATGACCATCGATGCGTTCAACATGTCCATTCTCCGCCAGGCACCAGTGATGTCAGGCCTGGGCAGGGTGCCTCGGGTGACCGACGACGCAGAGCCGCTGTACCGGTCAGCTGTCATGCGCCTGCTGGAGACACTGGACAGCGACGAGCCCTGGGTGGGGGCGATGTCGGCCCTGCTGGAACATCTCGACAACAGGGTGGAGCTCTGCGCCGGACTGCTCGGCGCGATGCTCTCGCAGCGCGAGCAGTGGCTGCACAGGTTGCTCGATCACGAGTACCTCGAACGCGCCTCGCTCGAGAGCGGACTGCGCAACGAGGTCAGCGCCCAGCTTGCCGGACTGCGTGAGGCCATCGGATCGTCGGCCGGCGCCGAGCTGGCTGAACTGGCCCGTTTCGCGGCCGCCAACCTGGCCAGCAGCGACAGGAGCTCGACGATCACACGTCTCCAGGCGCTCGAGGCACTGCCAGCCGAAACGCCAGAGTGTCTCGAAAGCTGGCAGTCGCTCGCGGACCTTCTGCTGACAGAACAGGGCCAGTGGCGGAAGCGCCTGGACGTCAAGCTGGGCTTCCCGCGAGAGGCGAAGGCGGAGAAGGCGCGCCTGGGCGAATGGCTGCACGGTGTCTCGGACGATGATGAGCTGGCGGCGCGGCTGCACAGGGTCCGGCTGCTGCCCGCCCCAGCGTACGACCAGTGGCAGTGGGCCGCGATCGAAGCACTACGCTCGGTGCTGCCGATGGCCGTGGCAAGCCTTCAGCTGGTTTTTGCCGAGACGGGGCAATGTGACCATACCGAGATCGCGCTCCGTGCAATGCTGGCCCTGGGAGAAGAGCGCCGCCCCAGTGACCTTGCCCTGCGCCTCGACTACCGGATCAGTCATATCCTGGTCGACGAGTTCCAGGATACCTCGCTGCTTCAGTTCCGGATCCTGCAGGCCCTCGTGCGTGGCTGGTCGCCGGGAGATGGCCGCACGCTGTTCCTCGTTGGCGACCCGATGCAGTCGATCTACCGTTTCCGGGAGGCGGAGGTGGGTCTTTTTCTCCAGGCACGCGAACAAGGCGTGGGGGACATCGCGCTTCACTTTCTGCGTCTTGGCGTCAACTTCCGCTCCGTACCCGCGCTGATCACGTGGACCAACGACCATTTCCCCGCGATCCTTCCGCGGCGCGAGGATCTTGGTGCAGGCGCGGTCCCGTTCGAGCGGGCAGCTCCGTCGCGGGAAGGGGAGGGGCAGGTCTGCGTGCATGAACTCGACCCCGGGCACGAGACGCCGGAGGGAGCAGAAGCCCGCCTGGTCGCGGAGCTCGCGGCGACGCGGCTGAAAGAGACCCGGAACGGGACCGTGGCGATCCTGGTGCGTGCGCGCAACCATGCGGCAAGGCTGCTGCCGGAGCTGCGCCGCCGGGGCTTGTCATGCCAGGCGGTGGAACTCGAGCCGCTGGGCGGCAGGCCCGTGGTACAGGATCTGCGGGCGCTGACGCGCGCACTGGTGCATGAGGGTGACCGGACGAGCTGGCTTGCAGTGCTGCGCGCGCCATTCTGCGGGCTGGGGCTGGACGACCTGCTGCACCTGGCCGGCGACAGTCCGGCCGAGCGGCGGCTACCTCTGCCGGTGCTGCTTGAACAACCCGGGCGCCGGCTGTCGTTGAGTCCGGAGGGGCGCGACCGGCTGGAACGTATCTGGCCTGTCCTGTCCCGGGCACGCTCGGAGCGGCGGCGTGGCGGCCTGCGCCGGCGGATCAATGCGGCCTGGCTCGCACTGGGTGGCCCGGCAGTCCTCCAGACCGACGCCGAAAGGGCAGATGCAGAGGCCTTTTTCGCGCTGCTGGACGCCTGCGAGTCTGCTGGTGACATCACGAGCCTAGAAGCGCTGGACGACGCAATTTCACGCCTCAGGGCTGGCCCGGACCCGGCAGGCAGCCCGCGCCTCCAGGTCATGACGATACACAAGGCGAAAGGTCTCGAGTTCGACACCGTGATCCTGCCCGGACTGCTGCGAAAGCCTGGCCAGGATCGCACGCCATTGCTGCTCTGGACCGAGCGTCCACGTCGTCAGGGCCGGACAGACCTGCTGCTCGCACCGCTCAGGCCACGGGACAGGGCAGAACAGGACCCGCTCTACCGCTTGATCCAGTCACTGGTGCGCGAAAAGGACGCGCACGAGACCGGCAGGCTGCTCTATGTCGCAGCCACCCGTGCCATACGGCGCCTGGACTGGGTCGGCACGCTGAGCCTGCGCGAGGACGGTACCCCGGCCCCGGTCCCTTCCGGCAGCCTGATGGCGAAGCTTGCTGTTGTGGCCGATACCCGGCACAGGCCGTCGACTCCGCCAGGCACTCTGGACCCCGCGGTCATCGATGACCAGTCCGGCTGGCTCCAGCGAGTGCCTGCCGACTGGTCTCCCGGTGATCCGGCGCCCTCGCCGGACTGGCCGCCAACGCCGCCGGAACCCAGGCGCACCCCGGCGCCCCCCTACGCCTGGGCGGGGGAGGCCGCACGCCTTGCAGGACTGGTAACACACCGGATACTGCAGCGGATCGCCGAGGAAGGGCTTGCAAGCTGGAGCGAGGAAAGGATCGATGCGGCGGCGCCGGTGCTGCGCGCCCTGCTGCGCACGCGCGGGGCCAGCGGCGCACTGCTCGAGGATGCTGCTGCCCGGTGCCGGCGGGCCCTGGCCTGCACGCTGGCCGATGCTGATGGGCGCTGGCTGCTGGAACGTCATGCCGAGGCGGCCAGCGAGCTGGTTCTGCACAGCCGCGGCGCCTGGGGTGTGGAGACCCGGATCGTCGACCGGACCTTCGTCACGGGCGAGGGCACGCGCTGGATCGTGGACTTCAAGACCGGCGAGCACCGCGGCGGCGACCTCGAGGGCTTCATTGCCAGCGAAGTCGAGCGCTACCGACCGCAGCTCGAGGGCTACGCCAGGCTGATGGCGAGGCTGGACGGCAGGCCGGTCAGGATGGCCCTGTATTTCCCCGCGCTGGGCCGGCTGGTAGAGGTTCCCCCGGCTCAGAGCGAGCCGGCAAGGCCGAACTCGTAACTGCCGTCGGCACCGCGCGGGCCGAGCATCGCAAGCGCGCGAACCAGCTCTTCCGGCGCGCCCGGGGCGGGCAGGGCCGTGCCGAAGAGCAGGTAGTCGGCCGGCGGCTCCAGCGTCAGGCTCGCATCGATCTGCAGTACGCCATCTGATCCGCGGACCTGGCCCTGCAGCGGATTGGCCTCATCGATGGCAGGGTTGTCGAAGGTGACAACGAAACTGCCCGGCGGCATCCTCTCCAGGCCAGGAAACTCGAGGCTCAGGCCGTCGATGCTGAGCGTACCGTTCAGGCGGGTGAACCAGCCGGATGCGACATGCAGGGTCTGCAGATCGGCCGTCACCGTACCGCCCTCCAGCGCCAGGTTCAGGCCGGCACCGAGCGCTGTCAGCGAGCTGCGGAACCGGAACTGCTCGAGGCTGAGCCTGCCCCCTGCCGCCAGCTCGAGCCGCCCGTCGGCGAACCCGTCCGGAACACGGGCCTCGATATCGAGCGCGAGCCGGCCTGCCAACAGGCGGGATGTCCTCAGCCTCCACCTCAGGTTGGTTACGACAAGATTCTCGTAACGAACTGATTGAGAATGACCTCGCCAGAGGGTTCCGCTGAAGCCGCTGGCCTGGACTGGCCCCGTCGTCAGCCAGAGGGAGATGACCCGTGCGGGCGTCATCGCGGTCAGGCACACGACGAAGGCGGCCACTCCCGCCACGATCAGCTGGTGGCCTCGTTGCACCGTATCAGCCGCCGGCAAGGCTCAGCACGATGTTGCTGTTGACCCGGCCCGGTTCGACGGCCGGATCAACCGTGACCGACACCGCACCTAGCCCATGGTCCGCCTGAAGCTCGGCCAGCCATTCAACCAGAGGGTCGAAGGGCACGTTCTCCAGCCGCAACCGGATCGTACCGGGCCCGTCGGGCTGGTTGCGACGCAGGTAGGCAGAGAGCCCGCGCGCGCGCGCACTGCGATCGATCAGCACGACGAGCGACTGCTCACCGGCAGCCGCCGCAGGTGCGCCCGCCTGACCGGCACGGGCCGCCAGCTGGCCAAGCTCCAGCAGAATCAGCTGCTGGTCGCTGATACGCTGCTCGGCCCGGGCCTTCTGCGAGAACACGGGCTGGATTAACAGCAACCAGACCAGGCTGGCGACCAGCAGCAGGCCGGCGATCGAGACCAGCCAGCGCTCGCGGGGCAGCAGGCTGTCGAACCACTCACGCAGCTGCTCGGCCATCAGGCACCCCCCGAGGTGATACGCATCCGTCCCTGGACCTGGTCACCGACCGCATTGGCCGACTGGATCTCGGCCTGGAAGCGCCCGGCTGCCGTCACGCGCTGGCGTACGCTGTCCAGGCTCGCGACGTCCGGGGCCAGCAGGCGCAGCTCCATGCTGCCTGACCTGTAGTTGATGGCCTCGAGCCGGACACTCGAGGTCTCGCCAAGCGCCAGCGCCAGGACATCCAGGGAATCCAGGAACTGGCGGCTGGCGGCTTCGGGCTGCCTGCCCAGAGCACGCCGCCGGCTCTCGAGCTGTGCGCGCACGTCGCGAATCTGGCGTTCGTCAGGGAAGGTCTGCCTGAAAGCCTCCTCAACCACGCGTTCGAGTGCAGCCGACTGCCGGGTCAGATGCCAGGCCTCCACCGCATTGACCAGCAGGGCAGCCACAAGGACCCCGGCAGCCAGTGCAGCCGCGGGGCGCCAGCGAGGCCAGTGCATGGCCAGCCCGGAGCGCCGCGCGAACCCGCCCTGGAGCAGGTTGACGGCGGGACCCGAGACGACCTGGGCCGCCAGCCGCGGCAGCAGCCCCTGCGCCATCACGTGCTCGTCAAGGCTGGCCAGGTGCAGCTCCGTGGAGCGCCAGGGCGCGGACTCGAATTCCCCATCGGCGTAGACGACGAGATTCGGGGGAGGTGGCTGGGTGTCGCCGGCTTCCGGCGCCTGGCCAGCGACGAACCCGGGGGTCAGCAGTGAACCAAGCAGGTCCAGCTCCGCCGTGACGAGCGGCCCGCTGGCCTGGCGCAACAGGAAACGGTTCTGCGCCTGATCCACGTAGAGCAGCGCCGTCCCCGGAATTTCGGGCAGGCCGTCGGTCTCGGCGACCACGGCGTGCGGGTGGATGCCAGCCTCCTGCAGCCGCTGCAGAAGCTCGGCGAGGTGCGTTCGCCTGATCACCGCCACCGGTACGCTTCCGTCGCGGGGACTGCGGCTGCCGGCAGCGAAATGAAGCTCATCAATGTCCTCTGCCAGCTGGTCCTCAAGCGCGAAAGGCAGCATCTGCAGGAGACGGCTGCGCCCCGCGGCAGGCAGCTCGGGACTGATGCGCAGCACCGTGGTGGCTGGCAGCAGGACGGTCACGCGCAGCCCGGTTGCCACGATATCGTCCCGCAGCTCGGCGAGTCCGCTACGGACCGGCCCATCGAGCAGTCCGCCGGCAGCGTCGAGGCGCACCCACTCCAGGGGCAGGTGCTCGTCTTCCGGGATCCGGATCACCAGGTGCTGGTTCATGCTCAGTCCGTATCGAATGTCCGCAGCCGTGGCGTCACGGCCGGCCCATTGCGCTCGAGCAGACTGTACATAGCGACCCGCGTGGTGCCAACCGTTACGGTCACGTAAAGGCGGAACCAGCTGCTGGAGAGCGAATAGGGCACGTCGAAAAGGCCGTCGAAGCGCTGCAGGTCATTGAATGGCCGCTCTTCCATCCAGGCCTCGACCTCGGCCACGGTCAGCTGGGGACCGAGCGAGAGCAGGACGGCCTCGGTGGCCGTGTTGAGATTGACCGGGTGCACGAAGCCGCCATCACCATCCCGCTGCATCGGCAGCGCGATCACGTGGGGTGCCAGCGACTCCCAGGCGTCGATATCGATGCCACGCACCGCCAGCAGTTCGGTGGGTGTGACGAACCAGAAGTTTGCCGCCCGATAGGGCGGGTTGAGGCCCGTGTAAGCATCATCCTCCGCGCCCTGCAGCATGGGGACCTGGTCAGGGTCGATCCAGTCGACCACGGCATCCGCCAGCGCGGGATCGAGCTCCAGGATGGACAGCAGGCGCTGGAATTGCTCGTACACAGCCTCGTTGACCTCGCCCGTGCGCGAATTGACCAGGTTGTTCAGATTGAACCGGCCCTGAGCATCCTCCACGAAACCCTCGAGCACGCCTTCGTCCACGAGCAGGGGAGGCAGGCGCTGGGCCCAGTTCTCCTGGAGATGATCCGTGCCATCGTCCTCGCGGGCATCGGCTGCCAGCACATCTCGCGCCCAGGCCTCCGCTCCGAGGGCGAACTGGCGCGCCTGGTCCTGGGTCAGCAGGGCCTGTGCGCGGCGAACGTTCAGGTTGATCTGCCAGAGCATCTCCGCGGCAAGGACAGTCGCCAGCGCGACTACCAGCATCGCAGTCAGCAGCGCGGCCCCCCGCTGGCGGACACGGAAGCCGGCGCTCACTGGGGAACCTCGACGAGGCGCTGGAGCTCGCCCAGTGCAGACAGCTCGAAGGTCAGGCGCACGGCCCGTGGCCGGGCCTCGCAGCCCAGGCGCCCGGCAGCCTGCAGCGGTGGCCAGAACCGCTGCCACTCGTCCTGCTCGTCCAGAAAATCGATTCGCAGATCCTCCAGCCCTTCCAGTAGTATTTCCCTGCGTGGCTCCTGCCCCAGCACGCGGTCAAGCACGGGCCAGTACTCGCGTACCAGGCCCTCATCAGTGAGACGGTACTGCACGCGCTGCAGAGTGCCCCGCGGCAGGCTGGCCGGGTTGCGCCAGCCGCCCCGCGTCAGGCGCAGCAGGAACTCGCCACGGCCATCGGCCAGGAATGCGCCTTCTGTCCCCATCCCGAGCTCATCGCGCACGCAGCGCGGCTGAGATTGCGTGATGTCGTTCATCATCAGGCGCATCGCACGCTGGAGGCGGTCGAGCTGCTCCAGCTCCTCGCGGATCAGCGCCTGCTGGCTGGCATAGGTGGTCAGTCCGCCGATGGCCAATACGCTGAATACCGCGAACACTGCAACCGTGACCAGCAGCTCCAGCAGCGTGAAGCCCGCCTGGCGGTCAGTCTTCATCGCCGTTTCCGGTCGCTGGTGGTCCATCCATCGGGCGGTTCGGGTCCAGGAGGAACCAGCCCTCCGCAGAAACGACAGGTGACGGTGGCGGTTCGCTCAGGAAACCCACGAGCGTCGCCATCGGGCGCGCGGGTTCGGAGCTCAGCGCGACGCTGACGTCGATCCGGCGCAGATCCGCACCTGGAGTCTCGGAGATGCGCAGCGTATATCGCCAGCGGTATGGGCCGAATTCGATCTCGTCGCTGCGCTGTCCGACTGCAGGCCAATCGCCCGACAGGCGAAGTTCAGTCAGCCGGTCGGCCGCCACCCAGTGGGCCAGCGTCCGGTCACGCAGCAGGCTGGTGGTCAGCAGCGACTGGTTCAGCTGGGCAAAAATCGCGATCAGCCCGAGACTGACAATCGCGAGCGCGACCAGCACCTCGATGAGCGTGAAGCCACGCTGTGGCTGGGGCCTGTCAACCATCGTCCCGGATCCGGATGCGCCGGTCATCTGTGACCTCGAGTACGGTCGACACATCGCGAGCTCCACGGCTGATGCGCACGCGGAACGGGGTGATCTCGTCGCTGGACAGGATGAAGACCTGGGGCTGGTAAGTGTCTCTTGCGCCACGTCTGCCGCGGTCGTCCAGCTCGACCCTGCGGCCTTCGATCTCCAGCTCGATGCGGTAGAGCTCGCCAAGTTCCCGCGGCCCGTAAAGCTCCCGCGCCGGCCAGGGGATCCAGTCCCCCGTGACGGGGTCCAGGACGGAAAACTCATAGCCGGTCGGTGTGAAGCGCAGCCCGAACTCCTGGCCCTGCAGGACGGCATCCTCGACCGCGGACTGCAGCAGCGCCTGGAGACGGCGCGCATCGCGCTCCAGCTCACGGGCATCGCTGGCAAGGAGACCGACAGACAGCGTGACGATGGAGTACAGCAGGCCGAGAATCGCCACGACGACCAGCAGCTCGAGCAGGGTGAAGCCCTGCTGGGCTCGATGCCTGTTCACGATCACGCAGCAGGCCGGATGCGAACCGCCGGCGTCGGTTTCAGTCGATGTTCCAGTTGCCGATCACCGCATCGAGCCCCTCACCGCCCGGCTGGCCGTCGCGGCCCAGCGTGTAGATGTCGAACTCGCCCTCGTTACCGGGATACAGGTAGATGTAGGGGCGACCCCAGGGATCGCGCGGCAGGCGGTCCATGTAGCCGCCCTGAGGAAAGCGGGCACCCGGGTCCTGAGGCGGGGTGACCAGCGCCTCCAGACCTTCCTGCGTCGTCGGGTAACGGAAGTTGTCCAGGCGATAGAGCCTCAGGGCCGCCTCCAGCGCACGGATGTCCTGGCGGACCTTGGTGACCTGGGCCTCGTCGACCCGGCTGATGACGTTGGGGGCAATCAGGGCGGCGAGAATACCGAGGATCACGATCACGACCATGATCTCTATCAGCGTGAAACCCGCCTCGCGACTGCGTACGTTATGCAAGAGCCTGCTGTGCATTCAGGGAACCTCGTGAACTTTCGGCCGACGCGGCCCGGTCACCCGGCCCGGGGCTGTGAGGCAGCGAACCGCCCCAAGTGAGTTATGGTAGCCAACTGACCTGTAGTTTGACACCGCTGGATGACTGCAATTCCCTTCCTGTCACCGCTGCGCACCAGCGCCTCGCTGCCCTGGGCATTCCTGCTGGCGCTGGGCCTGGCAGTGCTGCAGCTGCTGCCGGCAGAGGCCCACGACTGGCTGCGCTACGAACGCCCGGCTGTGGCTGCCGGCCAATGGTGGCGCCTGGTCACGGGAAACCTGATCCATCTGGGATGGGCGCACTACCTGCTCAACACAGGAGCACTCCTGGTGGGCGCCTGGCTGTTCGCTGCCGAGCGGCCACCGCTGCAATGGTTGGTCGCGCTGCTGTGCTGCGGGCTGGCCGTCAACCTGGGTCTGTTCTGGTTCAACCCGGAGATCTACTGGTGCGTCGGGCTGTCCGGCGTGCTGCACGGCTTCCTGTTGATCGGCGCCTGGGACTGGGCACGGCGCGGGGACCCGGTGGGCTGGGGACTGCTGTTCCTCTGGTGCGGGAAGGTCATCTGGGAGCAGTCCAGCGGCGCGATGCCGATGTCGGAGGAGATCGTCGGCGGCGCTGTGATCACTGCGGCCCACCTGTGGGGCCTGCTGGGCGGGTTGGCCTACGTGCTTGGTGAGGCTGGCTGGCGGCGCTGGAGACGGCAGGTATAATCACGACCGCCGCGTGACAGCGTAACGCGCCGGCATGATCACTGATTCACTGGCCATGAGGCCTGGAGACGCATGAGCAAAGTCCCGGATCTTTCGCTTCAAGGGGAGACCGCGCTGGTCACCGGCGCCTCCCGGGGCATCGGCCGGGCCATCGCCATGCAGCTCGCAGGCGCCGGAGCCCGCGTGGTCGGAACAGCAACTAGCCCGGCTGGTGCCGAGGCCATCGGGGCGGCACTGGAGCCTCATGGGGGGCACGGCCTGGTCTACGATGCCGGAAACAGGGATGCCATCCTCGCGCTGCCCGAGCAGGTCAGTGCGCTGGCCGGCCCCGTCAGCATCCTTGTGAACAACGCAGGTGTCACGCGTGACAACCTGGCCTTGCGCATGAAGGACGACGAGTGGGATGCGGTGATCGACACCAACCTGACCGGGGCATTTCTTCTGACCAGGGCCTGCATGCGGGGGATGATGAAACTGCGGCGGGGGCGGATCATCAGCATCGCCTCGGTCATCGGCGCCATGGGCAACGCTGGCCAGGTGAACTACGCGGCAAGCAAGGCTGGCCTCGTGGGCATGAGCAAGTCGCTCGCGCGCGAACTGGGCAGCCGCGGGATCACGGTCAATGTCGTCGCGCCGGGCTTTATCGAGACCGACATGACCGCCGGCCTTGGGGATGCGCAGAAGACGGCCATGCTGGCGCAGGTGCCGCTGGGCCGGCTCGGTCAGCCTGAGGACGTGGCGGCTGCCGTGCTGTGGCTGGCTTCGCCGGCTGCAGGCTGGATTACGGGCGAGACACTGCATGTCAACGGCGGCATGCTGATGGCCTGAGGTTTGACAGCGGCGAGAAGCCGTTGATTTCATGGATTTTCGTGGCGCTGGTCTGGCCTTGGGGCTTACCTTAAAATAGCGCCCCGGCGGATCTTGCCGGGCGGCTTGCCGCCTGCTCTTTTGGGGACTCATGAAGAGGATTGGACAGAAATGAGCAGCATTGAGGAACAGGTAAAGAACATCGTGGCTGAACAGCTCGGTGTGAAAGAAGAGGAAGTCACCAACGAGGCTTCCTTCGTCGACGACCTCGGCGCTGATTCGCTGGATACGGTCGAGCTCGTGATGGCGCTGGAGGAGGAGTTCGAGACCGAGATTCCCGACGAGGAGGCCGAGAAGATCAAGACCGTCCAGCAGGCCATCGATTACATCACCAAGAGAGCGGCCGCCGCGTCCTGAGCGGTGGCTTCCGGAACGAGCTGGGGCGGGCACCAGCCCGCGCCGGTTTCCCTCAATCAATGAAGAGCGGCAGCGCATGAGCAGACGCCGAGTCGTCGTAACCGGTATGGGCATCGTTGCACCGGTCGGCAACGACATCGAGACGGCCTGGCGCAACGTCGTCAATGGGGTGAGCGGCATCGGGCCGATCGACTCGTTCGATGTCAGCGACTTCCCGACACGATTCGCAGGTTGCATCAGGGATTTCGATGCCACGGCCTGGGTCCCGGCCAAGGACCTGCGCAAGATCGATCCATTCATGCATTACGGCATCGCCGCGGCCTGCCAGGCGGTCGAGCACGCCGGGCTCGACAACGCCGGCTATGACGCTCGGCGCATAGGCGTTGCCATCGGGTCCGGGATCGGCGGTATCGGCACCATCGAGAACAATCATCAGCGCTACACCGAGGGCGGCCCTCGCAAGGTCTCGCCGTTCTTCGTGCCCGGCAGCATCATCAACATGATCTCCGGTCATGTTTCAATCCGCTTCGGGTACCGGGGCCCTAATATTGCGCTGGTTACCGCCTGCACGACCTCCACGCACTCGATCGGCATGGCTGCCAGGATCATCGCCTATGGTGATGCGGATGTAATGCTGGCCGGCGGCGCCGAACACGCAACCACGCCGCTGGGCCTTGGCGGATTCTGTGCCGCGCGCGCGCTGTCACAGCGCAATGATGACCCGCAGGCTGCGAGCCGGCCCTGGGACCGCGACCGTGACGGCTTCGTGCTCGGTGACGGCGGGGCCTGCCTGGTCCTCGAGGAACTCGAGGCCGCCCGGCGCCGCGGCGCGAACATTCTTGCCGAGGTGGCCGGCTTTGGCATGAGCGGTGACGCCTTCCATATCACCGCACCACCCGAGGATGGCGCAGGTGCGCAGCAGTGCATGGAGGCCGCAATCGCCGATGCCGGGCTCTCGCCGCAGGACATCAGCTACATCAATGCACACGGGACCTCGACCCAGCTTGGCGACGTTGCCGAGACCCGAGCCATCCATGCCGTGTTTGGCGCGCATGCGCGTTCGGTAGCCGTCAGCTCGACCAAGTCGACGACCGGGCACCTGCTCGGGGCTGCCGGCGCAATCGAGGCTGTCTTCAGCGTACTGGCCCTGCGGGACCAGGTGATCCCGCCAACGGTCAACCTGGAGTCGCCCGATGAAGGTTGCGATCTCGACTACGTCCCCGGTACCGCACGCGAGACGTCGGTCAACGCCGTGCTCAGCAACTCATTCGGATTTGGTGGCACGAACGGGAGCCTTGTCTTCCGGGCACCGTGAGTAATGCCCGCGCACCGGCTCCAGCCGGCCCGGTCATCCTCGAGGTTGACTGGCCGCCCGACCTGCTGGCGATCCACGTACGGGACCCGGAGCGCTACCCGGTCCTGCTGGAAAGCGTAGCCACGGGGACGCGGCAGGCCCGCTTCGACCTGCTGCTGGCCTGTCCCGGCGATCAGTTGCTGCTGGATGAGCACTGGCAGCTTCGAGGCACGCATGCCGATGGCGCGACGGACTTCCTCGCTGCCCTCGATCGCTGGGCAGAAGAGCTGTGGCTGCCCCCCGTGCCCTGCACGTCTCCCTTCCGCGGCGGCTGGTTCATCTATCTCGGCTACGAGCTGGCAGCCGCAGTAGAACCGGGCCTGCCCAGGCGTTCACTCCCGGGTCAGCCGATCGCGCTGGCGCTGCGGATTCCTGCCGCCGTGATCCGCGACCATGTCAGGCGGCGCAGCTGGATCGTTGCGGAGCAGGGCAGTGAGGCACTGCTGGAGCTGCTGCGTGCGGATCTGGCAGCCAGCGACGGACCTGTCGCCCGTGCCGGCGATGCGCTCGCCCACGAGCTGGCACCACCACCTGCACAGGACTTCCTGGCCGCGGTAACACAGGCCCGCGCGCACATCGCTGCGGGAGACATCTTCCAGGCAAACCTGTCCAGGGAGTGGTGGGCCCGGCTGCGTCCGGGAACAGAGCCTGCGATGCTGTACCAGCGGCTCCGGGAGACGAATCCGGCACCGTTTGCGGGACTGGCCAGGCTGCCCGGGATTACGGTGATCAGCTCCTCGCCCGAGCGCCTCGTCCGCTTTGGTGACGGCCTCGCCGAGACGCGACCGATTGCCGGCACGCGTCCCCGCAAGAGAAAAGGCCGCAGCGAGCAGGCACTGCGCGAGGCGCTGCTGGCCAGCCCGAAGGAAAGAGCCGAGCACGTGATGCTGATAGACCTTGAGCGGAATGATCTTGGCCGGGTCTGCAAGGCCGGTTCGATCGAGGTGGACGAGTTCATGGTGGTCGAAAGCTACGCGCACGTGCACCACATCGTTTCCAACGTGCGCGGCAGGCTGCGGGAGGGGACCCGGCCGGGTTCGCTGATTCGCGCCGTGTTTCCGGGCGGAACGATCACTGGCTGTCCCAAGGTGCGCTGCATGGAAATCATCGCGGCGCTGGAGCTGCGGGCGCGAGGTGCCTATACCGGCTCCATGGGCTACCTGAACCGCGACGGCTCGGGAGATCTGAACATCCTGATACGGAGCATGGTCACCCAGGGGCAGGAGGTCAGGATCGCTGCAGGCTCCGGCATCGTCGCCGACTCCGACCCGAGAGCCGAACTGGCCGAAACCGAGGCCAAGGCTCGCGGCATGCTGCTCGCACTGGGCAGCCGCTCGTGAGCGGTCAGTGGTGGGTCAACGGGCGAAGATCCATGCGGATTCGCGTCGATGACCGCGGGCTGGCCTATGCGGACGGTGTTTTCGAGACCCTGGCCGTGCAGGGTGGAACCCTGCGCCTGCTCGATTTCCACATGGAACGACTCGGCCAAGCCTGCGTCAGGCTGGGCTTCGATGGTGCAGACACCGGCAGGATTACACGAGAACTGATTGATATAGCAGCTATAACCAGGCGGCCAGCGACACTGAAACTGATCCTGACGCGAGGCCCGGGCCCCAGAGGCTATACGCCGTCGACGCAGTCCAGGCCGACACGAATCGCCGGGCTGCTGCCGCGTCCGCGCCCGCCGGCCCGGCATTACCAGCACGGCATTATTGCCGGCCTGAGCCAGGTGCCACTGCCGGTCAGCCCGGCAACAGCGGGGCTCAAGACCCTCGCACGCACCGAGCAGGTGCTTGCTGCTGCGGAGCGGCAGGAGCGTGGTTGGGACGAGGCCCTGATGTGCGATGCCGAAGGCTGGTTGATCTGCGGCACAATGAGCAACGTGTTCATCGTGCGTGATCAGGAGCTCTTGACGCCCTGCATAGACCGCTCCGGCGTGGCCGGGGTCATGCGGCGCCTGGTGCTGGCCGAAGCCCGGGCCGCGCGCCTGACTATCAGGGAAGAACGCCTGCGGCCGGGAGAGGCGCTGGATGAGGCGGATGAGTGCTTCGTCACCAACGCCCTGCTGGGCATCCGGCCAGTTGCCCGGCTGGGCCGCCGGCGCTGGCGACAGGGGCCGGTCACGCGAATGCTCATGCTGCGCCTGCTCGACCAGGGGATCATCGAATGCTCCGCTGGCTGCTGACCCTCGCGCTGGTCCTGGTCACTGCAGGCTGCCTGCTGGCCTGGGGCTGGTACCGTCACAGCCTCGAGCAGCCCATGCTGCTGCCTGCGGATGAGGTCCTGATCGAGGTGACGCCTGGTGCCTCGCTGCGCCGGGTCGCCGCCGGGCTGCAGGCGCAGGGCATCCTGCACCACCCGCTGCCGCTGCTGCTGCACGCGCGCCTGACCGGCGATGACCTGCGAATACGCGCCGGCGAGTATGCGCTGTATCCTGGCACCACGCCGCGTGAACTGCTGGAGCTGCTCATCTCGGGGCGGGTCAAGCTTCACCCAGTGACTCTGGTGGAGGGCTGGACGATCGACGAACTGATCGCGGCCATCGAACGGCACCCGGCGCTGCGCAGCACGCTTGAGACGCGTGACCCGGAGACTCTGGCTGAAGTGCTCGGACTGCCCACGCCCCATGCCGAGGGCTGGTTCTTTCCGGACACCTACCTGGTGCCGCGCGGGACCCGGGACACGGAGCTGCTCCGGAAGGCACACGGACTGATGAAACAGCAGCTCGAGCGGGCCTGGGAGGCCCGGCGGGACGACCTGCCCCTGGCAGAGCCCTACGAGCTGCTGATCCTCGCGTCGATCATCGAACGGGAGACGGGGCGCGCCGAGGAACGCAGCAAGGTCGCGGGGGTGTTCGTCCGGCGGCTGGAACGCGGGATGCGCCTGCAGACCGACCCGACCGTCATCTACGGCCTGGGTCCGGGTTTCCGCGGTCCCCTGACGCGCACCCATCTCAACACGGACACCCCCTGGAATACCTATACGCGTGCCGGCCTGCCACCGACCCCCATCGCGCTGCCCGGGGCCGCTGCCCTGCATGCCGCGGCCAGTCCGGCAGAGGGCGACGCCTTGTTCTTCGTCGCCACAGGCAAGCCGGACGGCAGCCATACGTTCAGCGCAACCCTCGATGAACACAACGCTGCGGTCAGGATCTACCGCGAGCGGCTGCGGCGCCAGCGGGCAGCCCAGGACAGCGGGATCAGTGCTCCATGAACCGGGTACCCGGACGCTTCATCACGGTCGAGGGCATAGAGGGCGTCGGCAAATCGACCAACCTGGGATTCATCGCGGAACACCTGCGTGCGCGGGGAATCGAGGTACTGGTCACGCGCGAGCCGGGCGGCACGCCGCTGGCCGAGTCCATCCGCTGCCTGCTGCTCGAGGGGACCTGCAGTGTCAGCCCCCTGGCCGAGCTGCTGCTGATGTTTGCCGGCCGGGCCAGCCACCTCGACGAATTGATCCGCCCGGCCCTGGCGGCCGGCACCTGGGTGCTCTGTGACCGGTTCACGGATGCGACGCATGCCTACCAGGGCGGCGGGAGGGGACTGTCCAAGGCAACGATTGCCGCGCTCGCGAGCCTGGTGCAGAAAGGACTGGAACCCGACCTGACGCTGCTGCTGGACGCAGGTCTTGCGGTATCGAGTTCCCGGCGCGGCGGACGCGGCACGGCCGACCGCTTCGAGCGTGAAGCCGACCCGTTCTTCGAGCGCGTGCGCCAGGCCTACCTGGAGCTTGCGCGGACCCAGCCCGAGCGAGTCCGCATCATCGATGCCGGACGTCCGCTGGAGGCAGTCCGCCGCGATCTGGTGGCCGAACTCGATCGCTTCATGGCGCAGCTGGCCGCGCCCGAGGGGGCGCCATGACGCTGGACGAGCTCGCCGGGCTGCCCTGGCTTCAGCCGCTTGCCCGGTCGATCGAGCACCAGATTGTCTCGGGCCGCGCACCCCATGCGCTGCTGATCCACGGCCCGGCCGGCGTCGGGCGCCGCACGCTGGCACGCGCGCTGGCAAGACGGCTGCTGCCGGACATCCAGCGCACTGGCGAGGCCGATGACGGCCCCGCCGGTGGCTGGACACATCCCGACCTGATCGTCCTGCAGCCAGAGGGTGAAGGAAAGACGATCCGGGTCGAACAGATACGGGCAATGATCAGCAGCTTGCAGCTCACCGCGCATGGTGCCGGGCGCAAGCTCGCGCTGCTGTACCCAGCCGAGCGCCTCGGCATCGCCGCCTGCAACAGCCTGCTGAAGACCCTCGAGGAGCCTCCCGGATCCGCAACGATGATCCTGGTTGCGTCCTCGGCCACGCGGCTGCCAGCGACGGTAGTGAGCCGTTGCCAGCGTCTGCGGCTCCTTGCCCCGTCCGGCGACATGGCCCTGTCCTGGCTGGCCGCGCGCGGTGGGGCGGGCGAGGACTGGTCACTGCTTCTCGAGCAGGCCGGTGGCGCGCCTCTGCGCGCCCTGGAGCTGGCACAGGCGGGTTTCGGAGCGCTGGCCGTCGAGCTGCGCGAGGACCTGCGTGCAATCAGCCGCGGCCAGGCAAGCCCTGTCAGCGTGGCGCGCCGCTGGCAGGGCCAGGATCCCGGACTTTGCCTGGGCTGGCTCTACACGCAGACGGCAGGCCTGGTCCGCCGCCGCCTGGAAAACGCGAATCCGGTCAAAAATGCGGAATCCAGTCATGCAGGCGGGCACCGAAACGTGAAAGACTTGCTGAACTTCCTGGACCGCGTCGCCGGGCTGATCCGGCTGATCGAGCGTCCAGTCAACGTTGAGCTGCAGCTGGCGGATCTGCTGGGATTCTGGACGCCCCAGGCTGCGGAAAAGGGTGACATGCGATGACCAAACCCGGGCTGCTGACCCTGACGATTCGCGACAAGAGCGCACTGTACCTCGCCTACATGCCGTTCGTGCGCAATGGCGGCCTGTTCATCCCGACAGGCAGCAGCTACCGGATGGGCGACGATGTCTTCATGCTGCTCAACATCATGGGCGAGGATGAAAAGATACCGGTTGCGGGGAGGGTCATCTGGGTCACGCCCAAGGGTGCACAGGGCAAGCGTACCGCCGGCATCGGCGTGCAGTTCAGCGAGCAGGACAACGGCGCTACCCAGAAAAAGATAGAAAACTACCTGGCCGGCGCGCTGGGCGGGGACAAGCCCACGCACACGATGTAGCGACGGAGTCCGGTCGCCTCAGGCCGGCTTCGAGGCGTTGAGCCCGCCGCGCAGCACGCGCGCGTCGTAACCACGCTCGTTCAGGATGTAGGCCCCTGCAGAGCTGCGGCGGCCAGTATCACAGCAGACCAGGTAGGGCACCGACGGGTCCAGCGCATTGAGCTTGAGCCGGATGAAGTAGAGCGGGATATTGATGGCGCCGGGCTCATGCCCGGCTTCGAACTCGCTGGGCAGCCTCACGTCCAGCCATCTGGCACCCGACGCAGCCAGTTTGCAGCCTTGCTCATAGTCGACCCAGGACAGCATGGGCTCATTGAGCAGGGTGTTAAAGTCTTCCTTGCCCAGGCGCATCAGTGCCCCGTCGGTCAGCATCGAGATGGTCGCATTCCTGCGCGCGTCGGCGATCAGCGCTTCCTCGCCGAAGGTGTCACCAACGCCAAGCTCGGCCAGCTTGATGCCATCCCGGTTGAGCGGTGTCTCCCGGGTGACGGCACAGCGGCCACGCACGATCACGTAGAAGAAATCGCCCGGCTCGCCCTGCTTGATCACGACGTCACCGGCGCTGTAATGCACCTGCTGCATGCGCATGAAGATGGCCTGCAGGTTGGCTGGGGGTATCCGATGAAAGGCCTTGGTCTGGAGCAGGGCTGTCATCCAGTCCGTCCCGGACTCCGCGGCATCCTCACGCAGGTCACCGACCTCGTAGCTCCCGGTCTGGTCCCAGGTCAGCATAACGTCGAGGAGTTCGGTATCGATAGAGATGAACTCGATGCCGTCAACCGCGCGCGCGGTGCAGGTCCTGGGCAGCAACGGCGACACAGGGTGACGCGCCTCCTCACTGTCCGCGCGCAGCAGGCGCCGGCCGGACTGGCCATCTCCGGCCTCCAGCTCCAGCGTGCCGGCGACCAGGTAGTAGGTCCGCTTGTCCGTGTCACCGGCGCGGAACAGCAGCCTGCCAGGCTCCAGATGGCGGACCTGCACCTTCTTCGCGAGCGCATCCAGGTTGTCGCGCTTCAGGCCATCGAGCGGGGAGAACTGCCGCAGCTTGTCGATGGTGGCAATTTGACCAGACATGGATTTCCAAGGATGAAGGCTGACGGAACGGGAAACCAGCCCGTGCCCGCTTTGCAGACCCGTGATTCTAACGTCCGTGGCCGGGCAATCCCAGCTGCTCCCAGCCCCTGGACGGCCTGAAACGCAAGCCGTGCGCGGCCGTCAGCTCATCGAGCCGGCGCGTGATCTGCGCGACACCGACCGCAAGCGCATGATGCATGGGCCCACCGCGAAACGGTGCGAACCCGGTACCAAATATCACGCCAGCATCGATCAGGTCGGCATCCTCGACGACGCCCTCATGAAGGCAGGCGGCGGCTTCGTTGAGCAGCGACAGGATCAGCCGGTCCTGGACTTCCTCATCCGGCCTGGACTCATCCCCAGGCGGGCGGACGGGCTTTCCATCCTGATAGGTGTAAAACCCCCGGCCGGTCTTGACGCCAAGGTGACCCGCCTCGACGAGGGCCTCGAGCTCGGGTGCCACCGGGCGACCAATGACGGGGGCAAGTATGCGGGCCACATGCAGTGCGACATCGAGGCCAACGGAGTCAGCCAGTGCGATTGGACCCATGGGCATGCCGAAGGACACGGCGGCCTGGTCGATCTCGGCCATGGGCACCCCCTCACGCGCCAGCTCCATCGCCTCGGCCATGTACGGCGCGAGGATGCGATTGACCAGGAAGCCAGGCTGACTCCGGCACGGCAGCGGCAGCTTGCCGATCTGCCGGACGAAGGCTGTCGCCAGCTCCCGGGCAGCTGTCGTGCTCTGTCCGGCCAGCACGACCTCAACCAGCGGCAGGCTGGCAACCGGGTTGAAGAAGTGCAGCCCGACCAGTCGCCCGGGCTGCTGGAGGCCCGCTGCCAGCTGCTCCAGCGGGATACTGGAGGTATTGCTGGCAAGCACCGCATCCGGACGCATGGCGGCCTCCAGCGATTCGTACAGGCCCTGCTTCGCACGCAGGTCCTCGTAGATCGCCTCGATGACGAGGTCGGCCTGGCCCACGGCCTCGCCGCCCGGGTCGGCCCTCAGCCGCCCCCGGGCTGCCTCGCGGCTCCCGGCCGAGCCCAGGCGCCTGTCGAACAGCCGAGCCGCGCGGGCCACTGCCTTTTCGACCAGCGCCGGGTCCCGGTCCTGCAGGCTGACCTCGAGGCCCCGCAAGGCACACCAGGCTGCGATATCGCCACCCATCACTCCGGCGCCGACCACGTGGATGCGATGAATCTGCGCCGCTGGTCGCGCCAGCTTTTTCAGGCGCTCCTGCAGGAAAAATACCCGGACGAGGTTGGCCGAAGCAGGTGTAGCGGCAAGCCGGGCAAAGGATTGCGCCTCATCCTCGAATGCAGCTGGCACCGGGGCCCCACCATGGCGTGTCCAGAGATCGAGAATGGCGCCGGGTGCCGGGTAATGCTCGCCAGGCGCGCGGGCCTCGGCCTCCCGCGCGAGGCGACGGGCCACGCGCGGACGGACCGGCGCGAGGTTCAGCAGGCGGTCCAGCAGCCCCATGGGCCGCGGACTGCCAGCCACTGCCAGCTGCCTGCATGCCGCTGCGCGCCAGTCTTCGCCCGGCTGCAGCAGCCGATCGACCAGCCCGATCTGCCGTGCCCGGGCCGGCGTCACGGGCTTACCCGTCAAAATCAGCTTCAGTCCGGCACGGACCCCGGCGCGCTGTATAGCCCTGACGGTCCCTCCGAAACCCGGGTGAAGTCCGAGCTGCACCTCAGGCAACCCGATCGTGCGTTCCTCGCCCTGCAAGGCAATTCGCCAGCGGCAGGCCAGTGCGAGTTCCAGCCCGCCGCCGAGGGCGTGACCGTTCAGAACCGCGACGCTGGGGCAGGGCAGCTGCTCGATACGGGCCAGGATCTGCTGGCCCTTGCGGGTCAAACTGGCAAGCTGGTCGGAAGCGACGAGCCCGGGAAACTCGTGGATGTCGGCACCAGCCACGAAGCTGTCCGGCTTGCCCGAGAACAGCACCAGACCGGCAGGAGGTTCTGCCTCGATACCGGCCAGCAGCCGGTCGAGTTCCTCCATGACATCAGTGGACAGGGTATTGGCGGCACTGTCATGCCGGTCCAGGCAAAGCCAGGCGGTCTTCTCGTCATCGATCTCGAGTTGCCAGTGCCGGGCGGAGGAGTGTCCAGGCATCATGCTCACCTCACGTGAAAGTCACAGACCAGTGGCAGGTGGTCGGAGAAGACCACATTCGGCACCTGGAAGCTGCTGACGTCAATACCATCGCCGAAAAGGATGAAGTCGAGCTCCATGCGCGGGCTGCGACTTGGGTAGGTAGGCAGGCACTCACGGTTCGCGCTGCGCAGACCGGCAGCCTTCATGAACAGGAAGATCTCGTTCTCGCCCCAGAACGTGTTGAAGTCCCCGGCCACGATCACCGGCTTGTTCGCCCGGGAAACCAGCTCATACAGGTGACGCAGCTGGAAATGCCGGTGGCGATACTTCAGGGACAGGTGCACGAGAAAGATCGCAACGTCATCGAGCTCGAGCTCAATGATCAGCCGCTTGATGCCCGTGTCGAAGTAGTGGAAGCGTTCACCGGCCACATGGGGCGCGGCGAGAAACGCATTGGCCTGCTTGCGCAGGATCGGCAGCCTCTGGTTGAACGATTCCTCCCCGTACTTGCACTCGTAGGAAGAATAGTGGCCAAGCGCCTTCGCGATGGCTTCGGCCTGGTTCACCCGTCCGCTGCGCACGGAGCCGATATCCACCTCGACGAGCCCGACCACATCCGGTGCGAGCTCCTTCAGGAAGCCCGTGATCAGCTCCAATGGACCTGTGTTGCCGAACAGGTAGCGCGCTCCAGGTACCGCAAGGCCCGGTGGCCCACCGAGGCCAACCCCGTAACGGATATTGTAAACAACGAGTCGCATCGATCGTTTCAGTCCACCAATGGCCGCTCCCTGGCCGCTCCGGTAGAATACCCGGCAGGAGAGACAGACGGGACCTCATGGTGACGGAAAGCGACCCGGTCAGGATATTCGTGGCGCACCTGTTCCGCGAAGATGCGGACTACCTGCGGGTGTTCGAGTACCTCGAATCGCGCGACAATTTCTTCTACGCCAACTGCAGCAACCCCGGGAGCATCCCTGCTGCCAGCAATCCCGACCTGCTCCGCGAAGAGCTGGTGCGGCAGATCAAGCCGGCCGAGGTCGTAGTGATGCCGGCTGCGATATACGAATCCGACCCGGAGCTCGCCGGGTACCAGATGGACGTCGCATCGGTCAACAACATCCCGGTGGTCGGTATCCGATCGTTCGCCTCGACACTGATGCCGGGCAAGGACTTCACCAGGCGTGCTGCCGAGGTGGTCGAATGGAATGAGCGCAGCATCATTGATGCCATACGCCGCCAGGCGCGCCACGAGGACACCACACGCTGGGACGTGATCGAGTTCAAGCTGGACTGAACACCGGGTCCGACCGCTGCATATCCTAATGCCGGATAGGGCTTGGTGGGGGGCTGAAGGCCCCTCTAGAATGCCTGCCTTGCCGCCCGCCGGGCGGTAGCCAGTTTTTTTGCGGACGACGCGAGCATGACGATCAAGACTGACGCGCTGATCATTGGCGCAGGGCCCTGCGGGCTTTTCCAGGTTTTCGAGCTGGGGCTGCTCGGCATCCAGGCGGACATCGTCGACACCCTGCCCGAGGTCGGCGGCCAGTGCACATGGCTCTACCCTGACAAGCCGATCTATGACATCCCCGCCATTCCTGTCTGCACCGGCGCAGAGCTGGTCGCCAACCTGATGAAGCAGATAGAGCCGTTCAATCCGCGGCTGCACCTTGGTGAGGAAGTGACGGCGCTCAGCGGCGAAGTGGGTGCTTTCGAGGTCGAGACCAGCGCAGGCAAGCGGTTCCTCGCCCGCACGGTGTTCATTGCCGGCGGGGTGGGCTCGTTCCAGCCCAGGCGCGTGCACCTCGAGCATGCCGATGCGCTGGAGGACAGGCAGGTTCATTACCGGGTGACGGACCCCCGGCGGTTCGATGACCAGCGACTGGTGATTCTCGGGGGCGGCGACTCTGCGCTTGACTGGGCGCTGGCGCTGAAGGACCGGGCTGCCTCGCTGACACTGGTTCACCGTCGCGAAGAGTACAGGGCTGCACCGGCCTCGGTGGTTTCCCTGCGCCAGGCAGCTGCGGAGGGCCGGATCGAGCTGATCGAGTCGGCCACGGCCACCGCGCTCGAGACTGCGAACGACCGCCTGACGGGCGTAGAGATCACGACTGCGGCTGGGGATGTGCGCGTGATTCCCGTCGATCACCTGCTCGCATTCTTCGGGCTGTCGCCGAAACTCGGCCCGATAGCCGAATGGGGACTTGAACTGCACAAGAAGACGCTACCCGTGGACACCGAGCGCTTCGAGACCAGCCGCCCCGGCATCTTCGCGATCGGTGATATCAACCACTACCCCGGGAAGAAGAAGCTGATCCTCAGCGGCTTTCACGAAGCGGCGCTGGCGGCTTTCGCGGCCAAGGCCCTGATCGAGCCCGGAAAAAAAGTGCACCTGCAGTACACGACGACCAGTCCGATCATGCACAAGCGTCTTGGCGTCAGCGGCGACTGAGGCCACCCGTTCAGTCCACTGCAGGCCAGCGCTGCGGAACGCGCCTCAGGCGCTCGAGGTCATGGCCGGTTTCGGCCAGGAAGTCGACGAGCTCCTGGTACTCGGCCTCGGGGATCTCGGGCGAACGCGCCATGATCCAGACATTACTGCGATCAGGTACCCCGATCACCGTTCGCTGGTAGTCATCGTCCAGCCAGGCGATCAGGAAGGCCGCCTGGAAAGGCCAGATGAACTGCATGCGCCACTCGGCGTTGGTCCTGGTGTCGTAGACACGTGCGCGCGGCGTCAGCCGCCGCTCTGGCCCGTCGAACCCCCCGCGGCGAAACGTGTAGGTCGTCTCGATGACGCCATCCTCGGTCAGGCGGTAGGACTCCACGCCGTTCCAGGCATCCCGTTCCGAGAACATGGGCAGCAGCGGCACATGGATGGGAATGTGCGCGATGACGTACCAGTCACCCATGAACCGCTCGAGGTCGACCTCGCGATCGACCGCCTGCAGCGGCGACGAGGGCCCGGTGCTGGTGCAGCCGGCGAGCATCAGGACAGGAAGCAGCAGCAGCAACTGGCGTGACATAGAGTACCCATCATCATCCGGTCCCTGGCAGTTCGGTGCAGGCTGCCCGATGGATGCAGCATATCAGGACCAGCAAGCCGCCAGTAACAGCGTTTTCCCGGTTCTGGGAGCGTTATTCCGGGATCCGGCGAGGTCACAGGGGAGGGGCCTGCCGAGGCCCTTGCGCAGCGCCAGTCAGTGCAGCCGATGTGCGGCGACGCCAGGGGAGGGAAGCGGGGAGACGCTGAGTGGTCCGCGTGAGCGCCGGTTCTCTGCCCGGTCGAGGCAAGCCATCAGGTACTGCAGGTCATCGAACCGGAGCCGATCGAACATCAGTGCCGCCGAGCCCGATCCGGACCGGAGCACCAGCGCCGGCCAGCGCCAGAGGCGGCCTGGACTGCCAGGCGGTGCCAGCAGGAGCTCCACGAACTCCCAGGAATGCAGCGGGCTCGAGAGGTCGTCCAGATAGATGCCGCCGGCGCTGAGGTTGCGGGCGATACCGGTGAGGGGCTCCCCCGCGCTCGTCAGCACGGTGACGAGGTGGTTCATCGTCCTGCGCCTGCCGCAACGGTGTTCCATCCGGGCTTTGCCCCCTGACTCGATTCCGCCCCTGAAGCCATGATCCAGCCTCGGCTGACCTGCTGCCATAACCTGCGTTAAGCTCGCGCCATTGCAAGGCTCCGCAAGGAAGCCACGATGGGGACTCTGGACAACCAGCTACCCTGTGCGCTGCTGACACGGCTGCAGCGCTACATGGACGGCCATCCCGCCGACGAGGCGGCTCTCAGCAGGCTGAACGGCGAGCGACGGGCCACGCCCGCCGGCCGGCGCCTGATCGAGCAGGGCGCCCGGGAGCGCAGCGCGATTCTCATCCATGAGGGCTGGGCCATCCAGCACCGCAACCTGCCGGATGGTCGACGGCAGATCATCGACTTCCTGCTGCCCGGCGACTTCTGTGATCCCGGGGCCTTCATGCTGCGCCAGGCGGGTGCGGCCGTATCGTCGATCACCCCGGTCAGCTACTCGCTGGTGGGGTCACAGGCGCTGCTGGCCGCCGTGACACAGTCGCCACGGCTGGGTGTCTGCCTGTGGTGGATCGCGGCCCAGGAGGGCGCCCTGCTGCGGGCTCACATAGTCGCACTCGGCCGCATGAATGCACGCGAGCGCATTGCCTACCTGGTCTGGGAACTGTGGCACCGGCTGAGACTTGCATCAGGCCAGCCGTCCATCGAGTTCAGGATGCCTGCCTCGCAGGAAATGATCGCCGATGCGATCGGCCTCAGCGTTGTCCATGTCAGCCGCACCCTCAGCGGGCTCGAGCAGGACGGCATTATCCGCCGTCGCGGTCACACCTGGAGAATCGACGACCTCGAAAGTCTATGCCGGATCGCCCAGGTCACCGACCGGAGCTGGCCCGAGCCGATGCCCAGGCACCCTCGACACCACCCGGTGGCTTAGTGCGCGGAGCCATCCTAGCCTATGCGTATAATGTATATTATGTTAACTTTTACGCCACCCAGAGCCTCGCCGGTTGCCTGAATCGATAGCCGAACAGGCCTTCTACAGACAGAACCGCCTGACCAGCACTCTGAGGTACCCCAGCATCGGCTGCAGCGCCTCAAGTTCCAGGTACTCGTCCGGCTGATGCGCGCGGGCCACGTCACCGGGACCCATGACGAGTACTTCGTTGCCCGTCGCGCTGAACAGTGGCGCCTCTGTCGCGAAATCGACGGCACCCGCCGGGCAACCCGTTGCCTCTTCGGCCGCCCGGACCAGCGCGCTGCTGGCCGGTGTATCCAGCGCATCGACACCCGCAAACAATTCGGCGCATTCGGCGACCAGCCCGCGCCCCTCAACAGACGCGACGACCCGGCGCCTGAGTTCGCCGCGCAGCGCTGCGAGCGGCTGCCCGGGCAGCGGGCGAAGATCGATATCCAGCTCACAGTGCCCGCAGATCCGGTTCGGATTGTCTCCGCCGGCAATCCGCCCCAGATTCAGCGTCGTCGAGGGCACCCCGAACCGGCTGTCCATTGGACCTGCAGCCAGCTCGTCCCGCCAGGCCAGCAGGCTGCCGATAACCGCGTGCATGCCTTCCAGCGCATTGCGTCCCAGCGACGGGTTGCTTGAGTGCCCACTCTGACCCAGCAGGCGGATACGCTCCATCATCACGCCCTTGTGGGCTCGCACGGGCCTCAGACCGGTGGGCTCACCGATCAGCACGCGCCGCCCGCTGAAGGCGCCAGCCGCGGCCAGCGCCCGGGCCCCGGCCATCGTGCTTTCCTCGTCGGCGGTTGCAACCACGACCAGCGGCGCATGCAGACGCGCGCCCGCGAGCTCGGGCAGCAGGGCCAGCACCAGTGCGAGAAACCCCTTCATGTCGCAGGTGCCGAGCCCGTAGATCCGACCGTCACGCAGCTCGGCCCGCCACGGGTCGCCGCGCCACAGAGCGGGCTCGCAGGGCACGGTGTCGGTGTGACCCGCAAGCACGAGCCCCCCGGGTCCCGCACCCAGCGTCGCGACCAGATTGACCTTGCCCGGCTTTCCGGGCACGTCGATCACTTCGACCTGGCAACCGACAGAAGACAGCCGCTCGGCGAGGTAGTAGACCAGCGGCCGATTGGGCTCGTCCAGCCCGGGCAGCGTGCTCGAGACGGAGGATATGGCGACCAGCTCGGTCAGCCAGTCGATCACCCGCGAGATCGGGACGGTATTACCCGCGATCGGGCTCAGGGCTCGTAGACCTGGTCTATCACCAGGTTCACGGCATCCCCGCTGCCAGCCTCCCAGGTGGCAACGCCAAAGATGTCGCCCGCCTGGGCCGAAGCATCGCCGCCATTGGCAACCCGGGCAATGATCTGTGCGCGCTCCAGGTTCACCAGAGAGAGGCCGGGGAGCATCACGTCCTGGTCTGAAACCGGGATATCTGCGGGCAGTCGTCCGGCGTCCAGCCGGACAGCGGCCAGCGGCAGCCCGCCTTCGAGGCTGGCTGCATCCCGCACGACGAGGAACATAGGCGCTCCGGCCCGCACGCGATCGCGCAGGCCCTCGTCGACGCTGACACGGACGGAAAAGCGCGCCGGCCCCGCCGGCGGGACGGGCGCCGCACCCGAGCGCGCAACCTGGCGCAGCGTCGCGAGTTCGCGCTCGAGCACGCCGCGGATCTCCTCCGGAGGCGAGAGCGCCATCAGAGACTCCCAGCGGGAGACGGCCACGGTGAACTCGCTGCGCGCGATGGCGGCCAGCCCACCGTACCAGAGCGCCCTCGCGTTCTCCGGCTCACGGTCAAGCGCAGCCTCGACCAGGCGCCCCGCATCAGCCGCAAGCGCCGAGCGGTCCATCAGCGCCATCGCCTCAGCCAGCCCGAGCATTGCCATCACGTCCTGCCCGCCGCTGAGTGCCAGTGCGCGCTCATAGGCCAGGGCACCCTCGGCAAACTGCCCGAGACTTACATGGGCACTGCCCAGCACCAGCCATGTGTCGAGGTCTTCGGGGTCTGCCTGCAGCCGAACCTCGAGGGCACGCATGGCCTCCTCCATGGAGCCGGGCGGAGGCGCCAGCGCCTGTTCATCGCCCACGCGGCTCCAGTCGTGGTTGGTCACCACCAGATAGCTTGCCAGGACCGCCACGGGAAGGAGAACCGCTATGGCCACGCCAGGCCCTAATGCAGCCCGTCCATCGCGCATCAGAGGGCGCACGAGGATGAGGACGGCCGCCAGGGCGGCGATCAGCGCCAGAACGATGAACACAGCCAGGCTCATTCGCGCCTCGCCTCTGCCGCCAGAAGCTCCGCCTGCTCCTCGTCTTCGTCCGGAATCGGCAGGCTGGCCCGGCGCTGGACGACGCGCCACAGTGCCCAGAAGCCGGCCAGAAGCAGCAGCCCCGGCGCGAACCAGAGCAGCGCCGTCGCGGCCGTGAAGCGCGGACGGTACAGCACGAAATCCCCGTAGCGAGCCAGCAGGAAGCCGCGGATCTCCTGTTCGTCCTGGCCCTGCTCGATGAGGTTGCGAATCTCGCGCCGCAGATCCGAGGCAAGCGGTGCATTGGAGTCACCGATGGGCTGGTTCTGGCAGACGAGGCAGCGCACCTCCTTCAGCAGCCGCTCATAAAGCGCCTGCTGCTCCGGATTGTCGAGCGGATCCTTGATGTCGATCGCGACACCGGTCAGCGGCAGCATGAAAAGCAGAAGCAGCAGCCAGCGCGACATCAACCCTGCCCCCTTGCCGCACGGATCCGCGGCATGAACTCGCGCTCCCAGATCTCCAGCGTGATCGGTGCGACATGCTTGTAGAGCACCTGCCCGTCCGCATCCAGCAGGAAGGTTTCAGGAGATCCATACACGCCCCAGTCAATCGCGACACGTCCGTCGAGGTCCATGGCCACGACCACATAAGGGTCGCCCAGCTGCTCCAGCCACCGGCGCGCCATGGTGGGATCATCCTTCCAGTTGAGCCCGTAGATCGGGACTTCGTTGGTGGCGGCGATCTGCATCAGCGCCTGGTGTTCCTCGCGGCAGCCGATGCACCAGGTAGCCCAGACGTTGAGCAGGCTCACCTCTCCGAGCATCTGGCTGTAGGAGAATTCCTGCTCCGGGTCGTCGAGCCGCGGCAGCGTGAACGCCGGCAGGGGCCGGCCAATCAGCGGGGACGGGACGTAACCCGGGTCCCGGCCCAGGCCGACCAGCAGGAAGACCGCCAGCCCCAGAAACAGCCCGATCGGGAGGGTGAAGCGCAGCATCAGGCGCGCGGATCCCGTGGGAGGGCTGGAACCCTGGCTGGCACAGGCCCGCCCGCCGCGCTGGCGGGTGCCGCCACAGGCACGCGGTAACGCCGGTCGGTCATCGCGACGAGGCCACCCAGTGCCATGATTGCGCTGCCGAGCCAGAGAAAGCTGATCAGCGGCTTGTACTGCAGCCGGAAACTCCAGGCATTCGCCCCCAGATCGTCGCCCAGCGCCACGAAAACGTCGCGCTGCATGCGCGAATGTATCCCAGCCTCGGTCATCGGTGCAGTCTGGACGAAGTAGACACGCTTCTCGGGGAATACCGTTCCGACCGGCTGGCCATCCCTGCTGATCGCCATCTCGGCCTGCATCGCGTCGAAATTCGGCCCCCGGACCGGGCGGATCGCGCGGAACGTGACCTCGTAATCGCCTATGGCTACGGTCTCACCCAGCCCTATACGCTGGTCTGTCTCGATGTCGAAGGAGGAGACGACGGTCACGCCGAGCACGAAGATACCCAGCCCGAAATGCGCGGTCAGCATGCCGGCGGCGCCCCGCGTGATGCGCGGCCCTCGGCCGAGCAGGCTGCGCACCGGGTCGATCAGCGCTGTACCGATCAGCCAGGCTGCGGCGATCACGCCGGCACCGGTCAATACCGAATTGCTCCCGTAGACAGCCCACGGCAGTGCGATGCCGGCAACCAGGGCGAGCAGCGCAATCCATCGCAGGCGGCGCCAGAGCGGCGTCCAGCTGAACGACCGCCACGCCGTATGCATGCCTATCCCGACGAAAAGCAGCAGTGGCAGCATCGGAATGATGAAGGCGATGTCGAAGTACGGCGGGCCGACCGAGATCTTGCCCATGTTCAGCGCGTCGAGGAACAGCGGATACAAGGTGCCCAGCAGTATCAGGCCCGTTGCCACGCACAGCAGCACGTTGTTAACCAGCAGGAAGCTCTCGCGGGAGAGTGGCTGGAAGCCGACGGCCCTGTCCAGCGTGGGTGCGCGCCATGCATAGAGCATGAGGGCGGCACCGACGACTAGCGTGAGGAAAACCAGTATGAACAACCCGCGGGAAGGATCGCTCGCGAACGAGTGAACCGACACCAGGACGCCCGAGCGCACGAGGAAAGTACCCAGCAGGCTGAAGGAGAAGGCCGCGATGGCCAGCAGCAGTGTCGTGCCCTTGAACAGTCCGCGCTTCTCGGTAACCGCCAGCGAGTGGATCAGCGCCGTGCCGACCAGCCAGGGCATGAACGAAGCATTCTCGACCGGGTCCCAGAACCACCAGCCGCCCCAGCCGAGCTCGTAGTAGGCCCACCAGCTGCCCAGCGCGATGCCGATGGTCAGGAAGGTCCAGGCCGCTATCGTCCACGGCCGGGCCCACCGCGCCCAGGCCTGGTCAACGCGCCCGGCCAGCAGCGCAGCGGCGGCGAAACCGAAGGCCACGGCAAAGCCGACGTAGCCCATGTAGAGCATGGGCGGATGCAGCGCCATGGCCGGATCCTGCAGCAGCGGGTTCAGGTCGCGCCCGTCAATGGGAATCGGCCACAAGCGCTCGAACGGGTTCGAGGTAAACAGCGTGAAGCTCAGGAAGCCGATGCTGATGATCCCCATGACGCCGAGGATCCGGCTCGACATCTCAACCGGCAGCTGCCGGCTGAAAGCCGCGACGGCCGCGGTCCATATCGCCAGCACCAGTGCCCAGAGCACCAAAGAACCCTCGTGCCCGCCCCAGACGGCCGTGATGCGGTAGATCAGCGGCAGCTGGGTGTTGGAGTTCGCGGCCACGTACCAGACGGAGAAGTCGTGCTGGATGAAGGCCGCCGTCAGGATCGCGTAGGCGATTGCGACGAAGACCAGCTGGCCTGCCGCCGCAGGCACAGCTATGGCCATCCAGCCTGCTCGGCCAGTCTGGGCACCGACAAGCGGGAAGAAGGCCTGGCAGATGGCCAGGCACAGCGCAATGATCAGGCAGATCTGTCCGAGCTCAGGCCACACGATGCTCTACCTCAGTATCCCGCCGGCTGTGCAGGCTTGCTGGGCAGCGCGTGCCCCTGGGCCGCGAGAGCCGCCGCGACTTCCGGCGACATGTAGTTTTCGTCGTGGCGGGCCAGGATCTCGTCAGCACGGAACATGCCCGACAGCGGGTCGAGCGTGCCGATCGCCACCACGCCCTGGTTCTCGCGAAACAGGTCGGGCAGCACGCCAATGTAGCTGACCGTCACGGTCCCGTTGCCGTCCGTCACATCGAACAGCAGTTCGATCTCACCCGGCTCGCGGCGCAGCGAACCCTCGGTGACGAGGCCGCCGAGACGAAAACGTCTGTCGAGGGGGGCCTCTCCGGCAGCCACCTCGGTGGGGCTGAAGAAGTAGAGCCAGTTGTCCTGGAACGCCCGCAGCGCCAGCGTCACGGCGACGACCGCGCCGAGAAAAACCAGGCCGACACCCACCATGCGGTACTGTCTTGGGGTCATCCCTCACCACTCCTGCGAGACTGACGCGCCAGCCTGCGAGCCAGCCGTTCACGCGTCCACTTCTCCCCGCGACGTGCTGCCACGACGTTTGCCGCCAGCACCACGGCCGAGATACCAAAGGCCGCCCAGACATACGGCCCATGCCCGCCCATCGCCAGAAATTCAGCCAATCAGTTTATCCCGTGTTTCATCTCGCCGCGCAGCAATTCCTGCACCCAGCGGGCGTGGAACTCGCGCTCCAGCACCTGGCTGCGCACACGGCTGAACAAAAGCCCCATGAACAGCAGCTGGTAGGCCACGATCATCACCAGCAGCGGCCACAGCATGTCGCCCGTTATGGAAGGGCCGCCCGCCTTCATGATGGTACGGCCCTGGTGCAGCGTGTTCCACCAGACGACAGAGAAATGGATGATCGGGACGTTCACCACGCCGACGATCGCCAGCAGGCCGCTGGCGCGGTCGGCCCGGGCCACATCATCGAAAGCACTGCGCAGAGCCATATATCCAAGGAACAGAAAAAGCAGGATAAGTTCCGAAGTCAGCCGCGGATCCCAGTCCCAGTAGGTGCCCCAGGTGGGCTTGCCCCACACCGCACCGGTTACCAGCGCGAGGAAGGTAAAGGATGCCCCGATCGGTGCGCAGGAGGCAGCCACCGCATGCGCGAGCTTGATGCGCCAGATCAGGCCGATCGCTGCAGCCACCGCCATCAGCAGGTACACGGCCATGGACAGGTAGGCACTGGGCACGTGAACGTAGATGATCCGGAAGCTGTTGCCCTGCAGATAATCCGGTGGCGCCAGCACCAGGCCGCCATAGAGCCCGATCAGCAGCAGCGGCACCGAGGCATAGAGAAACCAGGGGGAAATGATGCCGGAGATGCGATAAAAATGCGGCGGTGAGGCCAGCTGATAGAACCAGGTCCACATCAGGTGTCTTCCATCAATCCAGGCTGATCCGAATCGCCGCGGCGGCGGCCAGTGGCGCCAGCGGCAGCGCCAGCGCCAGCAGCGCCCCGAGCAGGTAGAAGATCCCGGTGACGTCGTCCCCGCCTGCGGCCATATCCGTGGCCCTTGCGCCAATCATCAGCACTGGCACCATCAGCGGAGTGACCAGTAGCGCAAGGAGCGCGCCGGCATGGCGAAGGCCTGCCGTCAGCGCTGCCCCGATCGCCCCGATCAGGCTCAGCACCGGGGTGCCCAGCAGCAGGCTGATCACCAGCGCCCAAGTGCCTGCTGCAGGCAGATGGTAGGTGATCCCGGCGACCGGTGCCAGCAACACCAGCGGCACGCCAGTCACGAGCCAGTGCGCCAGGATTTTGGCGAGCATCAGCCAGGGCAGAGGCACGGGCTGCAGGACAAGCTGTTCCAGCGTACCGTCCTCGAGGTCGGCGCGGAACAGCGCCCCGAGCGACATCAGTGTGGCGAGCAGTGCCGAAATCCACAGTACTCCGGGCCCGATGATCCGCAATACCTCGGGGCGCGGGCTGAGGGCCAGCGGATAAAGTGTAATGACGATCAGGAAAAACAGCAGCGGACTCGCCACATCCGCCCGCCGCCTCATGACCACCTGCAGGTCGCGCTGCAACACCGCACTGAAGCGGGATAGCGGGCTCAACTGAATGCCCCCAGGCGCAGTTCGACACGGGGCCTGAGGCGCGCACCCAGCTCGAGATGGGCGGCGATCACGGCGATGCCCCCTCCCCCGATGTGGTCTGCCACCAGCGCTTCCAGCAGTTCACGGCCCGCCGCATCGAGGTTAGTGAAGGGCTCGTCCAGTACCCAGACCGGGGCCCTGGCCAGGTGCAGACGAGCCATGGCCAGGCGACGCTGCTGTCCTGCGGACAGCTGGCGGACCTCGACATCAAGGCGCTCGCCGAGCCCGAGCCTGGCAGCCAGGGGCTCGAGCCCGTCATGCGCCCCGTCCAGCATGGCGGCGAAGAAGCGCAGATTCTGCAGCACCGTCAGCTCGCGCTTGACGCCCGGCAGGTGCCCGAGCCAAGCGAACAGGGGCCGACCGTCCGGCAGGGCCGAGGGTGGTGGCCCACCGTCCCAGGAGACCTGCCCGCACTCCGGCTCGATGAAGCCAACGATGACGCGCAGCAGCGTGGTCTTGCCCGATCCGTTGGCGCCGGTGACCAGCAGCACGTTGCCGGGAGTCACGCTGAAGCCAAGGTCAGCGAACAGGCAATGATCGCCGCGCCAGAGCATCAGATCTTTAGCTTGCAGCAATATCAGGGCCTTAGAAAAAATAATTCAGTCAAATTTTTACTAAGCTGCGGCCAGGCCGCAGCCTGTACTGCGGGACCGGGAACCCGGCTTTTGCTCCGCCGCGGCGGGCAGCCTACACTGCCGGCCAGATTTTTGCCCTGCCAATTTCGGCCTTCGCAGACTCCTCCCCCGGTCCTGGAGAGGCCTGGCCATGCAGAACGAGCTGATCAGTAATCTTTCCAGAGCGACCGCCTGGCCCGGCAACCCGGCCCCGGCCAGGCTGGTCGAGACCCACATTTCCTGGCTGCTGCTTGCCGGAGATTTTGCCTACAAGATCAAGAAACCCCTGGACCTCGGGTTTCTCGACTTCAGCCAGCTGGAGCAGCGCCGTGAGGCCTGCCAAGAGGAACTGCGCCTCAACCGGCGCCTGGCAGCGGACATCTACCTGGAGGTGCTTCCGATCAGCGGCACACCTGCCTCGCCGAGGCCTGGCGATCCCTCTGACCCTATAGAGTACGCCGTTGCGATGCGTCGCTTCCCCGATGACGCCGTGCTGACCATACAACTGTCTGACGGCAAACTATCGATGGAGGACTGCCGCCAGCTGGGTCGCGATATCGCAGTGTTCCATGACGGGCTTGCCCCCGACCTCTCGCGCGGCTGCCCGGATAGCGTCTGGGAGCCTGTTGCAGACAGCCTGAACATGCTGGCTGAGCTGGGCGTGCCCTGTTCCGGCAGCGACGGGCTCGATACCCTCCGGAGCAGCCTTTCCCGCCGCTACAGCGGCGCGTCAGGTCTGCTGCAACAACGCCAGGCTGCCGGGCGGGTCCGCGAGTGTCATGGTGACCTGCACCTGGGCAACCTCGTCAGGCTGCCGCGCGGGATCGTGCCCTTCGATGCGCTGGAGTTCGATCCGGATCTGCGCTGGACCGACGTGATGGCGGAGGTCGCCTTCCTGCTGATGGATCTGGGTGTCCGCGAGCGCTGCGACCTCGCCCACGCGTTTCTCGATGGTTATCTGGCACAGAGCGGCGATTTCGATGGGCTCCCCCTGTTGCCACTTCTACTGGCCGCACGTGCGCTGGTCAGGGCCAAGGTCACTTTGCTGGCACCCGACGGCACGCAGCCGGCTGCCCGCGCTGCCTGCCGCAAACTGCTGCAGTTCGCCGCCAGGCCTGCCCTGCTGCCGCGCCAGCCCCAGCTGCTGCTCGTCTGCGGCCCGTCCGGCACCGGCAAGACCTGGCTGGCACGCCAGCTTTCCGCACCCCTGTCGGCGATTCACCTGCGCTCCGACGTGGAGCGCAAGCGGCTGGCCGGGCTCGCCGAGCAGGCCAGCTCGCATTCAGCTCCGGGCCAGGGGCTGTACACGACAGAGCGGTCTCTGGCGACCTACGAGCGGCTGGCCAGACTCGCCGGAATCGTCCTGGATGCCGGCTTCAGCGTGCTGGTGGATGCCGCCGCACTCGAGGCCGAACAGCGCGCCGGACTGCTCGAGGTGGCGCACGCGCACGGCGTACCCGGGACACTGGTCTGGCTGCACGGGCCAGAAGCGCTGCTCCGGCAGCGTATCAGCACGCGGATCGCTGCCGGCAATGACGCCTCGGAAGCCACGCTGGCAGTCCTGATCGCCCAGCTCTCAGGCCTTGATCCGCCCTGTCATGACGAGGCGGCCAGGGTAGTCAGCCTCGATGTGAGCCAGCGCATCGATGTCCCGGAACTGGTCGAGAAGCTGCTGGCCTGATCCGGACCCGGCACTGCTGGCTTATCATGTGGCGGTATTGGCGCGGACGAAGGAGGATCAGGAGATGGGCTTTGCACTCTCGGACCTGAAGCTGGTCAGTAACGCATTCAGCGACGGTGCGGCTATCCCGCGCCGGCATACGGGGGAAGCCGATGACATATCGCCTGCCCTAGCCTGGTCCAACGCGCCGGAAGGCATACGGTCCTGGGCCCTCGTGTGCCACGACCCCGACGCGCCCCTGGTAGGCAGCGATGGCGGCTATGGCTTCGTGCACTGGGTGCTGTACAACCTTCCCGCGCACTGCCGCTCACTGGAAGAAGGAACACGCGAGGGAACGGCGGGAAAGAACGATTTCGGCAAGCAAGGCTATGGCGGGCCGATGCCGCCGCCCGGCCACGGCACGCATCGTTACTACTTCTGGCTGCTGGCACTCGACAGTGACCGCGAGCTGCCGGCGGGGCTGACGCTGCGCGAACTGCTGACCGGGATCGAGCCGGCGGTGAAGGCAATGAACCGGCTGGTTGGCACCTACCGTCGGGACAAGTCGTGACCGGAAGCGCTGCGGCCGGAGACGACGGCACTTGAAACCAGCGGCACTGCTCAAGTTCCGCGCGGTGCCGCCAGCCTGGATTGTGCCGGCCGCCCTCCTCTCCTGGGCGCTGCATACCTGGGCTCCGGTCATGCAGCTGCTCGAACGGCCCCTCAGCATCATGCTGGCGCTGCTGGCTTTCGCCGCCAGCCTGCTGCTGACCGGCCAGGCCGCAAAGACGCTAGCACGCCACGACACGACCATCTATCCGAATGGCGAGTCGACCAGGCTCGTGACGGCAGGCCCGTTCAGGTTCACCCGCAACCCGATGTACCTGGGCATGACGCTCATCGTGCTCGGCGTGGCGCTGCTGCTCGGCAGCCTGACCGCCCTGCTTGGCGTCCCCTTCTTCATGCTCGCGGTCCAGCAGCTGTTCATCATTCCGGAGGAGCAGCGCCTGGGCGGCTGGTTCGGTGAGGACTACCGCCGCTACTGCGCGCGGGTCGCGCGCTGGCTGCCGCTGCCGCCGCGCCGCTAGTCGCCGCCCGCAGGCGCATCCGCCGGGACCAGCCTGAGGATCTTCGAGCCAGCCCGGTTTTCCAGCAGCAGTTAGAGCGTGCCGTCGTAACCGAGCTCGATGTGGCGGAAGCGCGCGAGGTTCTCGATCAGCAGATCGCTGTTAACTAACCGATTATCAAAGATCTCCAGGCGCAGCAGATCGGTAGCCTGCAGCGTGCCGGCGATGATGTTGCCCCGCCAGCACGGGAACTGGTCGGTGTCGTAGAAGATGAAGCTCGAGATCGCGTTGGACGGCGTCCAGTCTACGACCGGGAAAATCACCTCGTCCTCCCGCAGCGTGATACCGAGCTCTGCTGCCACCTTCACCGGCCGGCCATCGTAGTTCACGCCGCGGCTGAACAGAGGCCATCCGCAGTTACCCCCTGCAACCAGCCGGTTCAGTTCATCGCCGCCGCGTGGGCCCATCTCGGTCGACCACATCTCATGCGTGAACGGGTTCAGCTCCAGGCCCTGCGGAATGCGATGTCCGAGCGTCCAGATCGATGGCAGTGCTCCCGGCACTCCAAGAAAAGGGTTGTCCTCAGGGATGCTTCCATCATCGCGCAGGCAATGGATCTTGCCGTAGGGCAGGTCCAGGTCCTGGATGCCGATGTAGTCGAGCCGTCCCTTCATGCCGACGCTGAAATAGACATGCCCCTCGTCATCGAAAGCCAGGCAACCTCCGGCGGAGAGGTCCGACATCATGCTGTAGGTTTCCAGATCGGCTTGCCAGAGCACCTGCTCGTCGACCCATTCGCCGTCGCGTATCCGCCCGCGCACGACCCTGTTCATGGACACGGGTCGGCCGGCCCGCCGGCTCAGGCCGTTGCAGTCCTCGCAGCGATCAGTGTGGTGCAGGTAGATCCATCCGTTGTCCTCGTAGTCCGGGTGCAAGGCCACCTCGAGCAGCCAGCCGAGCCCCTGCACCTGGCCAAGGAACAAGCCGAGTCATCGAATACCGGCGGAGTTGCCCTGATGTAGGGGTCGAGGCTGCCATCGGTGTCAACGATCCGCAGACCGCGCATGCGCTCGCTGAGCAGGATTCGGCCATCGGGCAGCGGGGCAATAGAGAATGGCATGGGGTCAAGGCCGGTGACGGCCGTCTCCAGCCGGAAGGCATGGCGCTCACTGACCAGCGGTACATCCGGAATCTGATATTCCATGCCGTCGCGCTTGTCGAGGATCGTGACGCCCAGGCGCTGCTCTGCCACGTAGAGCGCGATGTTGTGGATCTGGCGCGGGCTCATCGTCGCGGCGAAACCAGGCATACCCGAGTCCGGGAAGCCTTCGGCGATGCTCCGCGCGATTGCCTCGACTGTGTCGCCATGCTCCAGCGTCACGCCGACCAGGGCGTGCCGCGTTCAGACCACGGAGATCCTCTCCGTGACAGCTGGCGCAGGCATCGTTGTACTGCCGGATAAAGACATCGTGCATCGGTATCCGGCTCATGCGTTCCCAGTCGATGGTTGCCGGATCGAAATTCTGCGCCCCGGCACTCGAGGAGCCGGTCATCATCGCGCCGAGGACCACCCCCTTCAGTATCCTCATCGCCGCCTCCGGGTGTGAGATACTTCACTCGTATCGTCCGGGGGAACCGCATATGAAGTCAATCGCCGCGATCGCCTGGGAGGCCGGCCGGCCACTCGAGCTCGAAATGATCGATGTCGAGGGCCCCCGAACCGGCGAAGTGCTGGTTGAGATTGCAGCGACCAGTGTCTGCCACACCGATGCGTTCACCCTGTCCGGTGCCGATCCGGAAGGGCTATTCCCCGCGATACTCGGGCACGAAGGTGCCGGCGTCGTGCGGGAGACGGGCAAGGGCGTGACCAGACTCAGGGCGGGCGACACGGTCATCCCGCTTTACACAGCGGAGTGCGGGCACTGCAAGTTCTGCACCTCGGGAAAGACCAATCTCTGCCAGGCCGTCCGCACGACGCAGGGCCGGGGCGTGATGCCTGATGGCAGCTCGCGGTTCTCCCTCGACGGCCGCACACTGCATCACTACATGGGCTGCTCGACTTTCAGCAACTACACCGTGCTCCCGGAGATCTCGCTGGCAAGTATCCGCAAGGATGCCCCGCTCGGGCGCGTGTGCCTTCTTGGCTGTGGGGTGACAACGGGCATAGGCGCCGTCCTCAATACCGCAAAGGTTGAAACCGGTGCGACGGTGGCTGTCTTCGGACTTGGGGCGATAGGGCTTGCGGTAATTCAGGGCTCGGTGATGGCCGGCGCAAGCAGGATCATCGCGATCGACATCAACCCCCGGAAGTTCGCGCTGGCCCGCGAGTTCGGCGCGACCGACTGCGTCAACCCCGGCAACTTCGGGCAGCCCATCGAGCAGGTCATTGTCGACATGACCGATGGTGGCGTGGACTACTCGTTCGAATGCATAGGCAACGTCAAGGTGATGCGTGCGGCACTCGAGTGCTGCCACAAGGGCTGGGGGCAGTCCGTGATCATAGGCGTCGCAGGCGCTGGAGAGGAGATCAGCACCCGACCGTTCCAGCTGGTTACGGGGCGGGTCTGGAAGGGCTCGGCCTTTGGCGGCGTAAAGGGACGCAGCGAGCTGCCCGGATATGTCGAGCGGTACATGCGTGGCGAAATACGCATTGACGAGTTCGTCACGCACGAACTGGCGTTCGAGAAGATCAATGACGCCTTCGAGTTGCTGCATTCAGGCAGCAGCATCCGCACGGTGCTCCATTATCCCGAAAAGGCATGAGCACAAACATGGAGGAAATTGCAGCAAACCGCAGTTTCGGTGGCTGGCACAGGCGTTACCGCCACCGGTCAGAGACGCTCGACTGCGACATGGTGTTCGCTGCCTACCTGCCTCCCCAGGCCGACAAGGGACATGTACCCTGTCTCTGGTGGCTGTCAGGGCTCACCTGCACCGACGAGAACTTCATGCACAAGGCCGGTGCCCTCGGACTCGCCGCCCAGCTGGGTATCGCCATCATCTGCCCTGATACCAGCCCGCGGGGCGTAGGGCTGACCGGCGAGGACGAGCGCTATGACTTCGGCTCCGGAGCCGGGTTCTATCTGAATGCAACACAGGAACCGTGGCGGCAGCATTACCAAATGTACGACTACGTGACGCAGGAGCTTCCCGCACTGGTGAACAGCGCCCTCCCGGTCACCGGTCGGCAGTCGATCAGCGGTCACTCGATGGGCGGACACGGGGCCCTCATCTGCGCGCTGCGCAACCCCGGGCGCTACCAGTCGGTTTCCGCGCTTGCTCCAATTGCCAACCCTGCGGAATGTCCATGGGGCGAGTATGCCTACGGCCGTTACCTGGGCATGGACCGGGAGACCTGGCTGGAGTGGGACAGCTGCGCGCTACTGCGCCGGGCAGGCTGCAGTCACCACCTGCTGGTTGACCAGGGCACTGACGACCGGTTTCTTGCCGAGGGCCAGCTGCGCCCGGAAGCGCTGGAGGCTGCCTGCCAGACGACCGGTGTCAGGCTCACACTGCGCATGCAGCCAGGCTACGATCATTCATACTTCTTCGTCGCAAGCTTCATTGAGGAGCACCTGCGTTTTCACGCAGCCCGGCTGGCCTGAAGCTGCCTTGCTCGCAGGACTTTGCCTACAGCGGCGGCGGCGAGCTCCGGCCGGAGATCAGGAAAACCAGGGCGAGTACCAGGCCGACAAGTAACAGGATCCAGGCAATATTGGTTGCGACGCCCGCGACGATGGCCACGACCGGAAACACAAGTACCCAGTAGAGCTTGGTTTGCTCCTTTATCGTTCAAGGTGCCCGGCAACAAGCTACCCTGAGCCTGCGCGGATTTTCCTTAACATGGGTTAAAGCATTTTCCTGCCGGAAAAGGCAGGGTGGAAAAGAGCCCATCAATGGGGAGAAGGGATGAAGCAGTACCAGAAGGGGCCGGCCTCCAGCGCCTCAATGCGCCCGTCCGCCGGAAACGGGACAAGCGGAGCGACAGCGAAATCATGCGCGCCAGGGGCAATATCCACCAACTGGTGCCCGGCATCCGGGAGGAGCAGGCCACCAGGAGCCAGCTGCCAGGCGGCTCCCCAAGCTGATGGAGGAACCGTGAAAGGTGAACGGATGAGAATACGGGCTGCTGGCATCGCCCTCGCCTCACTGCTGGTATTGAGTGCCGCTGCATGCCGGGATCCCGGCCCCGCCGAGCAGGCCGGCCGCGAGATCGACGAGGCAGCAGAGGACGCACGCGACTCTCTGGACCGTTTTGGTCGCGAGATCGAGGAAGCACTCGAGGACGCCAAGGAAGAGCTCGACTGACGCCTGCTGGCCTGGTGCCCGGGGCCGGACTCGAACCGGCACGGAGTTGCCTCCAGCAGATTTTAAGTCTGCGGCGTCTACCAGTTCCGCCACCCGGGCAGGTTCGGGTGTAAAGGTACAGCCTGGAGGCTAGGAGCGGAATCGAACCGCTGTACGCGGCTTTGCAGGCCGCTGCATGACCACTCTGCCACCTAGCCGTGGGTCAGGCTGTTCCGGACGGGGCGGAAATGTAACACAGCGAGCGCCTCTAGCGGTCCTCCAGCAGCTCGCGCAGACGGCGGCCGGCCTCCCGGCCGTCCTCACGCAACTCCTCGCCCAGCACACGCCCGGCCTGGTCGACCAGGTCGCGCAAAACCGCTTCCGCGCCACGCGCGAGGCCCTGCTGGAAGATCTCGGTCAGAACCTGGGCGGCCACGTCGCTGGCCTGCCGGCTGCCGGAGTGCCCTCCGATACCCTGCAGCCTGACGGGTGGCAGCGCAATGCGTTGCGGCTGCTCCTGGTCGCCGCCGAGCCATGCCAGCACCTCGCCACCTTCGGCCAGCAGATCGTCGATCACCAGCTCGGGTGGCTCGCGGCCTGGTTCCCGGGACCCGCGGGCCGAGCGTATCCGCTCCAGCAGCTCCTGCAGGTTGGTGCGGGTTCCGTAGGGTTCGAAAGTGACAGTCATGCCGTCCAGAACAACGGAGCGGACCCGGATCAGTGCGGGCGACTGCGCGCCCGGGTCCAGCTGGACCTCGATGCGCTCGACCGCGAGCGCATCAGTCTCCCGGTAGCCATTCGGATTACCGATCCGCAGGCCAAGGACCATCACGCGACCCTCGCTGGGCAAAAGCCTGACTGCACGCACGGTCACCGGGGTGCCAGTCGTCTCGCTGATCGTGCTCTCGATCACCCGGCCGACCAGGCGTTCGACGTTGCCCGACAGCAGCCACATGGCGGCGAGCACCCCCAGCAAAGCAATCAGGAGGAAGCTCAACAGGAACCTGGGGCGCATGGCTCACCTCGGCCTGGTGGGCGACGGGACCTGCCGAAGGCAGGCCCCGGCAGACCGGGGAATGGAGCGGGCAACCGGACTCGAACCGGCGACCTATACCTTGGCAAGGTATCGCTCTACCAACTGAGCTATGCCCGCGCGAAGTGCGCATATGCTACAGACCCGCGATCGCCTGTCAAGGAATCAGGCTGTTCCGGTAAGGCGGGGCCATGCGGCCTGCAGGTAGGCGGCCATCGACCAGAGCGTGAGGCCGGCGGCGACGATCAGCAGCACCATCCCGATCTCGTAGACCGGGATACCCGCGACCGGACGCTCCCACAGCATCGCCCCTACCCCGATCATCTGCATGATCGTTTTCACCTTGCCGTAGGCAGAGACTGCCACCTGGCTCCGCGCCCCGAGCTCAGCCATCCACTCGCGCAGAGCCGATACGGCGATTTCACGGCCGATGATCACGATCGCCAGCAGCGCCGTAACGATCCTCGGGTCAGACTGCACGATCAGGACCAGCGCCACGGCAATCATCAGCTTGTCGGCCACCGGGTCGAGAAAAGCCCCGAACGGCGAGTCCTGCCCGAAGCGCCGCGCAACGTAGCCATCGAGCCAGTCCGTCACCGCCGCCAGACCGAACATCAGCGTCGCCGCAGGGCGCGCCCACTCGTCGAGACCATAGAACAGCAGCACCAGCAGCGGAATGGCTGCGATGCGCATCCAGGTCAGTGAGATGGCGAGGTTCAGGGGCGCGTGCATGGCTGTCCCGCCGGGCAGGCCGCGGGTCCGGGGATTAAAGCGCGGATTGTAGCGCGCTGCAGGCCGGGGTGCAGACCACCCTCAATCCTCCCCGCCATGGAGGCTAGTGTGTATGCGCGCGGCAAGCGCGGCACTGATGCCCGGAACGCGGGCCAGCTCACCGACGCCGGCCTGGCGGATACCCTGCAAGCCGCCAAAATGGCGCAGCAGCGCCCTGCGCCTGGCAGGTCCAAGCCCGGGGATCTGCTCCAGGGTCGAGACAAGCCGCACCCTGCTGCGTCTCTGGCGGTGACCCGTGATCGCGAAGCGGTGGGCCTCGTCACGAACCTGCTGCAGCAGGTGCAGCGCCGGGGAGTTGCCCGCCAGCCTGCGGGGCTGGCTCTCCCCCCTTAACCAAAGCCGCTCCTCACCGGGGCGCCGGTCGCTGCCCTTGGCAATCCCGACCAGCGGGATATGCGAGAGTCCAAGCTCGTCCAGCACCTCGGACACCCGTCCCAGCTGGCCCCTGCCCCCATCAACCAGAATCAGCTCGGGCAGCAGGGCCTCCCCTTCCACCTGGCTCCGGTACCGCCGGCGCACGGTCTCAGCCAGGGCTGCATAGTCGTCTCCGGCTGCAGGCTCACGGAGTGCGAAGCGTCGGTAGTCCGATTTCAACGGCCCCCCGGGCCCGAACACCACGCAGGCCGCCATGGTCTCACTGCCACCGCTGTGGCTGACATCGAAACACTCGATCCGTCGAGGAACGGCAGGCAGCCCCAGCTGCGCGACCAGATCATCGAACTGGGCGGCCAGACCCGCGCCGGCCACGCGCTGACGTGTTGCCGCCTGGCGCGCGTTTTCAGCCGCCATCTGGAGCCAGCGCCTGCGCAGTCCCCGGACGGCATGGCGGATGCTCACCGGATGGCCGGCTGCTGACCCGAGCGCGAGCTCCAGCAAGGTCCGTTCCTCCAGGGCATGCGTACAGAGAATTTCCCGGGGCGGGGGCTGCAGCGGGTAGTGCTGCGCAATGAATGCGCCCAGCAATTCCTCGGGCGCGGTATCGGGGCTGGCGCGCGGAAAATAGTCGCGCGTACCCAGCACGCGCCCTCCCCGCACGCTCAGCAGCGTGATGCACGACAGGCCTGCTTCATTGTGGGCCGCCAGCACGTCGGTATCCGGCACAGGCCGGCCGGAGATGACCTGCTCAGCCTGGATGCGCTTGATCGCCTGCACCTGATCCCGGTAGGTGGCTGCACGCTCGAAATCCAGCCGCTCTGCCGCAAGCTCCATCCGGCCCAGCAGGCTGGCCAGCACGGCGTCGTTACGTCCCTCGAGAAACAGCAGCGCATCCTCGACGTCGCGACGGTAGTCATCGCAAGTGATCCGGTCCACGCAGGGCGCCGAGCACCGGCCGATCTGATGCTGCAGGCAGGGTCGCGTGCGGTTGGCGAAGAATGCATCGCTGCACTGGCGGACCTGGAACAGCTTGTGCACCTGCACCAGGGTCTCGCGCACCGAGGCCGCGCTCGGGAAGGGACCAAGAAAGCGGCCAGCCCCTCGGCGCCGGCCGCGGCGGAACTCGAACCGGGGGAACGCCTGCTGGGTTGACACGTAAATGAAGGGATAACTCTTGTCGTCCCGGAGAAGCACGTTGTAGCGCGGCTGGTGCGCCTTGATCAGGTTGTATTCCAGCAGCAGCGCTTCCTGCTCAGTCGCCGTGACAGTGACCTCCACGCACGCCACCTCGCGCATCAGCGCCTGTGTCTTGGGGTGAATCTGCTGGCTACCGAAGTAGCTGGCAACCCGACGCTTGAGGTCCCGCGCCTTGCCGACGTAGAGGATACTTCCATCCGGGCCAAGCATCCGGTAGACGCCTGGCCGCCGGGTCAGCGCGGCGACAAAGGTCGCCGGGTCGAAGCCTGTGGTCATCCGTTGCGATGCTGCCCGAAGCCGGCGATACGCATCGCGACCTCCATCGCCTGCTCGTAGTTCAGTCGCGGATCGACCTGGCTGCGGTAGTCACGTCCAAGGTCAGCGTCGGTGAGACCCCGTGCGCCCCCTGTGCATTCCGTGACGTGCTCTCCGGTGAGCTCCAGGTGCACGCCTCCGAGCAGGCTGCCGAGATTGCCGTGGACACGAAAAGCAGCATCCAGCTCAGCCAGTATCTGGTCGAAGCGGCGGGTCTTGCGCCCGTCGCTGGTGGTCTCCGTGTTTCCATGCATCGGATCGCACATCCACAGGACAACAGCGCCCGCAGCCTGCAGGGATTCGACCAGGGGCGGCAGCTCGTCGGCAATGCGGCCGGCGCCAAAACGATGAATCAGCGTCAGGCGCCCGGGTGCGTTGCCCGGGTTCAGGCGCGAGACCAGGTCCAGCAGCCTCTCTGGCGTAACCCCTGGTCCGACCTTGACCGCCACAGGGTTTGCGATGCCGCGAAAATACTCAAGGTGGCCGCTGCCGGGGGAGGCCGTCCGCATGCCGACCCAGGGAAAGTGGGTCGTCAGGTTGTACCAGCACTGTCGATGCGGCAGGAACCGCGTCTGCGCCTGCTCGTAATACAGATGAAGCCCTTCGTGCGACGTGTAGAACTCCACGCGCCGTGCCGTACCCAGCGTTTCACCCGTGATGTTCTCAAAGAAATCCAGGCCATCGGCAACACGCTGCACGATACGATGGTATTCGTCTGCCTGGGGCGAGTGGCTCACCCAGGCCAGGTCCCAGTTCTCCGGGTGGTGCAGGTCCGCGAAGCCCCCATCGAGCAACGCGCGGACAAAGTTGAGCGTCAGCGCCGAGCGCTCATAGCCGCGCAACATGAGCTCCGGGTCGGCCACCCGGTCAGCCGGGCTGAACACGTTACGGTTGACGATGTCACCGCGGTAGCTGGGCAGCGTCACCTTCTCCCGGGTTTCGCTGTCGGCAGAACGAGGCTTTGCATATTGTCCCGCCATGCGCCCGATCCGCACGACGGGCCTCTTCAGGCCTGCGATCAGCACCACGCTCATCTGGAGCAGGATCTTCAGCTTGCTGACGATGCTTTCGGAGGTGCAGTCGGCGAAGCTCTCGGCGCAGTCACCGCCCTGCAGAATGAAACACTCACCGCGCTGGGCTGCCGCGATACGGGCCCTGAGCGCCTCGACTTCCCAACTCGTGACCAAGGGCGGCAGCCGCCCGAGTTCCTCGAGCACGGCATCGAGTTGCGCCTGGTTCTCGTAAACCGGCAGCTGGCTGACCGCCTGGCGCTGCCAGCTGTCAGGCTCCCAGCCTTCCGGCGTACGCATGTCTTCCAGACTCATGATGATCCCTCAACGGGCGGGCCCGATCCGGTTCACTGCCGTGTCAGCTGAATCCGAGCCAGTGCCCGCCGGCGAAAACCCTAAGGTATCTGAACCGCCCGGAATCTGCAGCGATCCGGTCCACCTGGGCCGGAATTGACCAACTCCAGTCAGGCCTGCCTGGGTGCAAGGGCGGCCTCTTCGTCGGCATGGTAATGCGTGACCGGTCTGCTGGAAACCGCCGGCGCCTCCCGCCTGTTATTATCGAGCTGACTGACTGTGTCCAGAGAAGGATCTTCGATGAGGCGACTGAACCGCAGCCGGGTCCTGTTCCTGCCGCTACTGCTTCTGGGGCTTGCTGCAGTGCTGCTTTCACCTCCGGGTGCAAGCGGGCAGGACGGCGAGCGCCTCGCGATCCTCCTACAGGTCAGCGATGCCATAGGCCCGGCGACGCGAGAATACATAGGCAAGGGCATTGCCGAGGCGGAGGCCCGAAATGCCGGGCTGCTGATCATCCAGCTGGATACGCCCGGCGGTCTGGATGCGGCGATGCGCGACATCATCAAGGACATCCTCAGCTCGCGGGTCCCTGTGGCGACCTTCGTCTACCCGAGCGGCTCGCGTGCCGCCAGCGCGGGAACCTACATGCTGTATGCGAGCCACATTGCCGCGATGGCGCCCGCCACGAACCTAGGTGCGGCAACGCCGGTCCAGATCGGCGGCGGGGGCGTCCCGGGCGCGCCACCCCAGGAGGAGCCCGAGCCCGAGCCCGAGCCCGGGGACGATGCAGCCACCGGCGACAAGGCCCGGGATGACGAGGCGAGGCCAGCCCCCCGTCCTTCCGGAGCCACAGGCGGCACCGCAGCCGAACGCAAGGCGATCAACGACGCCGTCGCCTACATTCGTGGTCTGGCCGAGTTGAGAGGACGCAATGCCGACTGGGCTGAACTGGCCGTCAGGGAAGCCGTGAGTCTGACCGCAGAGGAAGCCGCCGCCCAGAACGTCATCGACCTGGTTGCCGCCAGCATTCCCCAGCTGCTCGAACTGATCGATGGTCGCGTGGTCAAGCTGGAGTCCGGAGAAGTGACGCTTGAAACCGCGGGCATGCGGGTCGAGCTTCTCGAGCCCGACTGGCGCATCAGGCTGCTGGCGACCATCACCAACCCCAACATCGCATACCTGCTGCTGCTGATCGGCATCTATGGCCTCATCTTCGAGGGTTACAATCCTGGCGCCATCGTCCCCGGCGTCGTCGGTGCAATCTGTCTGGTCCTGGCATTGTTCTCGTTCCAGATCCTGCCGGTCAACTACGCAGGGCTGGGCCTTATGCTGCTGGGAGTCATACTGATAGTTGCTGAGGCGTTCGTGCCAAGCTTCGGGGCGCTGGGCCTCGGCGGCATCGCGGCGTTCGTCTTCGGCTCGATCATTCTGTTCGATACGGACGTGCCGGGCATGCAGATTTCCCGGGGGCTCATCGTATCCGTAGCGCTGGTCGCAAGCGCTTCGCTGCTGCTGCTCGTTACGATGCTGATGAAGATCCGGCGCAGGCAGGTCCACAGTGGCGCGGAAGAAATGGTCGGTGTCACCGGCGAAGCCTTGCATGATTTCTCGGACCAGGGTTCCGGCACCGTATTCGTGCACGGGGAGCGCTGGTCAGCGCAAAGCAGCCATCCGCTGAGACGCGGCGACAAGATCAGGGTCACCCGGATCAAGGGGCTCACCCTGGACGTCGAGCCTGAAAAATGAAACCCATGTGGACTTGGTTCCCGAAGGAGGAATGATGGAAATAGCAACTACCACACTGTTCATCGTCGTACTGGTGCTGATTATTCTTGCCAGCGCCATCAAGGTGCTCGATGAATACGAGCGCGGCGTGATCTTTTTCCTTGGCCGCTTCCAGGCTGTGAAGGGGCCTGGCCTGATCATCGTGATCCCGATCATCCAGCGCATGGTGAAGGTAGACCTGCGGCTGATCGTGATAGATGTTCCTGGTCAGGATGTGATTTCCCGCGACAACGTCTCGGTCAAGGTCAATGCGGTCGTCTACTGCCGGATCATCGACCCGGAGCGTGCCGTGATCCAGGTCGCAAACGTATTCGAGGCCACCAGCCAGCTGGCCCAGACCACGCTGCGCTCGGTACTCGGCCGTCATGAACTCGACGAGATGCTGGCCGAGCGGGACAAGCTGAACGATGACATCCAGGCGATACTCGACAAGCAAACCGATGCCTGGGGCATCAAGGTGACCAATGTCGAGCTCAAGCATGTGGACCTCGACGAGCGGATGATCCGTTCGATCGCCGCGCAGGCGGAAGCAGAGCGCTCGCGGCGCGCCAAGGTGATTCATGCCGAAGGTGAACGCCAGGCTTCCTCGGTGCTGGCTGAGGCAGCAGGCATTCTCGCTTCGGAGAAATCTGCACTGCAGCTTCGTTACCTGCAGACGCTGACAGAGATCGCCAAGGACCGCACCAACACCATCGTATTCCCGGTGCCGCTCGACCTGATAGACGAACTGCTCAAGGGCCGTGTCGGGGCGCCGGCACTGACCGCCTCACGGGATACTGGACAGCCCTGACCGGACCGTAAAGCTCACGGTCGACCCCGGGGGCATCAGCCCCGGGGTCGCACCGGAATGGCTGACTAAAGCGCCGGCTGCACCGATACGTGGACCGGCATGAGCTCGCCGGGATGTTCGCGGGTCACCGTGGTATAGCGCCGACCGTGGAACTCGTAGGTCACGCTGTAGCCGTCGAAACGCTCCTCCGTGCGGCTCACCTGGCGCGTCGTGCACTGGGTTACAGGGGCCCCCTGCTCCCAGTAGACTGGCTGGGCAGCCTGGCGCTGGCGGGCGAGGTCGTTACCCACTGCGGCGCCCACCAGGGTACCGAACAGGCGCATCGCGTCGTTGCCGCTGCCACCCCCGAAGTTGTTCCCGACAAGCCCGCCGATGACGCCACCGGCCACCGTGGCCCCGACGGTGCCCTGCTGCGCTGACTGTACCGGGCGTATCTGGCCGGGTACCTCCACGCATTCACGAACAGGAACCTGAACCATCACGCTGCGCACCATGGGCTGTACATCCAGCACACGGGCAAATTCGATGTTCCCAGCCACGTTGGCGGCCGTGGCCAGTGGCGCGGCGGCGAGTAGCGCGAGCCCTGCCGGCAGGCGCCGGTAGCTGGCCACGGTCAGGAAATGCTTGAGCCTCTTCATGTGCGTGCCTCCTTTGCTGAGCATGACTGAAGGCTACGCGGGCCTGATGAACGGCGGCTGAACGGCTCGGGAACTCAGCCGCGCTCATCCTTCTTGGCCAGTACCCAGAGCGCTTCCAGGCTGGCCAGGTCATGGCCATCCCAGCCTTTTCCAGACTCCGACACCCGGGACTCCACCTGCCGGAAGCGACGCTCGAACTTCCGGTTGGCCTGGCGCAGTGCTTCCTCGGGATCGGCATCCAGGTGACGTGCCAGGTTGGCCACGGCAAACAGGAGGTCTCCCAGCTCCTCGCGCACGCCTGCCGGATCCCCGGCCATCCGCGCCGCATCAAGCTCGGCCAGCTCCTCGTTGACCTTGTCCAGCACGCTGCCGGAATCAGGCCAGTCGAACCCGACCGTCGAAGCTCTCCGACCGAGCTTGCGCGCCCGCGTCAATGCCGGCACCGCCTGCTCCACGCCGGCCAGCACCGAGAGATCAGGGCGCACCCCGATTGCCGCCCGCTCGGCCGACTTGTGACGCTCCCATTCGGATCGCTGCGCCTTTGCCGATGCGATCCGGGTCTCACCGAAAACGTGGGGATGCCGCCGCTCCATCTTGGCCGAGATCGAATGCACGACGTCGTTGAAGTCGAAGTAGCCAGCTTCCTCGGCCATGCGCGCGTGAAAGACGACCTGCAGAAGCAGGTCTCCGAGCTCGTCGCGCAACTCGTCCCAGGCCTGCCGGTCGACCGCATCAGCGACCTCGTAGGCCTCCTCTATGGTGTAGGGCACGATAGAGGCGAAATCCTGCTCAAGGTCCCACGGACACCCGCTCACGGGGTCGCGAAGACGCGCCATGATCGCCAGCAGGCGCATGATCCCGCTGTGCTCAGTCATCGAGCAGCCGGCACAGGTCCAGCAGTATATTGGCCGTGGCGCCCCATATGCGGTGCTCCTCCCATGTGAACTCGTGCAGCGGAAGTTCAAACCCACGAAACTGGCGCACGCTCCTCTTCAGATTCAGCGGGTTACGCAGCCAACCCAATGGCACCGTAAAGACTGCGGTGACCTCGCGTGGATCCGGGCGCAGCAGGTAACCGGGACGCAGGAAGCCCACCACGGGGCTTACAGCGAAACCTGTGATCACCGTATTCGCCGGCAGGTATCCGGCGAGTTCGACGAACTCCGAGCCGATACCAGTCTCCTCCTCCAGCTCACGCAGGGCCGTACGGGCAGGATCGTCCTCTCCCCGCTCCATCCGACCGCCCGGGAAACTGATCTGGCCCGGATGGTCCCGCAGCCCTGCACTCCGCACAGTCAGCATCACTTCGAGCCCGCCGCCCTGCTCTACCAGCGGGACGAGCACCGCCGCTGATACCAGGGGATCCGGATACAGCTGACGCGCCCGCTCCGGGCCCAGGGAAGCCAGTGCGCTGCTGGCCAGGTCCGACGGGGCCGTGGTCCCGGCCAGGGATGCCAGCACCCGGGCCTTCATGGGCTCAGGACTTGATGCCCCCGCGAGTAAGCTCAAGGGGATCCAGCAGGCGGTCCAGCTCCGCCGACTCAAGATCAGTCTGTTCCAGCGCAACCTCCCGGATCGGCAGGCCCTCTGCGTAAGCCTTCTTGGCAATCGCGGCGCCTTTCTCATAGCCGATCACCGGGTTAAGCGCGGTAACCAGAATCGGGTTGCGATCCAGCGCCTCCCCGAGCCGTTCGCGGTTCACGCTGAACCCGGCTATCGCCCGGTCAGCAATCAGCCTTGATGCATTAGATGTAATTTCAATGCTTTGAAGAATATTGTGCGCAATCACTGGAAGCATGACGTTGAGCTGGAAGTTGCCGGACTGGCCGGCAACCCCGACCGTGAGGTCGTTGCCCATCACCTGGGCGGCGACCATCGCAACGGCCTCGGGAATAACCGGGTTCACCTTGCCCGGCATGATGCTGCTGCCCGGCTGAAGGGCCGGCAGCGCAATCTCTCCCAGACCGGCCAGCGGGCCGCTGTTCATCCAGCGCAGGTCATTGGCGATCTTCATCAGGGCCACGGCTGCCGCACGCAGCTGGCCGGAGAGTTCGACCACGGTATCCTGGCTGGCAAGCGCGGAAAAGTGGTCCGCAGCAGGTAGGAAAGGTACCCCCGTCCGCTCAGCCAGCAGCGTTGCCACCTTGGCCCCGAACCTCGGATGGGCATTGATGCCACTGCCGACGGCGGTTCCGCCCTGCGCCAGCCTTACCAGGCGGGGCAGCGTAGACTCGATTCGCGCCCTTGCGTCTGCGATCTGCTGCGCCCAGGCACCCAGCTCCTGACCAATGGTCACTGGCATCGCATCCATCAGGTGCGTGCGCCCGGTCTTGACGATACCGCTGGTCTCGGCCGCTTTGTCACGTGTCACCTGCTCGAGGTGCGCAAGGGCCGGCAGCAGTACATCATGAACCTGGATGGCCGCGCTGACATGGATCGCCGTCGGGATCACGTCATTGCTGCTCTGGCCCATGTTGACGTCATCGTTGGGATGCACGGACTTGCCCAGCCTGCCGCTGGCCAGCCGGGCGATCACCTCGTTGGCGTTCATGTTGGAGCTGGTGCCAGAGCCGGTCTGGAACACATCGACGGGAAACTGGCTGTCGTGATTCCCCGCGGCTACCTCGAGGGCTGCGGCCTGGATCGCCATGGCGGTCGCGCTGGTCATCAGCCCAAGCTCGGCGTTTGCGCCGGCTGCCGCCCACTTCACCAGGCCGAGTGCGGCAATGAACGGACGCGGCATCGGCAGGCCGCTGACCGGAAAGTTCTCGACCGCGCGCTGCGTCTGAGCGCCCCACAGGGCGTCCGCCGGCACCTGAAGCTCGCCCATGCTGTCGCGCTCCACCCGGAATGCCCGCTCTGCCATCTTGGTCCTCCTGCACGGTGTACGGGCCCGCGGCCGCCAGCCGGCCCCGGGCCTTGGTGTATGATTCGGGGCCCGAAGTATAGGGCCTTTCCCGCGATACCGACATGAACAGCGATCCGTTGACCGCCCTTTCTCCTCTGGACGGGCGCTACGCACGCAAGTGCGAGAGCCTGCGCGGAATCTTTTCCGAGTTGGGACTGATCCGTTTCCGGGTCCTGGTGGAGGTGCGCTGGCTCCAGTTCCTGGCCGACCGGCCAGACATTCCCGGCTTCGGGCCGCTCTCTCCGGTCGTCGGTGCCGTTCTCAACGGGCTTGTGGACGAGTTCCGCCCCGAACACGCACGCCGCATCAAGGAGATCGAGCGAACGACGAATCATGATGTGAAAGCGGTCGAGTACTTCATCGCTGAGCAGCTGGGCGATGACCCTGACCTCGGAAAGATCCGGCCATTCATCCACTTCGCGTGCACGTCCGAGGACATCAACAACACAGCCTATGCGCTGATGTTGCGCCATGGTCGTGACGAGGTGCTGGTGCCACTGCTGCGGCAGCTGGTGGCCCGGTTCGACATGATGGCAAGGGACCTGGCCGACCAGCCGATGCTCGCGCGCACGCACGGCCAGCCGGCAAGCCCGACCACGCTGGGCAAGGAGATGGCAAACTTCAGCCACCGCCTCCGGCGCCAGCTGCTCCAGCTGCGCGCAATACAGCCGCTCGCGAAGATGAACGGTGCCACGGGCAACTTCAATGCACACGTGGCCGCTTATCCCGACACGGACTGGCCCGCACTGTCCGAGGCCTTCATCGAGTCACTGGGTCTGGCCTGGAACCCGCTGACCATACAGATTGAACCACACGACTGGATTGCGGAGTACTGCGATGCGCTGGCGCGGATGAACACTGTGCTGCTGGACGCCAGCCGTGATTTCTGGGGCTACATCGCCCTTGGCTATTTCCGCCAGCGGCAGGTTGCAGGCGAGGTTGGCTCTTCGACAATGCCCCACAAGGTCAACCCGATCGACTTCGAGAATGCGGAGGGCAACCTGGGCCTTTCCAATGCGATCCTCGGCCATCTTTCGGCAAAACTCCCCGTGTCCCGGTGGCAGCGGGACCTGACTGACTCCACCGTGCTGCGCAACCTCGGCGTGGCGATCGGCCACGCGACACTGGCCTGGCAGTCGCTGCTGGCGGGCCTGGACAAGCTTGCGGCGGACCCGGAAACAATGGCCGGGGACCTGGCCCGGAACTGGGAGGTGCTTGGCGAGGCGATCCAGACCGTAATGCGCCGGCATGGTCACGCCGACGCCTACGAGCAGCTGAAGACCCTGACACGGGGGCAGCGCCTTGGCCCGGAGGCATTGGCCGGCTTCATCTGGGAGCTTGACCTGCCCCCCGATGCCCGTGACCGTCTGCTACAGCTTACGCCGCAAACCTATGTCGGACTCGCGAGCCGGCTCGCTCGCCAGGTCGGCGAAGACCCTGCCTCCTGACCCGAACTGTGACGCAGCGCCCACCTGCTGCATGGCGTCATGCCTAGAATCGGACGCTCCATGCGTCGATTCGCCCGCCGTTGACTGCAAGCGCTGATGACATTGCCCCGAACAGCCGGGTTCCGGGCCCCATTCGGACCGCTACACGAGGACCCCGACCCGGCACCGACCGGCTCCGATGATCCGGGCCGCCGCTGGCTGCTGGGCTCCTACGAGGACACCCGGGATGCGGCAGTCCGCGTCGCAGGCCTTGCCAGAAGGGGCCTGGCCATACTGACGCCGGACCTCGAACCCGGCATTTATGACAGCGAGGCCTTCCTCGAGATCACCAAGAAACTGGTACTCTCAAAGCGGTATGCGCGCGTGCGCGTACTCATAAGCGACCCCGCGCGCACTGTGCGAAACGGAAACCGGCTCGTTGCCCTGGGCCGTCGGCTCAATACCTACATCGAGTTCAGAAACGTGGACGGGGAGCATCGCGACGAGCGGTCAGCCTTCCTGCTGGCCGATGACAGGGCGTTGCTCTACCGGGCGGATGCACGAAGCTGGGAAGGCATCGCGGATATTGCGGATGGCACTATCGCCCGCCGCTACCTGGAACGTTTCGAGGAAATCTGGTCCGCATCCGAGACAGCGAAGGAAATCCGGCAGCTCAGAATCTGAACTGCGGAACAACAAAGAGCAACAAGACGCCGACTGCCCAATGCAAGGCCGGCACAGCAAGGGGGACCGTACTGATGGGCAACAGCAGCAATCTCCGGCTGGACCTGACCGTCGCAGCTGTGGTGGCCGAGCGTGACCGGTTCCTTCTGGTCGAGGAACATGCCGGCGGACGTATAGTGCTGAACCAGCCTGCGGGCCATGTCGAACCTGGCGAGAGCCTCCGGGAGGCAGTGATCCGGGAAACGCTTGAGGAAACGGCCTGGCACTTCGAGCCCGAGGCGATCATCGGGATTTATCTATGGAGCCCGGGACACGGTGAACCCAGCTTCCTGCGTGTCGCCTACACGGGCCGCTGCAGCCATCATGAACGCAACCGCGCCCTGGATCACGGGATCATCCGCAACGTCTGGCTGACCCGTGACCAGCTGCAGCAGCAGGCCGCGAGGCTGCGCAGCCCGATGGTGCTGCGCGCTGTCGACGACTTCATCTCCGGGCAGCGCCATCAATGCGACCTGGTCAGTGAGCTGGCCATGCCGGAACTGGCAAGGCGCGCCGCCATACTCTGAGTCCATCGCCCGTCCGGCACCCTGCAGCCGGTAGAATGCGCACATGAACTCATCCCGGCGCGTGATTGTCGCCCTGTCCGGCGGAGTGGACTCGGCAGTGGCGGCCCTGCTGCTGCAGCAGCAGGGCTGGCAGGTCGAAGGCCTGCACATGACCAACTGGGAGGAGCCGGATGGCTACTGCACCGCCGGTCAGGATCACGACGCCGCGCAACTGGTCGCGCGGGAGCTCGGCATCACCCTGCACCACGTGCGCTTCGGCGAGGAGTACCAGGAGCGCGTGTTTCGTGACTTCCTGGACCAGTATGCGGCTGGGCGCACGCCGAACCCGGATATCGCCTGCAACCGGCATATCAAGTTCGGGCGGCTGCTCGACCACGCAATGCGCCTGGGGGCGAGCTACCTGGCTACCGGACACTACGCCCGCGTCCGCCACGATCCCTCACCCGCGCTGCTGATGGCGCGCGATACCAGCAAGGACCAGACCTATTTCCTCCATGCGGTTCGCGCCCAGGCACTGTCGCACGTGCTGTTCCCCCTCGGGGAACTCACCAAGAGCGAGGTCCGTCGCATCGCCGCCGATGCCGGCCTGCCAAACCATGCGCGTGCCGACAGCACGGGCATCTGCTTCATCGGCGAGCGTCCATTCGGCGACTTCCTCGCCCGCTACCTGCCCGAGCAGCCTGGACCGATACTCGACCCCTCCGGGCGCGAGCTTGGCCGCCATCGTGGCCTCGCCTGGTACACATCAGGCCAGCGCCAGGGTCTGGGCATCGGCGGCCTCGCGGGGAGCGGCGAGGCGCCCTGGTACGTGGCTGGCAAGGACAGCGCGCGCAACGCGCTGATCGTGGTGCAGGACAGCCAGCACCCGATGCTGGTGGCCAGGTCGGTGCGCTGTGAACGGGCACACTGGATAGGGCCCCTGCCAGACGGCCTGAGTCGGGGCATGCCCTGCAGGGCGCGCATCCGGCACCGCGGGGAACTGGTTGCGAGCATGGCGCTGCCCCATGCCAGGCAGGGACTCGAGGTGCGTTTCATGCAGCCGGTCCGTGCCGCAGCGCCCGGCCAGTCGGTCGTGCTCTATGCCGGCGACATCTGCCTAGGAGGCGGCGAGATCGACGAGGTCGAGACCCTGCAGCCGGTCGCCGGGACACCCGCCGCCGCCTGCGGGAGCGCGGCCGATCCGCTATAATTCCGCGCCGCTTTCCGGCGGCCCGGTCACACCGCTTCACCCGGTGTCGCACGCGCAGTGCGGCAGCCAGCTCACAGGAGTACGCTTCCCATGGTCAAAGCCAACGATACCCGCGCCGTGCTGACGGTCAACGGCGTCGACTACGACTACTATCGGCTCGCGGCGATTGGCGAAGGCCATGTCGAACGTCTCCCCTACTCGCTCAAGATCCTTCTCGAGAACCTGCTGCGTCATGCCGACGGGGGCGACGTGAGCGAGGCCGATATCGCTGCACTTGCCGGCTGGAAACCAGGGGCCAGGGCCGCTCACGAAATCGCCTTCACGCCCGCCCGGGTCGTGCTGCAGGACTTCACCGGTGTTCCCGCCGTGGTCGACCTCGCGGCCATGCGCGATGCTGTCGTGAAGCTCGGCGGCGATGCCAGTGCGATCAACCCGCTGTCGCCCGCCGAGCTCGTCATCGACCACTCGGTCCAGGTTGATCATTACGGCAATGCCAGGGCCCTGAGCGACAATACGGCGATAGAGTTCAAGCGCAACCAGGAGCGCTATGCCTTTCTGCGCTGGGGACAGGGCGCGCTGCATAACTTCAAGGTCGTCCCGCCCAATACCGGCATCGTGCACCAGGTCAACCTTGAGTACCTGGCTCGCGTGGTGTTTGTGCGCGAGCAGGATGGCCGCCGTCTCGCCTATCCCGATACCTGCGTCGGCACCGACTCCCATACGACCATGATCAACGGACTTGGCGTATTGGGCTGGGGCGTGGGCGGCATCGAGGCCGAAGCAGGAATGCTCGGCCAGCCGGTCACCATGCTGATCCCCGAGGTGATTGGCGTACGGCTGACGGGGCAGCTGCGCGAGGGCACGACGGCGACCGACCTCGTGCTCACCGTGACCGAGCTGCTGCGCAAGCGTGGTGTGGTCGGCAAGTTCGTCGAGTTCTTCGGCGACGGACTGGCCAATCTCCCGCTTGCCGACCGGGCCACGCTGGGCAACATGTCCCCCGAGTTCGGCAGCACCTGCGCGATCTTCCCGATCGATGGTGAGACGCTGGAGTACCTTCGTTTGTCTGGCAGGGACGAGCAGCAGGTCGCCCTGGTCGAGGCCTATGCGCGAGCCCAGGGCATGTGGCGCGAAGACGGTCAGCCTGACCCCCTCTACACCGACGTGCTGGAGCTGGACCTGGGCAGCGTGGAGCCGAGTATTGCCGGTCCCAGCAGGCCCCAGGACCGGATACTGCTGAGTGCGGCCGCCCAGCAGTATGCGGACCTGCAGCAGGCTCAGCTTGCCGAGAGCGGAAAGGACTCGGCCGCGGTGCGGGTCGAACACAAGGGCCAGTCCTTTGACCTGGCCAGCGGCGCAGTGCTGATCGCTGCGATCACCAGCTGTACGAACACCTCGAACCCGTCCGTGATGGTGGCGGCCGGCCTGCTGGCACGCAAGGCGCGCCAGCGCGGCCTGACGACGCGGCCCTGGGTCAAGACCAGCCTCGCCCCCGGATCGCGCGTCGTCAGCAACTACCTGGAGCAGTCCGGCCTTTCCGTCGATCTCGACAGCCTGGGCTTCAACGTCGTCGGATTCGGATGCACGACCTGCATCGGCAACTCCGGCCCCCTGGACGAGCCGATCACCCGGGCCATCCAGGAAGGCGGGCTCATCGGCTGCGCGGTCCTCTCCGGCAACCGGAATTTCGAGGGGCGAATCCACCCGCTCGTCAGGAACAACTTCCTGGCCTCGCCACCACTCGTGGTGGCCTACGCGCTGGCGGGATCCATGCATGTCGACCTGCTGAACGACGCGCTGGGTCATGACAGCGAGGGACGACCGGTGTTCCTGCGGGACATCTGGCCCAGCCAGTCCGAAATCCAGTCCGTGATTGCCAGCACGATCGACTCCGCGATGTTCCAGCGCAGCTATGCCGACGTGTTTGCGGGAGACAGCAACTGGAACGCGATCGCGGTTCCGCAGGGCGAGCGCTACACCTGGGACGAGCACTCGACCTACGTACGCAACCCGCCCTACTTCGAGGACATGCAGGCCGAGCCAGGCTCCATCGAGGATATCCGTGACGCCCAGGTTCTGGCGCTGCTTGGGGATTCGGTCACCACCGACCATATCTCGCCGGCCGGGTCTATCGGCAAGGACTCTCCTGCCGGCCGGTACCTGATCGAGAACGGCGTGCAGCCCGTGGACTTCAACTCCTACGGTGCACGGCGTGGCAACCACGAGGTCATGATGCGCGGTACCTTCGCCAACATCCGGCTGCGCAACAAGCTCGTCGCGGGTGTCGAGGGTGGCTTCACCCGCCTTCTGCCCGAAGGGGAGCAGATGTCGATCTACGATGCGGCGATGCGCTATGCAGAACGCAGCGTGCCGCTGGTGGTCATCGCGGGCAAGGAGTACGGCAGCGGCTCATCTCGTGACTGGGCGGCCAAGGGCACGCGCCTGCTCGGAGTCCGGGCCGTCATCGCAGAGAGCTATGAACGTATCCATCGCTCCAACCTGATCGGCATGGGTGTGCTGCCGCTCGAGTTTGCCGAGGGCGAGTCGGCTGCCAGCCTCGGCATCACCGGCGAGGAGCGCTTCAGCATCGACGGCCTGGAAGGCGGCAATGCGGAGTCGGTGGAAGTGACGATGACGAGCGCGGATGGCAAGGTCAGTCGTTTCAGTGCCAGGGTTCGCATCGACACGCCGAAGGAACGGGAGTACTTCCGGCATGGCGGCATCCTGAACTACGTGCTGCGCCAACTTGCAGGCAGCAAGGCGGCCTGAACCCTTGCGACGCGGGCGCCGGGCTTACAGGCTATCCAGGTCCTGCCTGGCCAGCCTGAAGTCCGGCGCCAGCTCCAGCGCCCGGCTGAAGGCGGCAGACGCGCCCTCGGTGTCGCCCACCGCAGCCCGAATGCGCCCGATGTAGAGCCAGGTATCAGGTGCGCCCCAGGTCGGGTGTCCGGCCGGGACGTCGCGGCCCTCATCGAATATCCCGGCGACACTGTCCAGTTTCTGCGCGGCCAGCTCGACATCGCCACCAAACATGGCCGGCCTTGAGTAGTCGCTGAGAGCATCCTGAAGGATCACGCGCGGGTTGTCCGCGGCCAGTTCGGCCGCACGCTCCAAGTTCCGCTGTGCGCGGTTTCCGCGCATGATGACCCGCGGCGGACGGTAAAAGGCCGCACTGTTCCCGTAGCAGCCTGCCAGCAGCGCATGGCCCTCTGCGGCGAGTTCGCCCCCTACTCCTTCATCCAGCAGCGCCTCAAGCTCATCTATGCAGGCATCGAAGGCGTCACGTGCGCGCCGACGGTTATCGGCGACCAGGTCGCCAATGCGGAAACTGGCCAGCGCGGCGTAGTACCCGGCCAGGAAAGCAATCTCTCCCTCGCCCTGAAAGGCCAGCGCCTCTGCCCGCGCAGCTTCCAGGCCGTCAATATCCTGCGCATGCCAGGCTGCGGAAATCCGCTCCTGCAGTGCATCGAGCAGGCTGGCATCACCAGCAGCCCAGCCGGGTCCGGCAGCCAGGAGCAAGCTCAGCAGGTACAGTCCACGCATTGATCCTCTCCTCGCGCATCAGCGACCGCCATGCTACCGCAGACCGCCCGCAGCACCTAGAATCCCGCCGATGAAAACGCCCGGACTCATCGACATCGGGGTCAACCTGACTCACGAGAGCTTTCGTGACGACCTCCCCGAGGTCGTGCAGCGCGCGCGCCAGGCTGGCGTGCAGCAGATGATCGTCACGGGGACCAGTGCCGAAGCCAGCCGCTCGGCGCTCGAGCTTGCCCGCCGCCACCCGGGACTGCTGTTTGCGACCGCGGGTGTTCACCCGCACCATGCCGGGGACTTCGGTCCGGATACCGGCGCGAGCCTGACCCAGCTGCTGAAAGAACCGGTCGTCGTGGCCGCCGGTGAGTGCGGACTGGACTATTGCCGCAATTACTCGCCCCACCCGGCACAGCGGGCCACGTTCGAGGCACAGCTGGCCATTGCTTCGGCAGCGGGAAAGCCGCTCTTCCTGCACCAGAGGGAAGCTCACAGGGATTTCCTTGCCATGCTGCAGTCGTTCTGGCCCGGCCTCCATGGCGGTGTCGCGCATTGCTTTACGGATGGCCCGCGGGAACTGGAGGCCTACGTGGACCTGGGCCTCTACATCGGCGTGACGGGCTGGATCTGTGACGAGCGGCGCAGCCAGCCCCTGCGTGAGGCCGTACGCGAGCTGCCGCTGGACCGCGTGCTGATCGAGACCGATGCGCCCTACCTGTTGCCGCGCGACCTGCCCGAGAAGCCTCGCAGCAGACGCAACGAGCCAGCGCTGCTCCCGCACGTGCTGCTCACCCTGGCCCGGTACATGCAGGTGGACCCCGACGAGCTTGCCGCCGCCACCGCCCGCAACACCCGCCGCCTGTTCAGACTGGCCCCGGCTCCGGGTCCTCAGCTGGCAGCATAGCGGCGCAGGCTGTCCCAGGCAGGACGGAAGGCGCGCACACTCTCCGTACCGGTGTCGCGCTCCCGCCTCAGGCGGTCCAGCATCTCTTCCAGCAGCACGACGCGCTCAGGCCTGCCGCGACCAAAGGCGGTGCTTCCCCAGACCAGAAACACCCCGCTGACCGGAATCTCCGGCACGAGGCGCTGAAGAGCAGCCACTCGATCCATCAAGTGGTGCTTCGGATTGGGGAACGTCTGGCGCCTACCCGAACCCAGTACGGTCCATTCGGCCATCTTTTCTCCGCCAAAGAGGTGGCCATCCACGCGCCTCAGCTCGATGACCAGCAGGCCACTGGAAGAGAGCAGCACAAGGTCGACAAGAACCTCCTCGTCGTGCCCGGACGGAATCAGGAGGTTGTGCAGTGAATCGACCGCTGCCGACGCGAGCCGGCGGACGGGGTCGCGCCGGCGACGACGGACGCGCCATAGGGCGACAGCCAGGGCCACGGCCAGCACCAGGACCAGCAGCATGGACAGCACCAGCGTCAGGGTGCCTGGCACGGAATTCCCCATGGGCCGTGGCGTGACTCGCCGGGTCAGTCCAAGCAGGCGACCAGCGCCTGGATATCAGGAGAAATGGTCCGGAAGCTTGCCGGCAGATCCAGCAGCGCAGCGAGCTCGGCCGGCGGTTCCACCGTGCAGCCCAGCAGCGGCTCGACGATCTCGTCGAACTTCGCGGCATGGGCAGTAGCCACGACGATCCAGTCCTGACCGCGGCGCTCGGACTCGGGCAGCTGGCGGTACAGGTGAAACGCAGTGGCCGTGTGCGGACACCAGGGCAGCTGATGGCGGGCATACTCGTCCGCGATGGTGCTGCGGATGCCGGAGTCGTCGACGGCTGCCGCACCGACCTCATCGCGCAGCTGGCTGGTCTCCGGGTACAGCTTGCGCAGGCGCTCCATGTTACTCGGGTCGCCTACGTCCATGGCAGAAGCCAGCGTCGGGACGCTGGTCCTTGGCAGCCAGCTGCCCGTGGCCAGGAAATCAGGGATCGTCGTATTGGCATTCGTGGCCAGCAGGATGCGGCCTATGGGGAGGCCCATACGGCGTGCCCAGACGCAGGCAAAGCCATTGCCGAGGTTGCCCGTGGGGATGATGAAGCTGGGCTTGCGCCCGGTCCGCCGGAAGTGCTCCAGGCTGGCGCGTGCATAGTAGGCAGCCTGCGGCAACAGGCGCCCGACATTGATGCTGTTGGCCGAGCAGAGCTGGTGAATGCCGGTGATCTCGGGGTCGGCGAAGCAGGCCTTGACCAGGCGCTGGCAGTCATCGAACTCCCCGCGGACGGCCAGCGAGAGAATATTGTCGCCCCAGCAGGTCAGCTGGTGCTGCTGACGGGCAGAGACCCGACCCTCGGGAAACAGCACGACGACCCGGATGCCAGGCTGGCGGTGAAATGCTGCCGCGACAGCACCGCCCGTGTCCCCCGAAGTGGCAACCAGGATGGTGACCGGTGGGCGCATCAACTGGCCACATGCAAGGATCCGGCGCATGCAGGCCGCGAGGAAACGCGCACCGACATCCTTGAAGGCCGCCGTCGGCCCATGGAAGAGCTCGAGCACCCCCAGGGCGGGATCGGTTTCAAGACAGCGCACGGGCACCGGGAAATCCAGCGCCTCCCGGCAGATGGCGTCGAGCTCGACAGCGAGGCTGGAACCCGTGAAAAACGGCGCGAGCAGGTGGGCAGCTACAGCGGAAAAATCCGCGGCGTCCGGAAAGGACCCGGGAGAACGGGCCGGCAGAGTTTCGGGCACGAACAGGCCCCCATCCGGTGCCGTGCCGGCCATGATGGCCCGCTCCAGGCTGACCGCTTCTCCACCACGTGTAGACAGGTAGCGCATGGGTCAGATCGGCGCGCCGAGATAGGCCGACAGACGCAGCAGGTCGGCAAATACCCCGGCAGCGGTCACGGCAGGCCCGGCTCCGGGACCCTGTATCACCAGCGGGTTCTCGCTGTAGCGCGCCGACTCGAAGCGGACGATATTGTCGGTCAGGTTGATGCCGGCGAACGGATGATCGAGCGGCAGAGACTCCAGCCGGACGGTCGCAGTGCCGTCGGCACACAGTCGCCCCACGTATCGGAGCACCTGGCCTGCATCCCGGGCCTGCCGCCATCGGGTCAGCATGGCCTCGTCATGGGCAGGCAGTGCCGCAAGAAAATCCTCAGCGCTGCCGCCCTCCAGACCCGTGGGAATCAGGCTTTCGATCAGGAGATCCGACACCTCGAGGCGCAGCCCCATCTCCCGCCCCAGTATGATCAGCTTGCGTGCGACGTCCATGCCCGAAAGGTCATCCCGGGGGTCGGGCTCAGTGTAGCCGGCATCCCTGGCCTCGCGAACGATCGCAGAGAACGGCTTGCTGCCGTCGAACATGTTGAACAGGTAGGCCAGGGTACCCGAGAAGATACCTTCGATGCTGCGGATCTCGTCCCCGGTCTCCTTGAGGTCGCGCAAGGTGCCGATGACCGGCAGTGCCGCACCTACCGTGGTCTCGTACAGGAAGCGGGCATTGTGCCTGCGGCGCGCAGCCTGCAGCCGATCGTAGCCATCGAGCGCCCCGCTGTGTGCCTTCTTGTTCGGCGTGACAATGTGGATTCCCGACTCCAGCCATTGCGGATAAAGGCTCGCCACGTCGTCACTGGCGGTACAGTCGATGATGACTGCATGGGGCATATGGTCGGCGTTGACATGGCCAGCGAAGGTATCCCAGTCCAGCGTGGTCCGTGCGGCAGCGACAGCACCGCGCCAGTCCTCCAGCGCGACCTCACGCTCGGCAAGCAGCATGGTTGAGGAATTCGCAATCGCCCGAACACGCAGGTCGAGGTTGAACTGCTGGCGCAGCCTTGCGAGCTGAGCCGACATCTGGTCCAGCAATACGCCGCCGACATGGCCGGGCCCTATCACGCCGATAGAGACTGTCTCGGCGGAGAGGTAGAAGCCTGCATGGACTGCCCGAAGTGCCCGTGTCGCATCGCTGCCGGCGATGACGGCCGAGATATTCCGCTCGGAGGACCCCTGGGCAATGGCCTTGACATTGATGCCGGCGCTGCCGAGCGTCGCGAAGAACTTGCCGGCAACCCCGGGCGCCCCGGCCATGCCGTCACCCACCACGGCAATGATGCTGCAGTCGTCCTGCACGCTGACCGAGTGGATCTGCCCCTGGCCCAGCTCCATTGCGAAGGCGCGGCGGACCACCTGCTCCGCGGCGATCGCCATCGGCCCGGGGACCGCGAAGCAGATCGAGTGCTCGGAGCTGGCCTGGGAGATCAGTATCACCGAGATACCGGCTTCACGCAGCGCGCCGAAAAGCCGGTCGGCAGTGCCGGGCACGCCTATCATGCCGGCACCCTCGAGATTGAGCAGCGCCAGCTTCTCGATCGAGGTGGTTCCCTTGATGGGCTGGCTGGCATCGCCTTCAGGCCCGATCAGCGACCCTGGCGCCGCGGGGTTGAAGGTATTGCGTATCCAGATCGGTATCTGGCGCTGCACGGCAGGCGACATGGTCTGGGGGTGTATCACCTTCGCTCCAAAGTAGGCCAGCTCCATCGCCTCGTTGTATGAGAGCTGCCGGATGATCGAAGCTTCGGGCACGCGGTTCGGGTCAGCACTCATCACGCCATCGACATCGGTCCAGATCGATATGCGCTCCGCATCCAGCAGCGCCCCGACGATCGAGGCGGAAAAGTCACTGCCATTGCGCCCGAGGGTCACGCAAAGGCCGGCAGCATCCGCCGCGATAAAGCCGGTGATGACGACGATGGAGGGTGATGGACGGCGCGCCAGCTCATGGCTGGCGCGCTGGCGTGACTCGTCCCACTGGACGACAGGACCCATCTCGCCCCGCTCCACCACGATCACACGCCGCGCATCCAGCCAGTCCACCGCAAGGTCACTCGCGAGACTGCGAGCCCGTTCACCGAGGTGGGCGGCGAGCAGTCGCGCGGACCAGATCTCGCCATGGCCAGCTATCAGGTCACGGGTACGCTCTCCGGCCGCACGCACCAGGGACACGGCATGGAGTACGTCTGCAACGTCGCTGAGCTCCTTGTCGAAGGCGGAGACGACCTCCTCCACGAGGCTTCTCTGCTTCAGCAGCGAGCGCGCGGTGCTCCTGTAGCGTCCCGCGATGGCTTCCAGCCGGGCGCCAAGGTCGGCGGCACCCTGCTCGGCGGCCCCGACCAGGCCAAGCAGCCCGTCCGTCGTTCGTGCCATGGCAGAGACCACGACCGCCTGACGCCCCGTCGGCTCGCTCAGCAGGATATCCGCCACACGGCGGAAGCAGTCCGCATCCGCAAGGCTGCTGCCGCCAAACTTGTGAACCTGCCAGCGTTCATCACTCATCGTTCCAGGAGTCCCGTCAGCGCGGGCCCGTCCGGCCCAGGGAAAAACCGTCTAATGATACCTGTTCCGGGCCAGACCCTGCAGCCGCCATCGGGACTGCGGGACCCGTCAGGCGCCCGCGCCTTGCGCAAGCGGCCCGCGGCGGCAAGAATGACGGCATGCTGATGTCCCGCAAGGAGTTCCTCGCCTGGCCGCGCAAGGCCGTGACGCTGCTCGGCATGTCCGGCGTGGGCAAGACCACGCTGGCCAACCGCCTGCCTGCAACCAGCTGGTTCCACTACTCCGGCGACTACCGGATAGGAACCAAGTACCTCGAGGAACCCATTCTCGACAACATCAAGCGCCAGGCCATGCAGGTGAGCTTCCTGCGGGACCTGCTGCGCAGTGACTCGATCTACATCGCAAGCAACATCACCGTACACAACCTGGAGCCGATCGCGACGTTCCTCGGAAAGCTCGGTGACCCGGGGCGCGGCGGACTCCCGCTGGCGGAGTTCAAGCGCCGCCAGCACCTGCACATGCTGGCCGAGTCCGCGGCAATGCGTGACGTGGCGGACTTCATCGACAAGGCGCACGAGATCTATGGCTACGACCACTTCCTGAACGATGCCGGCGGCAGCGTATGCGAACTGGACGATACGCGGGTGCTCGACGTGCTCGCGGGCCATACGCTGATCCTCTACATCGAGGCACCTGCCGATATGGAGGCAGAGCTCGTCGACCGGGCAAGGCGCCACCCCAAGCCGCTGTATTATCGCGATGACTTCCTCGACCGGCATCTGCCCGATTTCCTCAGGGAACATGACATCGGGAAGGTTGAGGACATCGATCCGGACGCCTTTGTCCGGTGGATCTTCCCTCACCTGCTGGCGCACCGGCGTCCGCGCTATGAGCGCATCGCCCGTGCGCTCGGCTATATGGTCAGCGCGACTGACCTTCCCGGACTGCGCGACGAGCAGGACTTCCTGGAACTGGTCGGGGATGCCATCGACCAACGTCACGGCAGCTGAGGAGATACCCGGTCGGCGGGCGACACAGTTCCTGTCGCCAGATGGAACGATCCGGTAGACTTCATTTCCGCACGGGGGGCCACGCAGGTGCCGCCCCTGGGCAGCCCCGCTGCCGGCCCGAAAACCTGCCGTGGCCCACGGAACTTTGAGATGAACAGCGAAAAGAGGCCCCGCCCGCTGGATGGCGTCCGCGTGCTGGAGGTCGGACAGCTGCTCGCCGGCCCGTTCGCAGGCAGTGTCCTGGCCTACTTCGGTGCCGAGGTGATCAAGGTCGAGCCCCCGGGAACCGGAGACCCCATACGCAAGTGGCGCATCATGAAGAACGGCAATGCGCTCTGGTGGTCCAGCCTTGCCCGGAACAAGAAGTGCATCACGGCCAACCTGCGCACCGAGGAAGGGCGGGCGCTGGTCCGTCAGCTGGCGGAGAAGTCCGACATCATCATCGAGAACTTCAAGCCCGGCACCATGGAGAAGTGGGGCCTGGGCCCGGAGGACATGCACAGGAAGAACCCCGGGCTCATCTACGGGCGCATCTCAGGGTACGGGCAGTCCGGTCCCTACGCCTCCCGCCCGGGCTTTGCCTCGGTCTGCGAGGGCGTCGGTGGCTTCCGCTATGTGAACGGTTTCCCGGGCCAGCCTCCGGTGCGGCCGAACCTCAGCATCGGGGACACGCTGGCCGGACTGCACACCGCGCTGGGGGTGCTGCTCGCCTGGATCCAGCGGTCGCGTGATCCCGAAAACCGCGGCCAGGTGGTGGATACTGCAATCTACGAGGCCGTATTCAACCTGCTCGAGGGGGTGATACCGGAGTATTCAGGTGCCGGGGTGGTGCGCGAGCCCTCCGGCTCCACGCTCACCGGGATAGTCCCGACAAACACCTACCGCTGCAGCGATGGCAAGTACGTGATCATAGGCGGAAACGGGGACTCGATCTTCAAGCGGCTGATGCAGAAGATGGGCCGCGCCGACCTCGCCGACGACCCGCGCATGGCCGACAATGCAGGCCGCGTGAAGCACGAGCAGGAACTGGACGAGGCCATCCTCGCCTGGACGAACTCGCGAAGCTCTCACGAGGTACTTGCGGCCCTCGAGCAAGCCAACGTGCCCGGTGGACCGATCTACAGCGTGGTCGACATGGTCAAGGATCCCCACTTCCAGGCGCGCGGACTGTTCGAGCAGGTCGAGGTGGATGGCGAGCCGCTGTCGATACCGGCGATGATCCCGTTCCTCAGCGACACGCCGGGACGTACCGACTGGCCCGGCCCTGCCATTGGCGCACACAACGAGGAAATCTATCGCGGCGTGCTTGGCCTGGGCGCCGAAGACTATCGCCGGCTGCGCCAGGAGGGCGTGATCTGAACGAGACAACGGGGCCTTTTCGCTCCCTGCGCGAGTACATCGCGGCGCTGGACGCGAATGGACGGCTGCTGCGGCTGCCTGGCATGGACCAGGATCGCTTTGAGGCAACAGGGTTCGCCTACCGGATGATCGCGGAGCTGGGCTGGCATGGAGCCCCCGCCTTCCTGATTCCACGGATCACGAGTCACGGCAGACAATACGACATCCCGGTGCTCGGCAATATCTTTCCGGGCTGGCTGGCCGATGCGCTGGTCTTCGGCGTGACCGATCTCTCGGGGGACGGTCCCGCGCTGTACCGGCGCACACGTGAACAGCTGCGCAGCAAACTGGATGCCGCCCAGCGCTGGCCACGCCTGGCCCCGGTCATGGTCGACCGTTCACAGGCACCGGTGCAGGAACTGGTGTTCGAAGGCGAAGCTGCCGATCTCGACCGCTACCCCTGGCTCCAGACGAACCCGGCCGACGCCGGCCGGTACATCACCGCCGGCACGGTATTCATGGAGGATCCGGAGCTCGGACGCAACGTGGCCACCTACCGCTGCCAGGTCAAGGGACCGCAACGCCTGGGCGTTAACTGTGAGACCGGCCAGCACGGATGGAGCTTCATACAGCGCGCCAGGAAGCGTGGCCAGAAGTCCATCCCGGCGGCAATCGCGATTGGCGCCGACCCGATCACCTTCTGCGTCGGGACCTCCAAGATGGCCGGACTTGGGGAGGACGAGCTCGAGATCGCGGGCGGGCTGCGCGGCACCCCGGTTGAACTGGTGGCGGCAACGAGCAGCGGCATCGGCGTGCCCGCGCATGCAGAGATCGTGATTGAGGGAGAAATACCCACGGACCAGGGCGAGCCCGAGGGGCCCTATGGCGAGGTCTATGGCTACCTGGGAAAGCAGAAGCCGTGGAACTTCTTCATGGACGTCAAGGCGATCACGCAGCGCGCCGACCCGATGATCGTGAACGCTTTCGCAGGCATAACCAAGCTCACGCTCAGCATGCCCCAGGCCGTTACGAACTTCGTCCAGTACAAGAGGGTGATTCCCTCACTTGTCGACCTCTATCGCCCCACAGAGACCATCGGCGTGCTGTTTGCCAGCATCGAGAAGCGTTTTCCAGGTGACGGCATGGTGGCCGGACAACACCTGGCTGCCGGAGACATGTTCGCCAAGCTGATCGTCGTAGTCGACAGTGACATCGACATCCACGACCAGACCCAGCTGTTCCAGGCCCTGGGGACCCGCTGGCAGCCAAATCCAGCGTCGCTGCTCATTCCGCAGACAAGGGGGTTTCCTCTGGACCCCAGCGCTCCGACACGCTGGGTCACCAGCAAGATGGTCATCGACGCGACGCGCCAGCTCCCGGCGGAAGGCGGCCCTGAACGCTGGCCGGAGGTATCACGCAGGCTGCTTGAGCAGAAGTCCCCCGGTACAGCTGCGCTGGTCGACGAGCGCTGGACTGAGTACTGGGCAGGCTTCAGGCGCTGAGCCGGCACAAACCTGGCAGCCGCGCCGCACCCGGCAGGAGCCGGTCCGCTCCGGCGCCGGTGAGCAGCCGCCCGTCACCTGCCCCCTGGAGTACCCCGAACGCGCGCATGCCGGCGGCACGCGCCGCGAGCATGTCCACCGGCGTATCCCCGACGTAGGCGACGTCGCCGGCGCAGAGCTGCAGGCGCTCCAGCGCCAGCAGCAGGCCCTCGGGATGCGGCTTGCGTTGCCCGACATCAGCCGCCGTCACGATGGTCTCGAAGAGCCCCAGGAGCCCGGCGCGCTCCAACACCGGCAGAGTCTCTCCATGCGAGGCCGTGACCAGAGCCAGCCGGATGCCGGCCTGGCGAAGCTCCCGAAGTGCCGCCGCAACCCCGTCGAACACCTGCACGTGGCGGTCGCGGACTTCAGGCCAGTGCCGCATGGCCTCGGCGCGCAGCGCCTGGACCCGCGAGCTTTCACCGTGTCCCCCCAGCAGCAAGGCCCAGAAATCGGTGTTCTCGTTCAGCGACCGGCGAACCATCGCCGGGTCGACGGAAAGCCCCAGAGGTGCTGCAGCGCGAGCCGCCGCCTCCCCATAGGCTCCGACTGAATCGAGCAGCGTGCCATCGACATCGAGCAGCAGTCCGCGCACGGTCTCGGTCGCGGGACTCAGGCTGACCCGGATCCTGTCGCCCTCAACCACTGCAAGCTGCTCGCGCAGCGGCACCGCCGCGATGATCTCCGCCACACGGCCGTCGTAGCCGGGCACCTGCGGTCGTAGCAGCACGCCTGTGGCATCGATACCCTGCGCGGTGCCGATCCGGACCACCCAGCAGAGCGCCGCACAGGCGTCCCGGCCCGGGGGTCGAAGCTGCCGGGCTTCCCCGGCTGGCAGCCGCGGTTCCTCGCCCAGCCTCAGGTTCAGCGTGCCTGGCCAGGGGTCGATGCCAAAGCTGTCGAGCAGAGCCTGCGTGACCCAGGGCAGCCGCGTAAAGACGCCCGCCCTGCCTTGTCCCCGGGAGACCCTGCCCTCGAAGCTGTCCATGACCAGGATGATAGGACACAGACATCAGGCCGTGGGCGCCACGGCCCCTGATACAATCCATGGGCGGCTGAACTGGGTTGACAGGCATGAAAATTGCGATCGTGGGCGCTGCCTACACAGGTCTTGCGGCGGCACGCCACTTCCGGCGGGAAGGTCACGAGATCAGCGTGACGACCACCCGGGAGTCCCGGCGTAAGGAGCTGGAGTCTGTGGCTGACCGCGTCTTCGTCATGAAAGGCAGCGACCGGGCAATGATGCGCGCACTGGTGGAAGGCCAGGACGCATTGCTGCTGACGATGGCGGGCGGGCTGACCGAGAAGGATGGCAAGCCGTTCATGGATCCGGAGCTGTACCGGGATGCCTACCTGGGCACGGCCGAGTCCTTGGCTGCGACTGCAGACAGCGCACCGCGCCTCAGGCAGATCGTCTTCTGCAGTTCGCTCAATGCCTATGGCGATGCCGGCGGGGAAATCCTGGTCACTGAGGATACCCCAGCCAATGCTGAGAGCCCGTTCGCCCGCGTTTACGTGGAAACGGAGCAGTTGCTCTCCAGCCTCGGGACCGGCAGCCGCAAGGTCTGCAGCCTGCGCACGGGCACGATCTACGGCCCGGGCCGCACGCATGCCGGCGAGGCTGCCCGCATCGCCGGACAATCGATACCGTTCGACGGACGCTCGGATGCGATGATCGTGCACCGGGACGATGTCGTCCGCGCACTGGCGTTTGCGATCGACCGCCAGCTCTCCGGCCTTTACAACCTGTTCAACGAGGTCAGCGAGTCGAAAGAGGCTTTCTTCGGACGCATCTGCGAGCAGGCCAGCCTTCAACCCATCACCTGGCTCAATCTGAGCGCCGGGCCGCGGGGCGTCTCCAACGCGAAGATCAAGGCCGCCGGGTTCAGCTTTGCCGACCCTGATGGCTCGCGAGACGGTGAGGACCTGCTGGCCTGATCAGGGAGAACTGGCGGGCTACCGGTAGCCCTCGGCCTGCAGCTGGAACAGTCGGGCATAGACGCCGTCCAGTTCCAGCAGCTCCTCGTGTGTGCCGTACTCCAGCACCTGGCCGTGCTCGATCACGCAGATCTGGTCCGCCTGGCGTACCGTCGAGAACCGGTGCGAGATCAGGATCGCGATACGGCCCCGGGTGTGCTCCCGGAAGTAGCTGAACAGCTCGGCCTCGGCACCAGCGTCCATAGAGGCGGTGGGCTCGTCCAGGACCAGGACCTCGGCTTCCTCCCGCATGAAGGCCCGCGACAGGGCGACTTTCTGCCATTGCCCCATCGAGAGCTCCTTGCCGCCGCGGAACCAGCTGCCCAGCTGTGTACCGAAGCCCTTCTCCAGCAGCTGAATGAAGGGCAGCGCCATGCCACGCTCGGCCGACCGGTGCCAGCGGGCCTGGTCCCCAAACGCGGCCACGTCCCCGGCGCCGATGTTCTCGCCTACCGTGAACTGGTAGCGGTTGAAATCCTGGAAGATCACGCCGATCAGGCGGCGGAGCGTGTCGGGTGACCAGTCCCTCAAGTCCCGCCCATGCAGCAGGATCCGCCCGGCGGTCGGCTGGTAGAGACCGCAGAGGAGCTTGATCAGCGTGGACTTGCCCGCGCCGTTCTCGCCCACGATGGCGAGACTCTCACCGGGGCGTATGTGCAGGCTGATGTCCTGCAGAGCCGGGCGCCTGGCACCCGGGTAGCTGAAGCACACGTGCTCGAAACGGATACCGTCCGCCGGGTCAGGCCCCCGTTCTGCGCTGCCGGGCTGGACCCTTGGCGCCTGCTCGAGGTACTCGTAGAGGTTGGTCAGATACAGGTTGTCCTCGTACATCCCACCGATGGCGGACAGGCAGGCCGCGATCGTCGCCTGGCCCTGCTTGAACAGCAGCAGGTACATCGTCATCTCGCCCAGTGAGATCTCGCTGCCTACGGCCGCGATCACGATCCAGGCGTAAGCCCCATAGACGGCCGCAGTCCCGAACAGCCCCAGCACGAGACCCCACCCCTCCCTCCGCAGGGTCAGCGCCCGGTCTTCACCATAGATCTTGCGGAAAATCGCCCGATAGCGGTCGAGCAGCATAGGGCCAAGCCCGAAAAGCTGGACCTCCTTCGCATGGTCTTCCCGCCCGAGCACAGTCTCCAGATAGAGCTGCTGGCGTGACTCGGGCGCACGCATCCGGAACAGCCTGAAGGCATCGCCGGAAAACTTGGTCTCTGCGACGAACGCGGGAAGACCTGCGAGCACCAGCAGCCCAAGCGCCCAGGGCGAGAACTGCACGATCAGCACGGCGAAACTGAGCAGGGTTATCGACTGCTGGAACAGCGTGAAGCTGCGAATCACCAGGCTCAGCGGGCGACTGGAAGCCTCGCGTCGCGCGCGCGTGAGCTTGTCGTAGAACTCCGCATCCTCGAACTGCTCCAGATCCAGCGTCAGCGCCTTCTGCAGGATCATCTCGTTCACGCGCTGACCGAGCTGGGCGCGGAGCAGCGACTGGCAAGCGTTGATGCCACGCTGGGCGGCCGAGATGCCTCCGACGAGCAGACCTTCCAGCAGCACGAGTGCGAGCAGGGCGCCAAGATCAGGCTCGCCGCCTGCCTGGGCGGTGGCTATTCCGGCAACGACCCCGTCGACGACCAGCTTCGCGACCCAGGCAACTGCCGCCGGCAGTACGCCGGCCAGTGCAGTGAGCGCGCCCAGGATCACCGCGAGCCTTGCGTTCGTGGACCATACCAGCCTGGCCGCACGCCCCGTGTACTGGAGCACGGCCGCATTCCGCCGCAGCAGCTCCAGCCAGCTTTCCGGAGCCTTTGGCGGCGTCACCGCGGGACCATGGGGAGAAACCAATTCCGGACACCCTGGGGTATGAGATAACCAGTGCCCGATTGTCGCCGATAGCCGGATATGCTGCATCGCTGGATCGCCACACGGCTATCATCGGGTCCCACCCGACGGAGATCACCATGCCGACAACACTGATAACAGGGGCCAGTCAGGGGCTGGGCCTGGAACTCACGCGCCAGTATGCGGGCGCTGGCTGGCGGGTGATCGCCTGCTGCCGTCGGCCTGAACAGGCTTCCGGGTTGCGCGCGCTTCCGGCTGCGGGACCTCCGGTGGAGGTGGCGCAGCTGGATGTCACCGATGCGCAGGCCATTGCCGCGCTGGCCGCGAGGCTCGGCGACGACCCGATCGACCTGCTGCTGAACAATGCCGGGATTATCGGCCCTCTGCCCCTGCGCGAAAATCTCTACCGGCAGCACTTCGGAACGATCGACTACGGCACTTGGGAGCAGGTGCTTGAGACTAACCTTCTCGGCCCGGTCAGGATGACCGAGGCCTTCGTCGAGCACGTGGCCGCAAGCACGCAGCGCCTGGTCGTCACCCTCTCGAGCACGACCGGATCGATCGCGGAAAGCCGGCGCGCTGCCCTCGCCTACACCAGCAGCAAGGCGGCCCTGAACAAGGCAATGACCGTGATCGCGGACCAGCTCAGCGAGCGCGGGATCACGGTCGCGCTGCTGTGCCCGGGCTATGTCAAGACACGGATGGACCTCGGCGGCGCAGCCCTTTCGCCTGAGGAAAGCGTCTCGGGTATGCGCAACGTCATCGCCAGCCTGAGGCTGGAGGACACGGGCTGCTTCCGCCGCTACAACGGGGACACGATTGCCTGGTAACCGGGCTCAGCTGGCAAAGATGCTGATCTTGGCCACCATGCAAAGAATGATGTAGAGCGTCAGCACCAGGGCGATCATGCCCCGCACGGCGCCGCTGACGACACCATGCCGGGCATCTCCGGCATTGCGATTGCGCCCGTAGCGAATGATGTCCGGCACGAGGCTGACGCCTGCCATGACCCAGAAAGCAAGGTAAGCGTCCCAGGCCCATGGCGTGTTCGACAGCCCGCCGAAACCCCGGTCGATCAGCAGCAGCCCGGAAAGCGGGATGATGACCGAGGTCGGGAACGTGATCCCCAGGGCCAGCTTCCTGAGAAAGCCCCGGGCCCAGACGCCGATCTCCGGCCCCTGGGTCAGGCGCAGGCGCATCGCCCAGATGTTCGAGAATACCGTGTGACCAAAGAACAGGAAGGCCGCCAGCTCATGGATGACGAGCGTGGTCACATAGGCGCCGCGCCCCTCGGGCAGCTGGACGGGGAGGTAGAAGCCGAAAAGTGGCAGCGCGCTGACGGCCATGATCAGCACATAGACGCCGTACCAGAAGAACCGGCCCGGGTCATCGCTCGCCCGGCTCATCGTCGCACTAGCTTCCATCGGCACTCCGTTGCATGGCCTGCGGGGAACACTAAGCCCGCGAAGATACTGCCCGCCCGGCGGCAACGGCATGGAATCGGTGAAGCTGTTCACTGTGCGCCCGCTGGCCCACGGGACCGCGGGGCCCTTTTCTTAATTGGTTTTTTATATAAGTTACTTATCTTTATGTTTAATAAATTTTTTGTATGCTATTCAGTTCCAGCCCTGACCTGGAACTGACCTGACGCCCCTCCCCCGAACAACGGTTCAACCACCGGTCACAGGCATGGCGTTTTGGTCGCGACAAGCGGGGCTTACTTAGAATATCGTGCTTCCGAACACTCAGCAGGAGCATGTGCGTGACCGACTTTCGCAGCCTCGCAGGAATTCTCGAGAACCGTGGAGAACTTGTCCGCATCAGCCGCGAGGTCGATCCCCGGTTTGAAATGCCGGCACTGATGGAGCAGGTCGAGCGCCAGCGGCGTGCGTTCCTGTTCGAGCGCGTCAAGGGCTCGCCATTTCCCGTGATCGGCGGACTGCTCAACCGGATCGAGTGCTACGGCTGGGGCATTGGCGAGCCGCAGGACAAACCCTTCGGCCAGGCGGAAATGGACCTGCGCATAGAGTCAGCAAAGGGCTCCTCCCTGGCCCCGGTGACCGTGGAACAGGGGACCTGCCAGGAGGTCGTCCTCACCGGTGAGCAGGCGCGCCTCGGACTGCTGCCGGTGCCGACGTTCTTCGAGCATGACAGCGGACCCTTCATCACCTCAGCCGTTGGCATCGCCCGCAACCCGGCGACCGGCGAACAGAACGTCGGCATCTACCGCACGCTGATCATCGACGACCAGGTCATGGTGGTGAACGCCAGCTCGCTGTCCGACCTGCGGCGCCTGTATGCGCAGGCGGAGCAGTCGGGCGAGCCGATGGATCTCGCGCTGGCTATTGGCGTCGAGCCGGCCCTGCTGGTCGCGGCCTCGTGCAAGCTGCCCCCCGACCAGTCGGAAATCGGGGTGGCCGGCGCACTGCAGGGCCGGCCTATCGAGCTGGTCAAGTGCCGCACGAACGACCTGATGGTGCCGGCCAACGCCGAGATCGTGATCGAGGGGCGGGTCGACTTCTCGCAGCGGATCGAGAATACGCTGGGCGAGTTCGCCGGCCAGTATGGCCCCGAGACGGCGCCGGTGAGCAGAGTCACCGCCATCACCCATCGCCGCGATGCGATGTTCTACTCGATCCTGGCCGGCAAGAATCCCGAGCACAACACGCTGGGTGCAGTAGCCACCTACTCGATCCAGCGCGCAATTTCCGGGGCACTTCGCGCAAAGTTTCCCCAGATACGGGGGCTCAACGTATTCCTTGACCCCGGACTGGGTGCAATGGTCCATCTCGTGATCTCCATCAGCAAGCAGGATGACGCAGAGCCGGCACAGCTCATCCGCGATGTGTTCGCGGCCCACGGCGGGTTCTTTCCGATGAGCCACATCACCAAGCGGGTGATCGTTGTCGACGACGACATCAACGTGCACGACATGCGTGACGTCGACTGGGCCATCTGGAGCCGGGTCGCCCGGGCCGAGAAGTTCATGGTGATACCGGACGTCGAGAGCTGGGAGCTCGAGCGCTGTGCGAAGGACGGCAAGGGCTCGCTGCGCGTCGGGATCGATGCCACGATGGACATGGAGGACCGAGAGAAACTGATGCGACCACTGATCCCCGGCGCGGATGTGGTAAGGCTGGAGGATTACCTCAAGGCGCGCAAGCAGACTGCCGCCTGATCCCCGAACAACCCGACGGCAGGAAGCCAGCCCGATGATCGATCCCTACATCGCAGTGTCGCTGCAGACCACGGTGCGCCACGTGACGCAGCGCCAGCAGGTCGAGCGCAATCTCGCGCACATCGGCAACATGATCGACCTCGTCTGCCATATCTGCTCGCTGGAGCTGCCCGTCCGGCTCATCGCGCTGGGTGAAGGCGCGATACAGGGCTTTGCCGACGAGATACTACACCTGGACTCACCCACCTACACCCGCACCATGGCTGCGGAGATCCCCGGCTGGGAGACTGAGTTCCTGGCGGACAAGGCACGCCAGCATGGGGTCTTTCTCATTGGCCAGCTGAAGGAGAAGCTGCCGCAGTGGCCAGACCGGTTCTTCAATACCGTGTTCATCATCGACCCGAATGGGCAGCTGATCTATCGTCACCGCAAGAATGTCGTGCTGTTCGTTGAGCACTCGACAACGCCCCACGATGTATTCGACGACTGGATTGCGGAGCACGGCAACACCCTCGAGGCCTTCTTCCCCGTTGCGCGCACCGAGATCGGCAATATCGCCGGCAGCGTTGGCGTGGAGGGCTCCTTTCCGGAGAGCTACCGTGGCTTTGCGCTCAACGGTGCCGAGATACTGTATCGGGCCTCGCTGCCGGAACCCTGGGTGTCACGGGATATCTTCGAGCTGCAGAACCGTGCCCGGGCACTGGACAATACGGCCTACCTGCTCGGTCCGAATACGGGCTCGCTCATCATGCCCGCTGCGCCCGGAGAGGCACCGGTTACCGTCGATGGCGCGCTTGGCGGCCGCTCCATGATCGCCGGCTACAAGGGTGAGCTGCTGGCATCCACACGTGTCGCGGGCGACAGCTATGTATCCGCCGAGATCAACATCGATGCCCTGCGCCACTTCCGCCAGAACGCCCGCTTCCAGAACTGGATGCCCTACCTGCGCAGCGAGATCTATCGGCGGCTCTACGACGAGAGCATCTGGCCGGCCAACCTGCCGGCCATGGACGATGCCCAGGCCGAGCAGGTCTTCCGCTCGGCCGTCGACACGCTGACGCGCCGGGGTACGCTGACGCCGCGCGGAAAAGCCTAGCCGTTCCCTGTCCGGCGAAGGCGCTCGAGTACCTCGGGGCTGATCTCGTAGGGCTGCCACCGGCTGGCATCCCCAGGGGGCGTGTAGCTGCCCCACTCCACCATCCGGTTGACCTGCCTCTTGACCAGCTCGAGCTGCTGCTGCTCGGTCAGCGGCGGCTCCTGCATGCAGAGGTTGCGCGGATAGATGCCACCCCGGGCCTGCGCCGCATCGTAGACGGCCTTGTACTCCTCGACACGCAGGTCCTTCAGCAGGTTCTGCCACTGGGCCCGGACACGGAAGTCCCGCAGCCCCTCGATATTGAGCGGCGCGGCCACCAGCGTCTCCCCGCCACCCAGGTACTCGCTGACGACATTGCCACGCCAGTCGATGATCTGGCTCTTGCCGCAGCTCATCTTGTGCTGACCGCCGGGGAAGTAGATCTCCCCGATATTCGGAGAAACCACGTAGCAGGTGTTGAACACCGCATGCGCACGGTTCTGGATCTCGGCGATCCCGTTGCCCATCCAGGGCTCGGGGTACTGCGTGCGCCAGATAATCTCGGCCCCGTTCAGTGCCAGCCCGCGGGCAGCTTCCGGGTAGCTGCCTTCGGCACAGATCAACGTGCCGATGTTGCCGATTTCGGTTCTGGCCACGGGGAACAGGGCCTCGCACAGGCGGCGTGGGTCATCGCCATACCGCTCGAGGTAGAGGTCCCAGATGTCGCTCGGCGCCGTGTTCGGCTCGCGCTGGTAGAACGCGGTCTTGTAGTGCTTGTGGATCACCTCGCCGTTCGGGTCGATGATGAAGGCGATGTTGAATACCCGGTCTTCCATGAGCTCCGGGTCCTTGGCGACCATCGAGCCGACAAAGTAGACACCCAGCTCACGGCACAGGTCTCCGAGGAAGCGGGTTTCCTTTCCGGGAATCTCCGGCACGACCTCGCGATAAATCCGCAGGTGCTCTTCGCCCCCCGCAAGACACCACCCCCCGATACCGCCCTCGGAGACCGTGACCAGCCGGACGGGGAGATCCAGGCTGCAGTTCCAGACGGCGTACTGCATGCTGAGCGCAAGATTCTCGATGTCAGTCATGTAGTCATCGCGGGTGACCGCCATGCGCGAGACGTTCTGGATGCCGACCGCTGTGTACTGCAGAACCATGATCTCCCGTTCCCTCGCTGCCTTTTGAATCTGTTGCACCAGTCAGGTGTTTGCCCAGCATACCTGCCACGCGCCAGCATGGCCATCGAGCCGCGCCGGGTCGACCGGCCCCCGGGCTGCTAGACGCCCAGCGCGGTCTCGCGCGACACCTCCGGCCCGTCCGGGGCCCAGAACGGCGGAAAGCACATGGCCACGGAAGCACTCGCCATCGCAAGCATGTTGAAGCCAACATACAGTCCGGCCTGGCCGAACAGCGCGTAGTGCGTCAGCGCCAGCACCAGGAACGGCATGTGCCCGAACAGCACCTTGCGCGCATTCCATGCCCGTATGTTGTGCGGCGGCGAAACATGGATGTCCCACCATCCGGCCTGGTACAGCTGGCTCCAGGCCGAAAACACGAACAGCACCAGCAGGGCCGTCAGCCAGGGAGGCAGCCCCAGCGTCCCGATGATCGCCCAGGCAGAGAGCAGCAGCAGCCCGGAGCAGGCGCCCCAGGCCAGCCCGAACAGCAGCGCCGGGACCGGCACGCTGGGCCGGCCATGGGTCAGCGTCCCACGTGGCCACCAGATCATGTAGCCCCAGATCACGGAGACCAGCACGAGCAGGGTCAGCACCAGCCAGAGCGGGTCACCGAAGAAGACCAGGCCTGGAAAGGGCTCGAGAATCACGGCCGGCAGCACGCCCGTGAGCAGGCTGACAATCAGCACACAGCAGAAATACATGCCGGCCCGCATCCAGGCGAGCCGTGGACTGTAGACGTTCTCCGGGTGTCGCACCCGCTCCGCCATGAACCACTGAGCAAGCACTGCGGCGACCAGCATCAGGCCTACCGTCAGGTAGGCGAACCCGGCGTCGCCGCCCAAAATGTCCTGCCCCAACCCACCGGACGCTGTCATCACTCCCTCCCGCAGCAATAGCTCTGTTTCAAGCCACCGGCCTGCCCGGTATCAGGACCAGCAGTCGGGTGACCAGCCGGTCTTGACCTTGCCCTGAGCCTGCAGCGCCTCGACAAAGGACGGGCGGACTGTCAGCTCGCAGATCTTTCCTCACGTATACAGCTGGGTGCATGCAGGCCTCGACATAGGCGCCCATGCGCCAGCCTTCCGGCTTCTTCCTGAGGACAGCCATCACAGGATCGCGGCCGCTCATCGGACGGGCGTAATCCCACCCCCTCTGAGCTTGAGATCCCAGCTGAAATCGCTCATGGCGATGGCTACGTCGGGCGCAACGAGCTTGAGCTTGAGGTTCTTGTAGCAAAAGCACGGGGCCTCTACATAGCTGACGCCGGGTCTGGGTTCCCAGTAGCGCTCGAGTCCTGTCCAGCTGTCGATGTAGCCGTCGACTTCCATGGGGCGGTAGAAGGGCTGCGGATCATCACGATCCCAGAGTTCACCAAGCCCTGAATAATTCCGGCTGCTCCAGCATTCCTCGTACTGATCGAAGAAGGCCCTGATTTCGGCTTCGGTGCTCACCTAGGGTTTCCTTCATGATCGTGGACGTTGCAGTGGGGGGGGGGGGGGGGGGGGGGGGGCGGGGGGGGGGGGGGGGGGGGGGGGGGGGGGGG
>JAFIFS010000071.1 GCA_020831895.1 Chromatiales bacterium
GGGAGGCGCTGCTATCCTGCCGCGGCCAGGTCCTTCACCGGCCCCCCGGACAGGGCGCCAACCAGTTGGCTGATGCTGGATAATCCATGCCGCTGCAGGTAGGTCGAGATACCTTCGTTGATCTTCCGACAGACCAGCGGGTCGTAGAACAAGGCCGTGCCGATGCCGACCGCCGTCGCGCCCGCGATGATGAATTCCAGAGCATCCGTCGCGCTGCAGATGCCACCCTGTCCAATGATCGGTATGCCATGCGGCCCTGCGACTTCATGCACCTGGTGCACCTTGAGCAGCGCGATCGGCTTGATGGCGGGGCCAGACAGCCCGCCCTGCAGGTTGCCGATCACAGGTCGCCGTGACTCCACATCGACCGCCATGCCCATCACAGTGTTGATCACGGCAAGGCCATCCGCACCGGCGTCGATGCACCTTCGGGCGTTCTCCCGGATGTCGGTCTGGTTCGGCGAGAGCTTGGCGATCAGTGGCTTCGTCGTGGCCTGGCGACAGGCTGCTATCACCTGGCCGGAAACATCGGGATAGTTGCCGAAGGCAACCCCCCCTTCCTTGACGTTCGGGCAGGAAATGTTGATCTCGATAGCGTCGATCGGCGAGTCGTCGAAGCGCTTGCATACCTCGACATACTCCTCGATCGTGGACCCGCAGGCATTGGCGATGAAGCGCGTCTCGCTGAAATCCAGGCGCGGCAGGATCTCACGCACGACAGCATCGACGCCGGGATTCTGCAGTCCGATCGCGTTGAGCATGCCCTGGGGCGTTTCGAATACGCGGTGAGGGGCGTTTCCGGCGCGCTTGTGCAGCGTGGTGCCCTTGAGCACGATCGCGCCGGCATCCCGGTTCGAAAAACCATGCACCCGGGTATATTCGTTGCCGAAACCGACACAGCCGGAAAGCAGCACGATGGGCGAGGCCATCTCGAGGCCGCAAAGCGCAGTGGCCAGACCCGCAGGAGCGACCGTTTCCGAGGGATGGGACAAGATGCTGGACCTGATTCTCTATCAGCCGGAGATACCGCCGAATACCGGCAATATCATACGCCTTTGTGCGAACACGGGCGCACGACTGCACCTGGTGCGCCCGCTGGGGTTCGTGCTGTCCGACCGCGAGCTGCGCCGTGCGGGTCTCGACTACCACGAGTGGGCCGACGTCCGGGAACACGACACGCTGGAAGACTGCCTGGGATCGCTCGGGCATCCGCGCCTGTTTGCCTGCTCCACGCGAGGTCGGCGCTGCTATACGGAGGCCGGCTTCAGCCCTCGGGATGCGCTGCTGTTCGGGCCGGAGAGCCGTGGGCTGCCTGCCGAGATCCTCGCTGGCCTGCCGCCCGCGCAGGTGCTGCGCCTGCCTATGCGGCCAGGGAATCGCAGCCTCAACCTCTCCAACGCCGTCGCCGTGACGGTTTACGAAGCCTGGCGCCAGCTGGGCTTCGCCGGCAGCGGCTGATCAGGGCCAGAGCTCGAGGTCGGTCTCGGCCTTCAGCGTCCGTGCCATCAGGTGGTGGACAGCCGTGCGCGGGGGGAGACCCTCGTGCAGGATCCTGTAGACCTGCTCGCAGATCGGCAGCTCGACGCCAGCCCTCGCGGCAACAGCATGGACCGCCGCAGCGGCATAGACCCCCTCGACCACCTGGCCGATCGCGGCCACTGCATCCGCAAGACGCTCACCGGCAGCGAGAGCAAGACCGAGACGGCGGTTACGCGACTGGTTGTCGGTGGATGTCAGCACCAGGTCGCCCATGCCGGAGAGGCCGGTAAATGTGGCTGGCCGGGCGCCGAGCGCCACGCCGAGCCGGGTCATCTCCTGCAGGCCCCGGGTAATCAGGGCGATGCGCGCATTGGCGCCGAACCCGAGGCCGTCGCAGATCCCGGCACCGATCGCCAGCACGTTCTTCATCGCCCCCCCGACCTCGACACCAACGAGGTCTGCCGAGGTATAGGCGCGAAAAGTCTCGCCGGAAAGCCGGGCGGCAAAATCGGTCGCGAACATCCTGTCGGTAGCCGCTACGGTCATCGCGGTCGGGAGCCCGGCCCCGACCTCGCTGGCAAAGGTAGGCCCGGACAGTACGGCCAGCGGCACGGACTGGCCGAGCACCTCGCGCGCCACCTGGTGTGGAAGTGCACCAGTCTGCTGCTCGAAACCCTTGGTTGCCCAGGCGACGCGTGCATCGGGTGGCAGCAGCGGGGCAATGCGCTCGAGCGTGGCCCGGAAAGCATGGCTGGGCACGCAGACGAGCTGGTCCTGTTGGGCTCCCACCGCGGCAGCCAGTTCGGGCTCTACCTGAAGCGTCGGGGGCAGCGTGACGCCCGGCAGATAGCGGCGGTTTTCACGTTCCCGCGAGAGCAGGGCAAGCTGCTTCGCGGAGCGGCCCCAGAGCGTGACCGGGTGCCCGGCGCGCGCAATCTGTACCGCCAGTGCGGTGCCCCATGAGCCGGCGCCCAGCACGGCGACCGCATCATCGGGGCGCGTACTCACGGTCCCGGCGCCTGCTCAGCCAGCGTCGGCCGGGTTGGCGCCCTGCTCCTGTTGCTGCTGCTGCGCGCTGGCCTGCGCGAACAGTGCGGCAAAATCGATGTGCTGCAGCACCAGCGGCGGGAAACCGCCGCGCGAGACCAGCGAGGAGATGACCTCGCGTGCGTAGGGAAACAGGGTGGCGGGGCAGGCGATGCCGACCAGCATCCGGGACTCCTCGGGGGAGCAGCCGCTGATCTGGAACACGCCAGCCTGGTCGACCTCGATCAGGAACAGCGTGCCTTCACCCTGTTTCGCATGTGCACTGACATGGAGCACGACCTCGGTCTGCTCGTTGCCGAGGTCACGGTGTGTGGTCTTCAGGTTGAGCTTGATGTCGGGATTGCTGCTGGCCTGCAACACGTCTCCCGGCACCTCGAACGAGAGATCCTTCAGGTAGAGGCGGTGAAGGATGAACTGGCGGGCGATGCTGCCGTTGCCCGCCTGCGCGGGCTGCGCGCCGCCATTGCCCGATTGATTCGTCATGAGCCGGGTTCTCCCTGTGGCCTGGCCGGAGCGGACAGAAGACGTTCCAGATCACCGGCCCGCTCCAGCGCCAGCAGATCATCGAATCCGCCGACATGATACTCGCCGATGAAGATCTGCGGCACGGTATGTCGACCGGATCGCTGCTGCATCTCGCTGCGGCGCCCGGGTTCCCGGTCGATGTCGATCTGCACCGGGGTGACGCCCTTGTCGGCAAGCAGGGCCAGCGCAGCAGTGCAGAAAGGACACCAGCCGGTTCGGTAGACAAGCACCTCGACCATCACGGGCAACCTACTTTGCGCCAGGCTTCCGGGTGGTTACCAGCGGCAGGTTCTCGCGCGTCCAGGCGTCGATCCCCCCCTTGATGCAGAAGCTCATGTCCAGCCCGGCCTGCCTAAGCGTTGCCGCAGCCTTGACGCTGTCTCCACCGGTCTCGCAGACAACCAGCACTGGACGCTTCTTCTTGATGCGCTTGTCTTCGCCCTTGCCCAGGGCGGCCGGCGTCATGTTGATCGACTCGACGATATGGCCCGCCTGGTAACGTTCGGCGGGCCGCAGGTCGATGATGTTCGCGCCCTGGTTGATCAGCTTCACCGCGTCGTTGGGCGCCAGCTCGAATATCGAACGGGCGCGGACCCGGATCTCGAACAGTACCGCGGCAAGGATCATCGCCAGGGTTCCGCCGACTAGCAGTGGGTGGTTGCCGATAAACTCGAGCATGGTGTCCGGTTTGCGCCTGCTGGAAAGGCGGCGGATTATACCGCGTCGCCGTCACCGTGCCGTCGCTGGCTCTGGCACACTTCGCCCGTGATACGCCCCCACCTGCCACGGACAATGATCGCCCCGCTCCTGCTTGGCGCCATGCTGGCCGTGGGCGCGGAGGAGCCCGCCTCGCCCGCAGAGGCCGAGCGTGCGCTGGCGGCGCTGCGGGAGCAGATCCGCGAGGTCGAGCGCGAGCAGCGGCGGGCCGGGGAGCGCATGGAGCGCGCCCAGCGCGAGCTGCGCACGGCCGAGCAGGCAGGACAGCAGGCGCGCAGCCGGCTCTTGGCCATAGAGGGGGACCAGGCGCGCACCCGGGACAGGATCGCGGCCCTAGAGCAGGACGTCGCCATCCAGCGCGCTGCACTGGATAGCCAGCAGGAAACCCTGGCAGCCCAGCTGCGGCACAGGCATGTGGCCCGGGACAACATGGCGTTGCAGCTGCTGCTGGCCCAGCAGGACCCGATGCGCCTTGACCGGCACCTGGCCTGGCACGGCTACCTGGCGCAGGCGCAGCTCGCCTTGCTCCGTGCGATCGAGGCAGAGCTTGTCGGCCTGTCCCGCACCGCCGAGGCATTGGCCAGGGAAGCCTCCCAGCTCGCGGAACTCGCCCAGCGGCAGCGCACGGAGCTGGAGCGGCTGGAGGCAGCCCGCCGGGAGCGGACCAGAGCCCTGGAACTCCTGGCCGCCGGCGTGAGCGATGCGGACGCCCGCCTGGCCCAGCTGAATGAGGAGGCGGCCGGTCTCGAAGCTCTGCTGCAAAGGCTGCGTGCCGCGGTGGCACGTGCCCCTGCTGCAGTCCGGCCAACTGGCGGCGGGCCCTTTGCGCAGGCACGGCGGCAGCTGGCCTGGCCGGTACAGGGCCAGGTGCTCGGCGACTTCGGGCGACCGCGGCCGGACGGGCGCCTGCGCTGGGACGGGCTGCTGCTGGCCGCCGAGGCCGGCACACCTGTGCGCGCGGTCTGGCACGGCACGGTGGTCTATGCGGACTGGCTCCCCGGACTGGGACTACTCACGGTGGTCGACCATGGCGGTGGCTACATGAGCCTGTATGGACATAATCAGGTGCTGCTCCGCGAAGTCGGTGAGCAGGTTGCCGCGGGCGACGTGATTGGCGAGGCAGGTGACAGCGGGGGTCAGGCACGATCAGCCCTGTATTTCGGCCTGCGCAAGGACGGACAGCCAGTCAACCCCAACGACTGGCTGCCGCCGCGCTGAGCACGTCCCTGGGATACTGACGCGCTCCGGACCACCAGGCGTACGGCGCGTGGAGCCGGGAACTGGCGCATACGCGCACCGCTGGAGCTGTGCTAAGGTGGCCAGAAACTCAGGGCAGACTGGTGATTCCCCTGAAGATCAGAAGCTTGCTGATTTTGCTCGCGGGCACGGCCATCGGCGTATCGCTGACGCTGGGCAGTGGCGTCCTCGCCGACCGCACCCAGCCTGCCGACGGCGGTCTGCCCTGGGAGCATGCGCGTCTGCTGGCCGAGGTCATGGAGCGGATCAGGCGAGAGTACGTCGAGCCCATCGATGACCAGCAGCTGATCGAGAGCGCCGTGCGCGGGATGGTGCAGGCACTTGACCCGCACTCGCAGTTCCTCGACAGCCATGAGTACGAGGAAATCCGGATCAGCACCAGCGGGAATTACTCCGGTGTCGGCCTCGAGGTCCATCTCCAGGACGGCAAGGTCAGCGTGATCACTCCCATCGAGGGCACGCCCGCCGATCGGGCCGGCATCCGGCCTGGCGATACCATCGTCAGCATCGACAGCGCCCCGATCGAGGACGGCAGCATCAATGACGCGATCCGTCGCCTGCGCGGCAGGGCCGGCACGCCGGTCACGGTCGGCATCATTCGCGAAGGTGAGCCACGAGCACTGGAATTCCAGCTGACCCGCAGCCATGTCCGCGTGCAGAGCGTGCGCGCCCAGCTGCTGGAGGGCAGCTATGGCTACCTTCGCATCAGCCAGTTCAGCGAGGGCACGGGGCGCGAACTGCGCCGGGCGCTGCGAGACCTGGTGCGGCAGAACGGAGGCCCGCTGGAGGGGCTGGTTCTCGACTTGCGCAACAACCCCGGCGGAGTGCTCGAGGCGGGTGTCGAGGTCGCCGATGCGTTTCTCGACCAGGGAACGATCGTCAGCGCCAGCGGCCGTGCGCGCGACGCGAATTTCCGCCACGAGGCGCGGCCCGGCGATGTGCTGGACGGCGCCCGGATGGTGGTGATGGTCAATGCGGGATCTGCCTCGGCGGCGGAGATCGTCGCCGGTGCGCTACGCGACAACAACCGCGCGACGATCGTCGGCGGCACCACCTTCGGCAAGGGCTCGGTGCAAACCGTTATGCCACTTGCCCAGGGACGCGCGATCAAGCTCACGACATCGCGCTATTTCACGCCTCATGGTGATTCGATACATGGCGCAGGCATCACGCCGGACATTACGCTGATCGACTCCTCCCGGGAGGACCAGCTGGCAAACACCCTGCGCCATGTCACGGAGGCAGGTGCCGCACTGCTGGCGAGCGACGGCCAGCTGCGCCAGGCCTACGAGCTGCTGCGCGAGTCGCGCATCCTGCACAGCCGGGCGGATTGACCGGCACCGGAGGTTCCCCCGTTCAGGGCCCGCCAGGCAGGGCCGACCGTATCTTCCGGGCCAGGGGCACCAGCAGCTCGTCTGCCACCGGCTCGCGAGCATGGGCCATCAGAGGCTTGCCGGACCACCGCGGGACGAGGTGCAGGTGGTAGTGGAACACGGTCTGGCCAGCTGCCGCGCCGTTGAACTGCATCACCGTGATCCCGTCGCAGGCCAGCGCTTCCTGCAGCGCGAGCCCCACGCGCCGGGCGCTGGCCATCACCGCGGCGGCATGGGCCTCGGGAAGGTCGAACAGGTTCTCGGCCGGCACCCTGGGCAGAATCAGCGTATGCCCCTCTGCCTGGGGCATCACATCGAGTATCGCGATCGTCAGCGCATCCTCGTGGACGACGTGGGCGGGTGCCTCACCGCGCAATATGCGTGCGAAGATGTTGCTGTCATCGTAGGCCATTGACCCCTCCTTGCGCTGCTGGGCTAGGATAGGGGGGATGCCCGGTGCGCTCAAGCACCGGTGGTCGATCCTGCGGATGACTGCGATGAGTGAACCCAGAGCCCGTCCGGATGCCAATCACTGCTTCGTCTGCGGCCCCGACAACCCGCAGGGCCTGCGCGTCCGCTTCCGTCTCGAGGAAGACGTCTGCCACGCCGAGTTCACGCCGGGACCGCGGCACGGCGGCTGGGCCAACCTGACACATGGCGGGATACTGTACAGCCTGCTGGATGACGTGATGGCGAACTGGCTGTTCCTGCAGGGCATGCGCGGACATACAGCGCGCTGCGAGATCCGCTACCGTAAGCCCCTGCCGCTAGGCACGCGTGTGCTGCTGAGCGGGCGCCCGGAGCAGCGCCGCGGGCGGATGATCGTGATGTCGGGGGAAGCCCGGCGCGCTGACGACCAGTCGCTGGTCGCCAGCGCCCAGGGCACGTTCATGGTGGTCGAGGGCGGCGCCCGGGATCAGCCGGGGGGCGCGTCGAAGATGCCGATATCGTAGATGCCAGTGCCTTCACGCAGCGGCTTGATCGCCTGGTAGTCGGGCGAGTCCCAGAACGCCTCGGCCTGCTCGCGCGACGGAAATTCCGAAACGATCAGAACCTTCCTCTGGAGGTCCTCGCCGCTCAGCACCCGGGCCGGCTTGCCGCGGACCAGGTACCGGCAACCGTAGCGGGCGCTGATCGCTGCCGACTTCTCGGCGTATTCCTTCATCTGGGGGCCGGGGTTGTTGATCTCGCAGATCGAGATGATGTAGGCGCTCATTTCGTCGTCTTCTCCGTCTGTCAGCCGGGCATCGGTGCAGGCATTATCGGCTGATACTGGGCGCAGCGGCAATTCACCGCGGCAGATTCCGGGCTGCGGCAGGCTTGCGCCGGCGCGCCGCTGGATACAGGCTATGCCCCGGGCCAGGCGGGCCCGCCTGACCTGATGCGCTGGGGAGAACCAATGAAGAACCTGTTCTACGGCTGGTACATTGCGCTGGCCTGCGGTGTCGGCCTGGCCTGTGGCATCGCCACGGTACTCCTGTACACCTTCGGGATATTCGTCATCCCGCTGCAGGAGTCTTTCGGCTGGTCGCAGAGCGAGATCTTCCTGGCGCTGTTCCTGTCCACGCTGACGATCACGATCATCGCGCCCTTCATAGGCATCATCGTCGACCGCATCGGCGCGCGACGCGTGATCCTCGTCAGCCTGGTGCTGGTTGCGCTGCTGATTGCGTCCTTCTACTTCCAGGATGAATCGCTGCTGACGTTCTACCTGCGCTATATCGCGATCGCGATACTCGGGCTGGGGACGACGCACGTGGCCTTCACCCGCATCATCGCGCTGTGGTTCGACCGCAGGCGCGGCCTTGCGCTGGGTATTGCGCTGGCGGGTGTCGGGGTGGGCGGCTTTTTCTGGCCGATCCTGTCGCAGTGGGCGATCGACACGTTCGGCTGGCGCATGGCCTACGTGGTCGTGGGCCTCACGGTTGCCGCGATCGGCTGCACCGTGATGCTGCTGGTCGTCAAGGATACCCCGCAGTCGATGGGGCTACGGCCGGACGGGGATGTGATCCCCGAGGGCGAGACAGCGGAGCTCGCGGCACCACCGGGCATGCTGCTTCGTCAGGCGCTGGCCACCCGGCACTTCTGGATCATGGTCATCGCTTTCCTGCTGATCGGCTTTGCGATCACCAGCCTGCAGGTGCACCTCGTGCCCCTGCTGCGCAGCCGCGGCGTGTCGGCAATGCAGGCCGCCAATGCGCTGTCTGTGCTGGCTATCGCTCTGGTGGTCGGGCGGATTGCGGCGGGGTGGCTGATGGACCACTTCTTCGCTCCACGCGTGGCGATCGCATTCCTGCTGGGGCCACTGGTCTCCATCTTCCTGCTGGCAACCGGGGCGAGCGGCTGGCTCGCCTTCGTGGCCGGGATCCTGACCGGGCTGGCCGCCGGTGCCCAGGTCGACGCCACGGCCTATCTCGCCAGCCGCTACTTCGGCCTGCGCTTCTTCAGCAGCATCTATGCCTGGTACTACAGCGCCTACTCCCTGGGTGCCGGAATAGGCCCGCTGGTGACCGCGCAGTCGGTGGACCGGTTCGGCAGCTACAACGAGGTGCTCTACCTCCACTCGGCGCTGATCGTGATCGCTGCGCTGCTGCTCGCCGTCCTGCCGAAATTCCCCGTCTGGCAACGCGGGAAATAGCAGCAGGCGGCATTCCTGTCCCGGGGGGGGGGGGGGGGGGGGGGGGGGGGGGGGGGGGGGGGGG
>JAFIFS010000072.1 GCA_020831895.1 Chromatiales bacterium
GGCGGGGGCTTTTCGGGCCACACGGCGCCATTTATCCTCGCGGGGCCGGTTGTGTTTGTCGGGGGGCGCGTGGCACGGGGGCGCTGGGGGGGCCGATTTGGCACCCTGCCCTTTGGGCGGGGCGGGCGGGCGGCGGGCGGCACCGAGATCGGGTCAGGGTATGCGCGCATCCGCGATATGGCGGCCCGTGTCAGCGGAGGGTTGGAGCTCGAGAGCTGGATGGCCACGGTGCAGCTGCCGGTCGTGCTCAACATCGATGGCCAGCTGGTGACCATGCCTTCCTGGAGCGAGTCTGCCCTGAACCGGCTGGAGGGCAGCGAACGCCCGCTGCCTCCGCCGGCCCTGGTCGACCACTTCGCGCCCCGCCCGTCACCGCTGCAGGATCTCGACAGCTGGCTGTCGCCCGAGGCCGCAAACCTGGATATTCCCTACAGCGATTACCTCCGCTCGCACGGGGCCAGCGAAGAGGCGCTGCGGCTGATCGCGCGCGACCTGCCCTCGCTGGATACCGCAAGCATGTCGGCGCTCTGGCAGCACCGCAGTGACCGGGCCTTCGGACTGATGGGCGGCGTGACCGGGCTGGACCGCCTGGTTGCCGGCTCCAGCCGGCTGACCGAGGGCATGGCCGCTGCCCTGCGCAGGGAGATCCGGATGAATGCGCATGTGGTGGCCCTGCGCACCGACGAGCGTGGGGTCACCGTGACTGACCGCGGCGGCCGCCGGTATACGGCGAACCACGTGGTCTGCACGGTCCCGCTGCCGCTGCTGCGCGAGATCAGCATCGAGCCCGGACTGCCGGCGCTGATGGCCGAGGCTATCCGCGAAATCCCCTACGGTGCGATGACCAGCGTCTATTTCACCGTCAAGGAGCGCTACTGGGAAGTCGACGGGATGGCGCCAGGGCTCTGGGGCACCGGCAGCTTCGGGAACATCCTGCCGTTCACCACCCGCCACGGCGACTACCTGTGGATGATCATCAAGGAGCCCGCCTGGGGCGCACTGAGTGAGCAGGAGGTGAAGCAGCGTGCGCTGGCCGAGCTCACCGAGATCAGGCCCAGCACGGTGGGCCGAATCGAGCCCAGTGCCGTCGTCAACTGGACCAGCTATCCGTGGCTGAAAGGCCACACCGTCTTCCGCCGGCCGGGGCAGATCGCTCGTTATGGCAACAACATCGCCGAGCCGCACGGCCGCATCCACTTCGCCGGGGAGCACACTGCCGTCACGATGCTGGGCATGGAGGCAGCAATGGAGTCGGGAGAGCGCGCCGCCTTCGAGGTGCTGCAACGCATCTAGGCGAGTGACAAGCAGAAATTGTCAACATAGAAGTTTTTTTGCTGGCACAGGGCTGCGAGGTTGCATAAAACGGACAGCAGCGTCCGGTCCAGCCGGCTGTCTTTGGACTCAATGAGTAAAACCTTCGGGGGGTGAACCAGTGCCGATGAAGACTCAAACACTGCGCGCCGCCACGGCGGGCCTTGCAGCGACATCGCTGCTGGCCGCGCTGCCGGCCCATGCGCAGCTGGAAGAAATTGTCGTTACCGCAAAACTGCGCGAGCAGCGACTGCAGGAAGTGCCGCTGTCGATCGCGGTCCTGAGTGACGCGGAGCTCGATCGTGCGCGCATCACCGAGCTGCGCGCGCTGGCCGAGTTCACTCCGAACCTCGTATTCACGGCGGGACTCGGCCGCGAGTCGCCAAGCACGCTCGCGATCCGCGGTGTCGCACCGAATACCGGCGACATCCGCCTGCAGGGCGTCAGCGTGTTCCTCGACGGCGTCTACGTCGGCGGCGCGGTACAGAGTCTCGACCTGACCCAGCTGCAGCGGGTCGAGGTTTTGCGTGGTCCGCAGTCCAGCACCTTCGGCCGCCAGACCTATGCTGGTGCGCTGAACTATGTAACGCGCACCCCGCAGACCGACGAGATCACTGGTACGGCGAGGCTCAGCTTCTCCAGCAACCGTGGCTCGGCTGCCGACAACTGGCAGATCGGCGGCAACGTGCAGATGCCGGTCATCCAGGACGGCATGTGGCTCGAGCTCGGGGCCACCAAGAAGACCCTCGGCGAGATGTCGCGCAACGGCTCCCGCGTGGCGCGCAATACCCCGAACGAGTTTTTCCGCGAGGTGAAGGTCGGTCGTGAGGAAACGACCTCCTTCACCGGCGGCTTGCTGATCGAGCCGGTCGAGAATCTGTCGATCAGGCTTCGCGGCATCATCAGCCGTGACCGCGACGGTCCGCCGCTGGTAGTCGCGCTGCACCCGCAGGAGTGGCAGGCCAAGGGCCTGAACGTGGTCGAGCGCGGCGGTGGCCTGTTGTGGCCCAACGACACGCTATTCGGTGTCTCGTTCGACGCCGCTTCCTGCGATTCCGCGGCCGGCCGTCCGGGCGACTGCGGTGTCGACCGCAACCGCGAGTTCTTCTCCTCGAACATCACCTACAACCTCAATGGCTACGAGCTGAGCTATGTTGCAGGCTGGGCCAGCGACCAGCGCTGGAGCAACACGGACCTGTACCTGCGTGGCGCCAGCCCGGATCCGTTCTTCGGAGATGTCTACACGCGTTCCTTCCAGGGCGACCTGGTCGACAACAAGGCGGCACCTTTCTTCAGCGCGCAGAACCAGCGCTACGAGAACCAGAGCCACGAGCTGCGCATCCTTTCCCCGGACGAGGGCATGGTGACCTGGCGCGCAGGGCTCTACTACTTCGCCGAGCGGGAGCGCTTCGGCGTCGCAGCCCTGCAGTCGCCAACCAACCCCCGCGGCATCTTCCGCGGCCCGCAGCGTGTCAAGAACTACGCGATCTTCGGCGGGGCGCTGGTGGAGCTCAACGAGCAGTTCTCTGTCGAGCTGGAGGGCCGGCTGCAGCGTGAGGAAGACTTCCTGGGTGTATGCCCGGCAGGCGCCTGCTCGGGTCCGAACGTGCGTGACTTCACCACAACGGAAAAGAACAACGAGTTCCTTCCACGCGTGACTCTGATGTATCGCCCGACCGAGGACGCGATGCTCTATGCGCTGTTCTCTCAAGGCACCAAGTCCGGCCGCTTCAACACCAACCAGGCGACGAACTTCCTGTACGTGGACCCGGAGAAGCTGACCAACTACGAGCTTGGTGCAAAGACCGAGTGGCTGGACGGCCGGCTGGTCTTAAACGGCGCGGCCTTCCTGATCAAGATCAAGGACCAGCAGTTCTCGACTGTCGCGCTGATCGACAACGTGCCCCAGACGGCGTTCCAGAACATCGGCCGGTCCGAGGTCAAGGGCTTCGAGCTTGACGGGCGCCTGCTGATCACCGAGAGCTGGAGCGCGGCAGCCGGTATCGCCTACTCGCGGCAGAAGTACACCAATGACTTCCTGCCCACCGATGCGAACCTGATCCGGCTCTTCACGCCCGCCGGGGCCGCAGGCCCGGAGGGCTTCAAGGGCAAGTCCAGCATGAGCCTGCCAGAGTGGACCGGCTTCCTCTCGACCCAGTACGTGCAGCCGGTGGCTGCCGGGACCGATCTGGTGCTCGATGGCAGCATCACCTACCGCGGCTCGGCTTATGCCGACCAGGCGAACCTCTCCGAGGTTCCGGCGATCACGCGTGTCAACCTGCGCGCCGCGCTGGACTCGGAGCGCTGGGAAATCGCGCTGTTCGTCAGCGACCTGTTCTCCAACGACAAGCCGATCGCTGGCCTGACCAACCCGACCAACACCTGTCTCTACTTTGCGCGGGATGATGGCCCGGATTTCACGCCGGTTCAGCGCTGTATTGGCGTCGTGCTCGACCGCGGGCGCGAAGTGGGCGCAAACCTGACGTTCCGCTTCTGAGGCGGGAACCCGGAAGGACAGTCCGGGGTCAGAGTACTGGCAAGTCATGGGACCGTGCCCGGCAGGATGCCGGGCACGGTCTTCTCCGGCGCAAGGCTGGTTTCACGCGATGAGGAACATCGGAATGAGCAAGAAACTGACGGGTGCGGCGTGCGTCGCAGCGCTAGGCGTTTTCGCCCTGGTTCCGCTGGTCGGCAACCTGGCCCAGGCGCAGGGTTCGGCGCCGCGCGAGATAGCGCAGGATGGCCGGATCGTGCTGGGCCCGCCAATTACGCCGCAAACCGTCAAGAGTCCGGACCACCCGCGCTACCCGCGTGGCTGGACCTGTGCCGAATGCCACGACATCTCGTTTGAGGTTGACATGATGTCGACCGCGAGCCGGATGTACCTGCGCAACTTTGCCGAGCTGCCCCAGGACGAGATATGGGACCGCATCGTCGAGTTCCTGCCCGGCCGCGAGCGTTTCGTGATGGCTACGGTTTTCGAGGGCCGTCCCACGGCGACCACGGTCGACATGGTGCTGGACGTGGACGAGAAGATGCTCTATGTCGTCTCCGAGCACGGCACCGAGAAGCTGATGCACCTGGAGGTCAACCCGCGGATGAGCGCGGTGCGTGCCGCGGGCTGGACGGTTGCCGCCGGTGGCGCCCGGCAGTGGGTCAGCGTGCAGATCAATGGAACGGTCGAACTGATCGATGCAACTGACGAGCGTTTCTTTCCGACGCTCGAGAGGTACCAGCTGGCCCGCATCGATGCCGAGCGTGCCGCCCGTCGCTTCGTCATCCAGCGCATCAAGCCCGAGGACATTTTCTACTTCAACACCAACCTCGAGCAGGAGGGCTACTCCGTCTACCAGCTGTGGAAGCGCGACGGCAAGTCAGACTGATGCCGTCGGCATCCGCTCGAACATCCGTCGGTACTGGCCGGGCGCAAGCCCGGTCAGTCTTCGGAACAGTCTCCGGAAGAACGATACGTCCTCGTAGCCGACGGCCGCGCTGATCCCTTCCACGGGCAGTTCGCCGGCCTCCAGCAGGCGCTTGGCTGCCTCGATCCTCAGGTTCTGCACGCAGCCGATCAGCGTGGTGCCGGTGGCCTGGCGGAAGCGGCGTTTCAGCGTCCGCTCCGGGAGCCCACAGTGCGCAATCGCGCGTGACAGCACCTCGGGCTCGGCGAAGTGCTCGCGCAGCCAGTCCTCGCAACGTCTCACCACCGCATCGGCATGTGGCTGGCGTCGCGTCAGCAGCGTCCATGGCAGCTGGCCCTCGCCGTGCCACTTCAGCAGGTAGACCTGCGCGATCCGCAGCGCCTCGCCCGTACCTCCATAGTGCGTGATGATGTGCAGCGCCAGGTCATGCCAGGAGGTCGTCCCCCCGGCGGTGACAATGCGCCCGGCGGGGTCGGCGAACACCAGGTTCGGCAGCGGGTCGAAGCGCACGCGTGGGTAGTGCCTGCGGAACAGGTCCTGGTAGCCCCAGTGCGAGGTCGCCGGGCAGTCGTCGAGCAACCCACTCTCGGCCAGCACCACCGCACCTGAGCAGGCCGAGTAAAGCCTGGTGCCGCGGCGGTAACGCTCGCGAAGCCAGTCCATCAACTCAGGGTAGCGGCCGTGCAGGCTCTCGTCCGGTCCGAGCCAGAGCTCCGGCAGGATCACCAGCTGCGAGACAGGCGCATCGGCCAGGCCGCTGGCCGGCTCCACCGGTATCCCGTTGCCGCAGCGAAACGGCCCTGGCTCCGGCGAGACGATCCGGACGTCGAACAGCTGCGCGGGCTGGCCGTCGCGGGCGAGCTGCTGCCAGACGGTCCCGGCCGCGAGCAGGACGTCGACCATGCCGTAGAGTGCCGAGCCGGCCGTTTCCGGCAGCGCGACGACCAGCGCCGTCACCCGCTCCCCTGCGTTCATGCACCGCCCCCGGGCCATTGCCCCTGATGCCGTGGAGCCACGTTCCCGCCGCGGCCGCGCGCTGTCAATGGGGCGACCAGCTGGGCTATGCTCGGCGCCGGGCAGGTTCCGGGGAGAGGGCGGCAATGGAATGGATCATTCTCGGCATCGTCGTGCTGCTGGTAGTGGCGACGGTCGTCATCTACAACCGGCTGGTTGTCGGGCGCAATGCCTGCGCAAACGCTTTCGCGCAGATCGACGTACAGCTGACGCGGCGCCATGACCTGATCCCGAACCTGGTCGAGACCGTGCGCGGCTACCTGAAGCACGAGCGCGAGACTCTGGAAGCGGTGATCCAGGCGCGCAACACGGCGGTATCGGGCCTCAGGGCGGCCGCGGCCGACCCGACTGATCCGGAAGCGATGCGTCGGCTCTCCGGGGCCGAGAACGCCTTGACCGCGACATTGGGTCGCCTATTCGCGCTGTCCGAGGCCTACCCTGACCTCAAGGCCAGCCAGAACATGATGCAGCTGACCGAGGAGCTCACCAGCACGGAGAACCGGGTCGCCTTCGCCCGCCAGGCTTTCAACGACGCCGTGATGAACTACAACAACCTGCGCGAGGTGTTCCCGAACAACCTGGTCGCCGGCATGTTCAGCTTCAGCGCTGCACAGATGCTCGAGATCGAGTCGGCCGCCAAGCGCGAGGTGCCCAAGGTCAGCTTCGGCTGAGGCCTGCGGTGACTGACTTCTTCGCTCGCCAGGCCGAGGCGCGCCGGACCTCGCGCCGCCTCGTGCTGCTGTTCGCGCTCGCCCTGGTCGCGGTGCTGGTCGCGGTCAATGCGATCGTGCTGGTCGCCAGCGGTCTCTTTCTTGCTCCTGAGCCGGGCAGCGACGTGGCGGCAGGCCAGCTCCGCCTGGTTTTCTGGATCTCGCTGCTGGTCACCGGCCTGGTGCTGGCCGGCAGCCTGGCCCGGCTGCGTACCCTGTCGTCCGGCGGCGGTGCGGTGGCACGCGCGCTCGGCGGTGAGCGCGTGACGGCCGATACCCGCGATGCACTGCGCCGGCGCCTGCTGAACGTGGTCGAGGAGATGGCCATCGCCTCGGGTGTGCCGGTGCCGGAGGTCTACGTGCTCGAGCACGAGGACGCGATCAATGCGTTCGCCGCCGGGCACAACCCGGCCAACGCGGCTGTTGCCGTGACGCGGGGTGCGCTGGAGCAGCTCGACCGGGACGAGCTGCAGGGCGTGATCGCACACGAGTTCAGCCACATCCTGAACGGCGACATGCGCCTCAACATGCGGCTGATAGGCCTGCTCTACGGGCTGCTGATGGTCGCGATTGCCGCCGAGCTGATGTTCCATGGTTTTGCCCGCAGCCGGCGCGCAGTCCGCGTTCCGGCCGGGCGGCGCGACGGCGGCGGCGCAGCGGCGATCGCGGTGCTGCTGGTGGTGGCCATGGCGATCTGGCTGGTCGGGCGCATCGGCGTGTTCTTCGGCCGGCTGATCCAGGCGGCGGTCTCGCGCGAGCGCGAGCGCCTGGCCGATGCCTCTGCACTGCAGTTCACGCGCCAGCCGCACGGTCTCAAGGGCGCACTGGTCAAAATCGCGACCATACCCGGCGGCAGCCGGATCGGCGTGCCCGACCGCGAGCAGGTCGCCCACATGCTGTTCGCCGCCGGCAGGCGCCGGGGTTTCGCGACCCATCCGCCGCTGGCCGAGCGCATCCGCGCGCTGGACCCCGGTTTCGATCCGGCCACACTGGATCGGCTGCGCGCCGAGCGCATCGCCGAGGGCTTGCGCCGACCGGCTGCGACCAGCGCTGAAGCGCCGGTTGCATCCGCTGCCGGCAGCCCTGCAGCGCCGGTACCGGTACCTGTACAGCCCGGCGCGCTGGTCGGCCGGATCGATCCCGCCACGCTGCTGCTGGCCGCGCAGCTGCGTGCGGGTGTGCCCGAGGCGCTGCACCGGGCTTCGGCCGAGGCTGACAGTGCCGCAGGGCTGCTGCTTGCGCTGGTGCTGGATCCTGTACCGGAGCTGGCGCAGCGCCAGGTCGAGGAGATCCGGTGCCGGCTCGGCGACACACGGGCTGATGGGGTCGCCGGCTGGGCCGATGCGCTGCGCGCACTGCCGCGCGAGGAGCGCCTGCCGACGCTGCAGATGCAGTTCGCGAGCCTGCACCACTGGCCGAGGCGCCAGCGCGAGCAGCTGGTCGAGTGCCTGGCTGCCCTGCCGCGGCCCGGTGAGGCGGATGTGACCGCGTGGGTGCTGGGGCGCCTGTCGCAGGTGTGGCTGATCGACGAGCTGGACCCGGACGGTGCACCCTGGGAACTGGCGCTGGACCAGGTCGACGCGGAGCTCGGCGTGCTGTTCGCGGTGCTGGCCCACCACGGGAACCCCGACCCGGCCGCGGCCCGGCGGTCCTACGAGATGGGGCTCTCGCGCCTGCTGCCGCGCGAGCGCCCGGCCTATGCACCGCCCGCGGACTGGGCGCCGACGCTCGATGTGGCACTGGCCAGGCTGGACCGCCTCTCGGCACCGGCACGCGAGCTGCTGCTGGACGCCCTGGTGCAGACCATCCAGCACGACGGGCAGCTGACACTCGCCGAGGCCGAGCTGCTGCGTGCGGTCTGCGCGGTACTGCATTGCCCCTTGCCGCCGCTGAACGGGGCCGGCATCGCGCCTGCGGGCCCTGCCTGAGCCCCTGAGCTTCCTGGCCACGGCAGATCTGGCACGAATGCCCCTTTTGCTGGCCAGATTGCTGCTGAGCGGGCCGGCAGTCGGCCCTTATCGTCTCCTCATGGCCGGGAAGGTCCCGGTCCGTGACAAGGGAGAGCTGAAATGAACCAGGCTACCGCTGAAAAGACCGGCACCCAGCTGCGCAACGGTGTGGACATGATGGCGCTGGCAGGCACGATCGAGGCCGTGCGCAAGCAACCTTCGCTCGGGGTATTCCGCTTTCGCGCCAGCAACCACTGGATCGACGGCGGCCACAACCGCTCGACGATCCAGGGCTTCTACGGCTGTGGCGCCGAGGATAGCTCGCGCACGGCACCGTTCGTACTGGATGCCGATGAGCCGCCGGTGCTGCTCGGTGCCGATACCGGCGCCAACCCGGTCGAGTACATCCTGCATGCACTGGCCGCCTGCCTGACGACGACGATGGCCTACCATGCGGCCGCACGCGGCATCGAGATCGGCTCCATCGAGTCCGAACTCGAGGGCGACCTCGACCTGCGGGGCTTCCTCGGGCTGTCCGAAGAGGTGCGCAAGGGCTACTCAGCCATCCGCGTGCGGATGCAGGTGGCGGCCCATGCCGACCCTGGGGTGCTGGCCGAACTGGCCTGCTTCTCGCCGGTCTACGACATCATCTCGCGCTCGGTCCCGGTCGATCTGCGCGTTGAGCGGTGCTGAAAAAAACGGGGCCGCTTGCGCGGCCCCGTCACTGCTCACCCTTGACGTCAGGTCAGAATGCGCTGCCGAAGCGGTAGTTGACCCGCAGGCCGAACTGGCGCTGGTCCGGGAGGATCGGCGTCTGGTTCAGCGGCAGCACGAAGGTGGCCGGCAGCCCGGCTCCAGGCGGGAACGGGGCCACAGTGATGCCTTGGTTGAACGTGTTGCCGAAGGTGGTCCGGACCGTGTCGTCGTTGAACGCATTGTCGATATAGGCCAGGATTTCCCACTGGTCGTTGCGGATACCGACACGGAACGCGGCCTCCCACCAGGAGTTCAGCTCGATCGTGTTCGAGTCGTTGATAAAGCGGCTGTCCTGGAAGATGTAGTCGCCCTCGAGGAACCAGCTGGTGTTGCCGACGAGGCCCATCTCGAAGTCGAAACCGGCGACGACCGAGTGCTCTGGCGCGAACTCCAGCGAGCGGCCCGAGAGGTCGAGCAGGCAGGTGTTCGGGTTGGCCGTGGAGCCTGGGGCGAGCTGGAGCTGTACGGGGATGCAGCTGCCGGCATCCGCTATGCGTCCTGCGCCGGCATTGAGCTGGTCATAGCGCTTGTACTCGGTGTCCAGCCAGGTATACGAGGTCCGCAGTCGCAGCGAGTCGATTACCTGCCAGACGAGGTCGAACTCGACACCTAGGACTTCCGCCGAGGCGGCGTTGACGGACCGCGTCAGCAGGATACCCTCATCGGTGACGAACTGGCTGGTCGTCTGCTTGTCCGTGTAGTCCTGGAAGAACACGGCTGCGTTGGCCAGCAGCCTGCCGTCGAGCCAGGTGGTCTTCGCGCCCATCTCGTAGACCGTCAGCTTCTCGGTGTCGAAGCGATTGGTCGGATCGAAGCCCTGCAGCGCCGCCACGTTCGAGAGGCCGGCTGGCTTGGCGGCCCGTGCCCACGAGAAATACAGCATGGCGTCATCAGTCGCCAGCCACTGCAGCGTCGCCTTGGGCAGGAAGTAGGAGTCCTTCTCGGTCGCGCTGAGCACGCCCTGCGCGGGCTTGAGGTCACCCGGGAATGCGCCCGGGGGCGGGAAAGACGGGTTGCGCGTATCGAAGGCACGGAAGAAGGCGTTGGTCGGACGGTCCGGTCCGCTCAGCACGAGCCGCTCATCGACGTAGCGGCCCTCCAGCGCCAGGCGGAAGTTCTCCAGGAACGCGATTTCGACCAGGCCGTAGACTGACCAGTGGCGTGTGTCGCGATCCCAGCTGTCGGCAAGGCGAGCCGCATCATTCGGCACCAGGGCGACCATGGACGGGCCGCAGGGTACGCCTGGTACCGGGCCTATGCCCGGGATGAAGGCTGGAACCTGGATGCAGTTGAAGCCACCGTCGAGGGAATCGTTCTTCTCGCGCCAGTAGAGTGCGCCGACCGTCCAGTTGATGGGGCCTTCGTCCGTGGACTGCAGACGCAGCTCCTGGCTGAACAGCTGCGTCTCGTCTTCGAGCCAGAACTCGGCGCCGGTCGTGTTGACCGACACGCTGCCCTCGCGCCGGGCGTCCTCGAAGCTGAACACGCTGGACTGGGCGAAATGCGTCAGCGAACGTACCAGGACAGGGCCGGCGTCGAAGTCGAGCGTCAGCGAGTTACGCCAGATTTCCCGGTCGACGCCGGGGTAGTCGACGCCGGTGCGCGGGTTCTCCGACAGCGTGACCGCGAGGTTCCTGCCGCGCGGGATGTTGCGCACTGCCAGAACGCTGGGCAGGTTTGGCGAGATTACCTGTGCGTTGATCGCGCTCTGCGGGATCGGCACCGGGGTGGTCGGCTCGAGCGAGCTGTAGGGCGACTGCCCGAACTCGTCGCTGATCAGCTCGAGCCGGTAGGTGGCCGAGAAGCGCTCTGTGGGCGTGTAGACCAGCGTGCCGGAAAAGCCGACGCCCTGCTCGTTGCCGACCTTCGCGCCAGTGACGCTGTTGCGGTAGAAGCCGTCGTGGTTCCAGCTCGCCACGTTGATGCCGCCGGCGAGTACGCCCGGTACCAGCGGGCCGCTTAGGCCGCCGCGGAACTCGAGCCGGCCGTTGTTGCCGATATCCATGCCCGCCGTGCCCTCGAGCTCATCACCCGGCTTGCGCGTGATGTAGTTGATCGCACCGGCGAAGGCCGTACGGCCGTAGAGCGCGTTCTGCGGGCCCTTGACCACCTCGATCCGCTCCAGATCGAACAGGCGCGGGTTGATCAGGAGCCCGCTGCCGTTGGTCAGATTGGCCTGGTTCGCGATGTCGATGCCATCGACCAGCACGGCAACGTTCTGGCGGCCCCGGACGGGCGCCAGGCCGCGGATGGTGATCCGCGTATCCTGTGACGAGAAGCCTTGGTCGAAGATCACGCTCGCGTTGTACTTGCTCAGATCCGCGATGTCGCTGATGTTCAGCCGCTGGATCTCCTGTGCGCCGATCGCCGTCACCGCGATCGGGACGTTCTGCAGGCTTTCCTCGCGTTTACGAACGGTGACTATGATTTCCTCGATCTGGGCCCAGCTCTCGGTGGCGAAGCAGGCCACCAGCGCGCCAAGGAACAGTCGGGGGCCCACGGATCGGATGCAGCGTGTGTCGGCCATGCTTGACTCCCTAGGATGAACGGTCCGGCAGGTCTTGTTGCAAAAAAGCTGCTAGTTTTATCGGGACGTCGCCAACCTTAGCCTGTGAAGACGCTGGAACACAACTGCCGCTGGGTAGCAAACCGGGTCCGGCTTTGCCGGGTGCTGCTGGGGCTGGTTCCGTGGCTGGCCGGCTGTGTGACCACGGCCCCGGTGGAGACGGGCCCGGCGCTGGGTCCGGCGGCAGCCTGCCACGCGCTGTTTCGCCATATGGACGGCATCACCGCACGCTCGGGTCTCGGTGATGCTGACTATGCGCGCATCCAGGGTTTTCCATGGCTGCGCACGAACCGGTTTCTGGCTTCGTTCGAGCCCGAGCTCGAAGATGAGGAGCGGCTGGTCACCTGGCTGGGGCGTGCCAATGCGATGGATCGGGAAGTGCGGCTGGCGGAGCTGGCCTGGCTGGACCGCGGCGCGCGGCTGGAGCTTGGGCGGGCGTGGTCACGGCTGCAGCCCGGTACGGGTCTGCCCGTGACCCCGGCCGAGGCGCTGGAGAACTGCCGGACGCTGCTGGATGGCCAGCTGCTCGCGCAGCCGGATCGGGTCGCAGAGCTGCGCCGCCAGATTGACGTGCCTGACGCGTACCGGACCTGGCTAAGGGTGGCGGGCTTGTACCCGATCGCGGCTGCATTGGCCCGGCCCCGCATTCTCGCGCTGCACCAGCGCCTCGAGGCGCTTCAGGACTCCGAACCGGCCGGGGACCTGGCCGTATTTGCCAGCGCCGGGGCGGGGGCGGCGCGCACGGCGACGGCCTCCGGCCTGCTGGCCAAGGCGCCACGAGACGCGCTCGGCATACCCGTCCTGGAGCCCGGGGTGCTCGAGCTGCTCAAGAACGCCTGGGCTCCGCGCTGGGCTATCGAGCAGCACAGTGAGGCTGACCGGCCCGGCATGCTGATGCTGGATACGCTGGACCGCCCCTTCGTCGCCGGTTGGCACCCGGTCGAGTACCGCGACCTGGGCTTCACCCGCATGGGTGACGAGATACTGGTCCAGCTGAGCTACACGATCTGGTTCCCCGAGCGCCCTGCAGCCGGGCCCCTGGACATCTACGCGGGCCTGCTTGCCGGCGTCACCTGGCGGGTCACGCTGGACGGGCAGGGCGGCCTGCGGGCCTTCGACAGTGTCCATGCCTGCGGCTGCTACTACATGCTGCAGCCGGGCCCGGGGTGGCAGGCCCGCAGCCAGCCGCGTTCGGCCGAGCCCTTGTTCGCGCCGGGTCCCGCAGTTCCCCCGCCATCCGGGGAGCGGGTCGAGCTGCGGCTGCAGGCCGGCACGCACTACCTGGCCGGGACGCGGATCGTGCCGGACTCACGCGCGGCGCGTTCGCTGCATCCCCTGCCAGCTTCCAGCCTGCGCAGGCTGCACAGGGTCGTGCTCGGGTACCGGAGCGCCTATGCGCCGGACGGGCTGATGCCGGTCTCGCGGCGCCCGGAGCGCTTCCTGCTGTGGCCGTTCGGCATCCCTTCCGCCGGCGCCCAGCGCCAGCCGGGCACCCAGGCCATCGCCTTCATCGGGCGCCGGCATTTCGATGATGCGCGGCTGTTCGAGGGGCTGCTGGAGCCTGGGCGATGAGGCCCGCAGCGGCGCTGCTGATACTGCTGCCAGTGCTGGTCCTTGCGCTGGAGGAACACGTATTCGGCGATTTCGCCGATGGCATGGACCGCTGGTCGGAGCGCAGTTTCGTCGGTCGCACGCAATATCGCATGACCGAAGTCGACGGCCGGGCTGCGCTCGAGGCCCATGCCCGGACGAGTGCAAGCGCGCTGTACCGGGATGAACGGGTGGATCTCCGGCGAACACCCTGCCTGCAGTTTGACTGGCGCATCGAGCGCACGCTGGGCGATGACCTGGACGAGCGCAGCAAGTCCGGCGACGACTATGCGGCCAGGATCTATGTCGTCCGTAGGGGAGGGCTCGCATTCTGGCGCACGCGCGCGCTGAACTATGTCTGGTCCGGCAGCGAACCGGTGGGGGCACGGTGGCCGAACGCCTATGCGGGCAGGAACGCACAGATGTGGGTGCTCGACAGCGGCAACGACCTTGCAGGTCAGTGGGTCAGTCACGCGCGCGATGTGCGCGCCGACTGGCTGGAGTCCTTTGGTGAGGAGATCGATTCCCTGGATGGGCTTGCGCTCATGACCGACGCCGATGACAGCGGTGGGGAGGTGCGTGCCTGGTATGCGGACATCCGGTTCACCGGTCCCGGCGGCTGCTGAGTTTCTCAGCCCAGCAGCAGCCAGCATGCGCCGGACAGCACGACAACGCCGAGCGCGTTGAGCACCAGTCCCTCGCGCAACATCCTTCTTGCCGGCACCTCGCCTGACCCGTAGGCGATCGCGTTGGGGGCGGTGCCCACAGGCAGCATGAATGCACAGGTCGCCGCGAGTGCGGCGGGCAGCATGAACAGCGCGGGGTCCACGCCGCCGGCGATCGCGGCCGCGGCAAGTATGGGCATCACCAGCGCGGCCGAGGCGGTATTGCTTGTCAACTCGGTCAGGAAGATCATGCCGGCACAGATCAGCACGATCACCAGAAGTACCGGAAGTCCCTGCAGCACGCCGAGCTGGGCGGCCAGCACGTCACTGAGGCCCGAGGCGGTGAAGGCCGAGGCTATCGCGATGCCACCGCCGAACAGCACGAGAGCACCCCAGGGGATGCGCGCGCAGTTGTCCCAGTCGAGCAGACGTTCCCCGTGGCGATCGGGCAGCACGCAGAGCAGTACGACACCGAGCAGGGCCACGGCGGCATCGTTCGCGCCCTCGAGCCCGAACAGCCCGCTCCAGCCGCCGAAGGGCTCGGTGCGCGTGATCCAGGCCAGCGCCACGAGTGCAAAGACCGCCAGCACCCGCCGCTCGGCACTGCGCCATGGACCCGGATCCGGCAGCTCGGTCATGGCTACGTCGCCCAGGCCACGGGCGAGCCACAGCGCGGCCAGTGGCAGGAACAGCAGCAGGATCGGCACACCCCAGCGCATCCACTCGATGAAGCCGATCCGGGTGCCCGTCGCCTGCTCGTAGACCTGCATGAAGATCAGGTTCGGTGGCGTGCCGATCGGCGTTCCGAGACCACCGATATTTGCGCCATAGGCGACGGCCAGTACCAGCGGTGCGGCCAGCAGCGCCCTGTCGCGGTGGTTGTGCAGGATCGCGAGCGCGATCGGAAGCAGCATCAGCGTCGTTGCCGTGTTGGATATCCACATGCTGAGCCCGCCAGCTGCGGCTGTGAAGCCGAACACGAGCCCGCGTCCCGAATCGCGACCCAGGAGTCGGATCATGTAGAGCGCGAGCCGGCGGTGGGCGCCCGAGCGCTCCATGGCGGTGGACAGCATGAACCCCCCTGCCAGCAGAAGGATCAGCTCGTTGCCGTAGGCCTGGGCAACCTGCACCGGCGTCAGCACTCCCGCCATCGGCAGCAGCGCCAGCGGCAGCAGCGCGGTCACCGGGATTGCGACGGGCTCCGTCATCCACCAGAGGGCGCACCAGAGCGTGATGCCCAGCGTGACCGCCGCCGCCGGCGCGAGCCCGCCGGCCTGGCCGGCCAGCGCACCGCCCAGCGCAACCGCGGGTCCTGCGAGGAGCAGAAGCCTGTCCCTGAACGTCATCGTGCTGCGGTTCCGGTCGGGGTCGGCATGAGGCCAGTGTAGCGGCATGCAGGCCCGGCCGCCCGGTGACGGCTCCGCGAGCATGGGTTAGCATCTGCGCATCATGACCAGCGCCAGGCAACTTCCCGGCATTGTCCTGGCGTCGGCGACCCTGGCGGCTTCATCAGCGGCACTTCCGGTTCCGGCAGCCGCAGAGGCTGTCGCTGCAGACAGGCCGCGTATCGGCCTTGTGCTCGGCGGCGGCGGCGCGCGTGGTGGCGCGCATATCGGCGTGCTCCAGGTCCTCGAGGACCTGCGCATTCCTGTCGACTGCATCGCCGGCACTAGCATGGGTGCGCTCGTCGGCGCGACTTACGCAGCCGGCGCTGATGCGGGTGAGATCACGGAGCTGGTCAGCGGGATCGACTGGTCAGCGACGCTGGGCACCGCGGGGCAGCGTGCGCAGCTGCCGATGCAGCGCAAGCTGGCCGGGATCACCTACAGCAACAACCTTCAGTTCATGGTCAGCCGCGGGCGGCTGCGCCCGGACCCCGGGCTGCTGGCCACGCAGAACGTCGAGCAGCTGCTTCGCCTGCTGATCGCGGACGCAAGGGCCATCGATGATTTTGATGCCCTGCCGATACCGTTCCGGGCCGTGGCCACGGATCTGGTGGCGGGCGAGGTCGTCGTGCTGGACAGTGGTGACCTGTCGGTGGCGATGCGCGCAAGCATGGCCGTGCCTGGCGCTTTCGCACCCGTGACCCGGGGAGAGCAGGTGCTGGCCGATGGCGGGCTGCTGCGCAACCTTCCGGTCAGAGTCGCACGCGGCCTTTGCGCCGATGTCGTGATTGCCGTCCTGCTGGAGCAGCCGGCCGGAGACCCCGCAGCGCTGGGCTCGCTGCTGGCGCTGGCTGGAGCCTCGCTGGACGCGATGATCCGGGCGAACGAGCTCGCGCAGCTGGAGACGCTGGGCGAGGCGGACATCGTGATCCGGGTGCTGACGGGCGACATCGGCCCGGCGCAGTTCGAGCGGGTGCCCGAGACGATACCGCTGGGAGAGGCCGCGGCGCGCGAGCAGCAGGCCGCGCTGGCCAGGCTTTCATTGCCGGAGTCGGACTACAGGGCCTGGCGTGAGGCTGTCGGCCGTGGACCGACTGCCGAGGTTGAACTTTCTGCCATCCGCTTCCTTTCGCTGGAGAGAGCGAACGAGGAATGGCTGCGCAGCCGCCTGCGAATGAAGCCCGGCGAACGCGTACCCCTGGCAGTGATCGAGGCGGAGATGGGGCGCCTGTTCTCCAGCGCGGATTTCTCCCGAGTGGACTACCGGCTGATCGATGCCGACCCCCCAGGTTCGCGTATCCTCGAGATTGATGCCGTCGAGCGGCCTGGTAGCCAGAACTTCGTGCGTTTCGATGGAGGCATCGCGGCCTCGTCCGGCGGCGACGTGCTGTTCACGCTCAGTGCCGACCATCGGCGCGAATGGCTCAATCCGCGCGGCGGGCAGTGGCGTAACGCGATTCAGCTTGGGCAGGAGAGCGAGATCGCCACGTTCCTTTACCAGCCGCTCGATGTCGCGCAGGTTTTCTATGTCGAGCCCGGTCTGCGCCTGACCCGGTCGTTCGAGGATGTCTTCGACGACGGGGACCGTATCGCACGCTACGACCTGCGCCAGGCCGGGGCATTGCTCGACGCGGGCATCAACATCGGGGATGCGCTCCGGTTGCGGACAGGCCTGCGCTGGGGCCATGCCAGCGCCGGGATCAACATCGGGGATTCCGCACTTCCGGAGACGCGGCGCAGCCGGGAGGCAGCCTGGACTCTGGGTGCTGTACTCGACACGCGGGATACCGCTTTCCTGCCTACGAGTGGCACCTTCGCGCAGCTCGAGTACATCAGCTCGGGCAGCGGCCTGGGCGGCGAGCAGCGCTACTCGGCAGTCGATGCCGTGATCGGCCATGCCATTCCCTGGCAGGGTCATGTGCTGCAGCTCGCGGCAGGTGCTGGCGGCAAGCTGGGCGGGGAACTGCCACCCTGGCGACAGTTCCAGCTTGGCGGTGTGCGTAGCTTTCCCGCGCTGGAGCGTGGGGAGCTGCGTGGTGAGGGCTACTGGTCGGGCTCGGCCACCTGGCTGCAGCGTGTGGCCGATATCCAGACAGTCTTCGGCCAGGTGCTCTATGGTGGCATCAGCCTGCAGGCCGCCCGCGTAAGTGGCCGTATCGACGGCGTGCGCGAGGGCAGTGTCTACGGCGGCGCCCTGTTCCTCGGTGGGCGCACGCCCGTGGGTCCGCTGCGCCTGAGCCTAGGCATCGCAAGCCAGGACAACGTGATGCTCCACCTCGCCCTCGGGCGCCCGGTGAGCGAGAGCAGCCTGCTGGACAAGCTCTGGTAGAAGCGGGTTCATTCGCGAATGAACCCCGCTTCCGCAGCTTTTCAGTCTTCGACCTCGAAGCTGAACACGCCGGCGATATCCGGCAGCTGCAGCCGGAGCTGCCAGTCTCCTGCCTCGGGCAGACGGGCGCTGGCGATGAAGCGGCCGGGGCCCAGCGCCCTGTGCGGCAGCGGGATCTGCACCTTGTCGTAACCCGGGCGGAGCAGCGACAGCTCGAAGTCCAGCATCGTCGGGGCTGGCTGGCCCGTGGGCCCGGTCAGGTCCAGCGCAAAAGTCACCTCACGACCCTCGCCGCGCAGCAGCCGGCCCTGGACTTCCCAGACGTTCACCGCGCCGACGAACACCAGTCCGCCCCGCGGAAAGTCCTCGCTTGGCAGCACAGGACCCGCGGCGAGCAGTGGCACCTCCTCCTGTATGAAGATGGTCATCAGGACGAAAGCGCCCACCAGCCCGACCATGGACAGGCCTGCGGCAGCCGCGAACAGCCGGGCGCGGCGCGCGCTGGCAGCGGGAGACTGGGAGTCCATCAACAAATCACTTTTCCGGCGTGTGGCGAAACACATACTAGCAGCCGCCGTTGGCGGCGTTCCAAGCCCCGGCCGCCTCATCCGGAAGCTGGATGCCGAGTAATCCGATACCCGCGTGAGCCGGCTTACCGGTGGGCGAGAGCACCCTTGGACGCTGGCATCACTTTTCGGCCCGACCCGGCGGTCTCCCGGGGCATGCCTGATGGTGCGCCATACTGTATCGAGCCGTTAGACTGAGCGCCTGTCCGGCCAGGTCGGCCGGCCCCAGTGCGGATTTTTTCCAGATGCGGATCGGGCCCTACATCATCGACCCGCCTATCGTGCTTGCGCCGATGGCGGGCGTGACCGACAAGCCGTTCAGGCTCCTGTGTCGCGAACTCGGGGCTGGTCTGTGCGTGTCCGAGATGACGACCGCCGACCCACGCCTGTGGAACACGCCGAAGTCGCGTGCCCGGATGGATCACGACGGTGAGCCGGGCCCGGTCGCCGTGCAGATTGCCGGCGGTGACCCGCAGCTGCTGGCGGTGGCCGCCCGCCACAACGTGGACCAGGGCGCGCAGATCATCGACATCAACATGGGCTGCCCAGTCAAGAAGGTCTGCAACGCCTGGGCAGGATCCGCGCTGCTGCAGGACGAATCACTGGTGGGGCGGATACTCGAGGCGGTTGTCGCTGCGGTGGATGTCCCGGTCACGCTCAAGATACGTACCGGCTGGAGCCGCGAGGGACGCAACGCGCTGCGGGTGGCGCGGCTGGCTGAACAGGCAGGCATTGCCGCCCTGACCATCCATGGCCGGACGCGCGACCAGCTCTTTGCGGGCTCGGCCGAGCACGAGACGGCCGCGGAGCTGGTGCGGTGCGTGTCGATTCCGGTCATCGTCAATGGTGATATCGACGGTCCAGAACGGGCTGCCGCAGTGCTTGAGGCGACGGGTGCGGTCGGCGTGATGATCGGTCGCGCGGCGCAAGGCCGGCCGTGGATATTCCGCGAGCTGGCGGCCTGGCTGTCACGCGGTGAGCGCATCCCCGGGCCTTCACCCGCGGAGGTCCTTTCGATACTTCTGCGCCATGTCCGCAGCCTGCACGAATTCTACGGCGAGTATCGCGGCCTGCGCATCGCGCGCCGCCATATCGGCTGGTACTGCCGGGCCCACCCCGGGGGCGAGGCCCTGCGCCAGAAGATAAACCGGATCGACAGTGCGCCCGGCCAGCTTGCAGCCCTTGCCGAATGGTTTGCTCCGCCGGCTGCCGCTGCTGCCTGACCAGCCTGGTGGCCCAGTCTGTTCTCAAACTGCCCAGGAAAACCTGAATGACAAGAATCATGGATACGCCGGTCGGCCGGCTGAGTCTTGAACGCCATGCCGAGCTGCATGGCAAGATCGCGGTGACCGGGCGCATGCCTTTGGAGCACCGCGACGACCTGAGCCTCGCCTACACGCCAGGCGTGGCAGCCATCTGCGAGGCGATTGCCGAGAATCCCTCGCGCGCGCGCGAGCTCACGATCAAGCGCGATTCCGTTGCCGTGGTGACGGATGGCTCGGCGGTGTTGGGGCTTGGCAATATCGGACCGCTGGCTGCGCTGCCCGTGATGGAGGGCAAGGCGCTGCTGTTTCGCGAGTTTGCCGGCCTCAGTGCCTGGCCTGTCTGCCTCGCAACCCAGCAGGCGGACGAGATCGTCAGCGCAGTCCGGATGATCGCGCCTGTATTCGGCGGCATCAATCTCGAGGACATCTCCGCGCCACGCTGCTTCGAGGTCGAGGACCGGCTTCAGGATCTCGGCATACCGGTATTCCATGACGACCAGCACGGCACCGCGATCGTCCTGCTGGCCGCCCTGCTCAACGCGGTCAAGCTGACGGGCCGGCGTGTCGAGGAGCTGCGCGTCGTGATCAACGGCGCCGGTGCGGCCGGGATCGCGATCGCGCGCCTGTTGCGCTGCGTGGGCCAGGACTCTTCGGCCTGCATCCCGGTGCGCGATGTCCTGGTCTGTGACTCGCAGGGCGTGATCCACCGCGGCCGGGCTGGGTTGACGCCGGTCAAGCAGTCACTGCTGGGGTACACCAACCTCGCTGACGAGCGCGGCACCGTGTTCGATGCATTGGCTGGCGCGGACGTATTCATAGGCGTGAGCCAGGCCGACCTGCTGGGCCGCGAGGCGATACGCAGCATGGCGAAGCGGCCGATCGTGTTCGCGATGGCGAACCCGAGGCCGGAGATCCTGCCCGACGAGGCACTGGCGGCCGGTGCCGCCGTCGTTGGCACCGGGCGCAGTGATTTCCCGAACCAGGTCAACAACGTGCTGGCCTTCCCCGGCATCTTCCGCGGCGCCCTGGATGCCGGGGCGACACGGATCACCAACGAGATGAAGCTGGCAGCCGCGCGTGCGCTGGCTGCCACGGTGCCGGAGCCGACGGCGGAGCGGGTTCTGCCTGACGCACTGGACCGTTCCGTTGCCCCGGTCGTGGCCCGTGCCGTCGCCGAGGCCTGGTCAGGCGGCTGAACTGGCCGCCTGTTCCTGCCGGGCGACGTTCGTGCGACTCACAGAGGGGTAGAGCGGCGCCAGGGTGGCCGGGCGCACCTCGTCAAACATCACGCCGATGCCTTCCCCGCAGCGCCGGACGACCAGCGCCCGGCTGCGCAGCAGCCGAGCCGTCTCGGGCTGCGTGGTTTCGAGCTCGATCACGGCCTTGTTCGGGAACGGGCAGGGCGCGATCCGGATGAACGCACCGGTGATGCTGATGTCGGTCAGCTGGCCGACGACCCATCCAGCCCAGCCGCGTCGCCGCAGCAGTACGGTCAGGTCGGTAGGCCGGCGCTCTCCGCAACGATGTTCCATGGGCAGCCTCCGCAGGATGACAGTCCGGCGAATGCATGATTCGTGCCAGCGAGGGGTCGTGCCCGGGGTGTGCACAGGAGCGCGAATGGCCTGGTGCCCGGCCGTCCGGGGCTACAGACTATGCACGATAAAGGTGCAGCCGGCGCCGGGCTTGCGCCACGGCCGTGCAGGCGTCAGCCGGCGCCTGCGCTGCGACGCTCGGCGTAAAGTGGCTCGAGTATTGGCTTGAGTCCCTTGGCTTCGTCGATGAAGAGTTGCAGGTGCGGGAAGGGGATCTCTATGCCGGCCTCGTCCAGAGCATCCTTGACCTGCTCGAGGATTCGCGCGCTGATCCGTGGTTGTATGTCTATATGTTCCGGGTTGACCCAGTACAGGATCGTCAGGTCCAGCGATGAGTCACCGAGTGCCGTAAAGGTCAGCCCGCAAGGGTACTGCTCATCCTGCAGGACCTCCGGCTGTGACCTCAGAATCGGCATGATGACCTCGCGCGCCGCCGCTGCCTTCTCCTTGTAGGCGATCCCGACCGGGATCCGGACGCGCAGTGGCCCGCCGCTGCTGTAGTTGATGATGTCGGCAGAGGCCACGCTGTCGTTGGGGATGGCGGTATAGATGTTGTCGCGCGTGCGCAGCCGGGTCGTACGCAGCGCGATCTCCATCACCTTGCCTTCCTGGCCGTTGATCTGCACCCAGTCGCCTATCCTGAACGGCCGCTCCAGCAGCAGCGTGATGCCGGCGATGAAGTTGGCCAGCGTCGACTGCGCAGCGAAGCCGACCGCGAGGCCGACGATGCCAAGGCCCGCGATGACCGAGAGGATGTCGAAGCCGAACTGCGACAGCACGGTGACGATGCCGAAGGCGACGATCAGGACCGACACCACGTTGCGCAGCAGCTGCTCGATCGAGCGGTCGAGATCATAGTGTTTCAGCATGCCGAGCAGCAGCCGGGTCGAGATCATCCAGGCGACATAGAAGATCAGCGCGACGACGGCCGCCCGGGCCACCGCCGCCAGCGTCGCGCCGGCGATGCCGAACTGTGCCATGATCGCAATGGCCGCGGCGAGGAAGGTCACATAGCGCAGGCCAAGGGACAGCGGGCCATAAAGCTCGTCCCCGGTCTTCGCCCGGCGCAGTACGGCGCGCAGCATCCGGCGCAGGATCACGTAGGCGCCGACGAAGATCACGATCAGCGCTGCGGCGACCAGCAGCCGGTTGAGGCCCACCACCAGCATCGGGACCAGGTCCGGATCGCCGCCGCCCAGTGCGGCAAAGGTTTCCCGGAGGCTGCGCATGAACTCGTCGCGCAGCTGGGTCAGGAAGTTCGATTCGCTGGCCAAGGTCCCCTTACCGACGCGTGTTGATCAGATGAGTCTAGCACGCCGCTGATGCTGGCCATTGGCACCCGGCGATGCGAAGCTTGGCGGGTGGCCGGGCGACCTGTCCGATTGTCCGGGGGTGCGCATGAGTCTCGTAGTGCCAGGTCTCGGCAGGCGCTGGCCGTCCGGCATCGTCGCCTCGATTCTGTGTGCGGCCGTGCCTGCCGCCGCGGAGGTCGAGCTGGTCGAGGCCCGCATTGCGGCCGGCGAGCATGAGCGCCGTTACCTGATGGCAAGGCCTGCCGACCGGAAACCGGCCGCGCTGCTGATCGTGCTGCATGGCGCGGGCAGCAACCCGGAGCGTCTGCGGCTGGGCACGGCGAATGCGTTTGACCGGCTGGCCGCCGACCATGATGTGCTCGTGATCTATCCGGCAGGCGTCGGTGATCACTGGAACGACTGCCAGTCCGGTATGCCCGATCAGGCCGACCGGCTGGGCGTCGATGACGCAGGCTTTCTCGCCGGCCTCGCCGGGGAGATCGGTGAACGGGAGGGTATCCCGACATCGCAACGCTTCGTTGCCGGAATGTCCAACGGTGGCGAGATGGTCTACCGCCTTGCGCTGGAGAGTCCGGGGGCCTTTGCCGGCCATACCGTCATGGCGGCGAATCTCCCGGCTGACTTCGGCGAGTGCAGTCCCTCTGGCAGCCCGGTTCCATTGCTGGTGATCAACGGTACGGCGGACCCGATCAACCCCTGGGAGGGTGGGGAGGTCAGCATTTTCGAGCAGATCACGCGTGGCACCGTGCGTTCGACGCGCGACACGTTGGCCTGGTTCGTGAGCCTGGCCGGGCACGAGCCCGCCGCTTCGGTCAGCGAGGACCTGGGCGAGGATCCGGCCGTGGGCACACGGGCCTCGATCGAGCGCTGGCAAGGGGGCGGACGCCCGACGATCGCGCTGCTGACGATCGAGAACGGGGGCCATGGCTTCCCCCATCCCAATGTGCTGTATCCGCCGATATTCGGCCCCGTCCATCGCGGATTCGACACCGCGGCGATCATCTGGGACTTTTTCTCCTCGTCCCCGTAGGAGCGGATTCATCCGCGATCTCGTTTTCGGGTTGGACAACCGGCTTTTTGTTGCGGCACTGCATCCGAAAACAGCCTGGAACCCGGTCTGTGTCGCGGTTTCCCGCTATCCCCAGTCTTGTCATGTCCCTGTAACGTCCCGTAGTTCTAATCAGCGCCATTATGCTTGGTCGGCCGCCCGGGGGTGGATGGCTATCAGGCCAAGCGCGGCGCTGGCTTCGGCACAGCTTAGACAAGCAACAAGGGAGATACGGGATGCAGACCGTGACCAGAACCGGCCTGGCCGCCATTGGCCTGGGCGTCATGCTGGCGGCAGGCCCGGCGCTGGCCGACAGCGGCAGCGGGCGGCTGCTCGATGTGCTAATGGAGAAGGGCATCCTGACCGAGCGCGAGGCCGAGGAAATCCGCAAGGAGGCGAGCGAGCCGCGCGAGTCAGCGCTCAGGACGCCGGTCGAGGCCGACGTGCAGTACGATCCGGTCGAGCCCTTCATCGACGATCAGCCGGCGATCCGCGTGCGGCGGCTGGCGATCGATTC
>JAFIFS010000073.1 GCA_020831895.1 Chromatiales bacterium
CCGCCCCCCCCCCCCCCCCCCCCCCCCCCCCCCACGGCCCAGGCCTGCCACCGCCATCATCGAGCTGGTCGAGGTGCAGCAGCGGACCGCTCCAGCCGGCCCGCTCGAGCTGGTCCGCATGGTCCGAGTCACTGAGGGCCAGCGCAGGCCGCGCGGTCTGGATGATGTGCGCCAGTGTTTCCAGGCCGGACTGGACATCGACGGGGACGATCGTGCCGCGCTGCCGGATCACGGCGAGCGCAGCCCGGATCCAGCTGATGCCGCTGTCAGCGAAAATCAGTACCCGGTCACCGGGTTCCAGACCCCGGGACTGCAACTGACCAGCCAGCGCAAGAACCTCCCCGGCAAGCTGCGCGTAGCTCAGCTGCGTCGCTTGACCGGACGTCAGCTGCAGCAGCGCCGGATGATCGCCGCGGGCGGCGAAACCCTCGATGAGGCGGTCGAGCGGCGGTGTCTTCTGCTCCATGACCACACGTTAGGTCAGCGCGGTAACCGACTCAAGGGGCGCTGCAGTCGCAGGCCTGCGGCGGAACAGGCATCATTCCGGAATGAACGGCGCCGAAACCAGCAGCATGAACCGGCTGGCCACCGCCTCAAGCCCGTACCTGCTGCAGCATGCCCATAACCCGGTCGACTGGTTCCCCTGGGGCGAGGAGGCCCTGCAGCTGGCGAGGCTCGGGAACCGGCCCATACTGCTCTCGATTGGCTACTCGTCCTGCCACTGGTGCCATGTGATGGCGCACGAGTGCTTCGAGAACCCCGGCATCGCGGCGTCGATGAATCGGCTGTTCGTCAACATCAAGGTCGATCGCGAGGAGCGACCGGACCTCGACCGGATCTACCAGGCAGCGCACCAGCTGCTCACGCGCCAGCGCGGAGGCTGGCCGCTAACGATGTTCCTGACGGCCGAGGGACAGCTTCCTTTCTTCAGCGGCACCTACTTCCCCCCGGAGCCACGGCATGGCCTGCCCGGTTTCGGCGACCTGCTGGAGCGGGTCGCGGCGTTTCACGCCCAGAGGCAGCACGAGGTGCTGGAGGGCGCGCAGAGCCTACAGGCCGCTCTCTCGAGGCTCGAGCGGCCGCAGGAGAGCGGCCGCGCGCTGAACGCGGAGCCACTGGCGCTGTTTCGCGCAGCGGCTGCAGAGCAGACAGACCGGGAACACGGCGGCTTTGGTCACGCACCCAAGTTTCCGCAGGCACCGCTGCTCGACTGCCTGCTGCGCCAGTGGCATGCCGGAGCCCGCGGTGCGGACCCCGATACGGAGGCGCTTTACCTCGTGGCGCTGGCGCTGACCCGAATGGCCGAGGGCGGCATCAACGACCACCTCGGCGGCGGCTTCTGCCGCTACTCGGTCGATACGCACTGGAGCATCCCGCACTTCGAAAAGATGCTGTGCGACAACGGACTGCTGCTGGCCCTGTATGCCCAGCTGTACCGGATCAGCGGCGAGGAGCAGTTCGCGGCGGTTGCGCGCAGTATCGCCGAGTGGGGCCTGCGCGAGATGCGCTCGCCCGAGGGTGGCTTTCACGCGGCTCTGGACGCGGACTCGGCGGGTGGCGAGGGCCGCCTCTACCTGTGGAACCCGCAGCAGGTCGAGGCCCTGCTGGACACCGATGAGTACGCGGTATTCGCGCCGCATTTCGGCCTGGACCAGCCCGCCAACTTCAGCGATCCGCACGATGGCACGCAAGCCTGGCACCTCAGGGTGTACCAGCCCCTGGAAGAAGTCGCAAACGCGCTGGGCATACCCCTGTCGACCGCCCGGCGGCGCCTCGACACCGCCCGGGAGAAGCTGCTGTCGGCACGCGATGAGCGGCCACGCCCGGGCTGTGATGACAAGGTCATCGTAAGCTGGAACGCTGTCATGGCACGCGGGCTGGCGATTGCGAGCCTTGCGCTGCAGGCACCCGCCCTTGCCGACGCAGCCGCTGCCGCTGTCGACTTCATCCGCACGCGGATGGTCAGCGGCGAACGGCTGCTCAGCGCATGGCGCGAGGGCCGTGCCTGGCAGCCAGCCTTCCTCGACGACCACGCGTTGCTGCTCGATGCCGTCCTGGAGCTGCTGCAGGCCCGCTGGGACCCGGCACACCTTGAGTTCGCCCTCTGGCTGGCCGAGCGGCTGATCGGCGACTTTGGCGACCGTGACCATGGTGGTTTCTGGTTCACGGCGCATCACCACGAGAAGCTGCTGCACAGGAGCAAGCCGCTGGCCGACGATGCGCTGCCCTCGGGCAACGGTGTTGCCGCGCTGGCACTGGCCCGGCTGGGCCACCTAGTGGGGGAGACCCGTTACGTCGCGGCTGCCGAGGGCGTACTGCGGCTGGGGGTCGACCTGGCGCACGAGGCTCCGCTCAGCTGCCCGAGCCTGCTCAATGCGCTGGCCGAACACCTGCAGGCGCCGCGAATCGTCGTGATCCGTGGTGCCACCGACGAGGCTGCCGGCTGGGCAGCGACTGCGCGCGCGGCGTATGATCCTTCGCGGCTGGTGTTCGTCGTTCCGCCCGGCGCCTCGGGGCTCCCGGGGACGCTTGCAGCTCGCGAGCCCGGCCCTGGCACACGCGCCTGGGTCTGCAGCGGGATGCGCTGCGGACCGCCGGCCGACACGCTGCCGGAGCTCATGGGCCAGCTCGGCGCGACTGCATGACCAGGGCCCACGCGGGAGCATTGACTGAGATGTCCGTTCGTATCGCACAACTGATGCTGCTCCTCGGCTTGATTTCGCCCGGACTCGCCGCCGCGGGCGAGACTTCGAAAGACGCCGCTGAGCGGGCAGAAGAGGCTGCCGCGCTGGTCGACGCCTTCCGTGATGCGTTGATGTCCGCACTGCTGGAGGGCTTGCAGCAGGGTGCCGCCGCGGCGGTCGAAGTCTGCAGCGATCAGGCGCCTGCGCTCGCGGTCGCCGCGGCACCGCAGGGCGTTCGCCTGGGACGGACCAGCCACCGGCTGCGCAATCCGGACAATCTGCCGCCGGAGTGGGCCGAGCCGCTGCTTGCCGCCTGTGCTGCCGGCGAAGACTGCACGCCCCGGCTGGTGCGGATCGGGGAGGACCGTTCAGGATGGATAGAGCCCATATTCACGCCGCCCATGTGCCTGGCCTGCCATGGCAGCAACCTGTCTGCGGATGTGCAGGCCGAACTGGACCTGCGCTACCCGGAGGACCAGGCGACCGGGTTCGCCGCAGGCGAGTTCCGGGGTCTTTTCTGGGTCGAGATGACCGAGCCTCGCAAGTGAGCGCGGCGGTCAAGCCAGCGGGAGAACGCCCATGACCAGTGTCCGCCAGTACCTGCTGCTGTGCCTAGCCATCGCCGGGACGAGCGCGGCCACGGCGTCAGATGACACGCTGGACATGCTGATGCGCCTGCAGACCGGCAGCTTCACCTCAGCCGCCCAGGCGCGCCAGGACGAGCGCTATGACGAGGTGATATGGCACATCGTGGAGATCTGGCCCGGCCAGGCAACGGGAGAGCGCTGGATCTATACCGAAGGCTGGCTGCCTGATGCCGAGAGCCCGTACATGCAGCGAATAGCGCGCTACAGCCAGCGCGAGGACGGAAGCATAGTCGCTGCCCGTTACCAGCTGCCTGACCCTTCCCGCTTCATCGGCGGCTGGAAGGAGACAGAACGGTTCGCCGGACTCGACCGGGCCAGCTTGGTCGGGCTGCCAGGCTGCGAGACCGTGATGGCACGGACCGGCCCGCAGCGTTTCGAGGGTGGCACCGTGGGTACGGGTTGCCTGAACACGCATCGCGGCGCCAGCTACGCCGTGTCGCAGACCGTGCTAGACGAACGGGGGTTGGTGAACTGGGACCGGGGATTCGCGGAAGACGGCAGCCAGCGCTGGGGTCCGGTGGCCGGCGGCTACCGGTTTCGACGGCTGGACGATCCCGGCAGCTGTGTCGACCCCGTGCGCCTGCTGGTTTACGGCAATGTCCAGCAGCGGGAGCAGTTCGTCGCCTATGCACGGGCACTCGCCGAATCCGGCCTGTATCCGGCATACGGCGGTCACTACGAGGCCACCACGCCGGCACTGGCGGTGCTGGAGGGTAACCCGCCCTCTGGACGGGGGGTGATCATTGCCCGTTTCCCCTGCCTGGAGGCGGTGCAGGGGTTCTGGAACTCGCCGGAGTATGGCGAGATACGCAAGCTTCGGGAAGGCATCGCGGAGTTCGAGGTGCTGGTTCTGCCCGCACTTGGGCCTGTGCCAGACTGAACAGCGGCATCCCCCCTGCCGTCCGGTGACCCGCAGGCGGCAGGGCGTAATCGAGCAACGGAAAGCGAGGCGAGAGACGGGCGGCATTGCGCTCGATCCAGGCCTGGCGCTCACGCACGTATCCTGAGGGATTGGCCACCCGGTAGCGCACGGGACCAGGCAGCACTGCGGCGAGCAGTGCTGCTTCTGAGGCACCGAGTTCGGATGCGTCCTTGCCGAAGTAGGTCCGGCTCGCAGCGCCCACCCCGTAGGTGGCCGGGCCAAACTGCGCCACATTGAGGTAGATTTCCAGGATTCGCTCTTTCGGCAGCAGCAGCTCGATCCAGACCGTCATCCAGGCCTCAAGTCCCTTGCGCAGCCAGCTTCGCCCTGGCCACAGGTATAGGTTCTTGGCCAGCTGCTGGCTGATGGTGGACGCTCCGCGGGTCGGGGCCTCGGGCAGCGACTCGGCCAGCACGGCCCGGATTCCGGCAAAATCGAACCCGCGGTGGTCAAAGAAGCCCGGATCTTCCGCGGCAAGGACGGCCAGCGCAGCCTCGCGGCTGATCCCGGCGCGGTCCACCCAGTGGAAATCGATACGCGCCCCGGCGACGCGCGCCTGGTGCATCAGCATGAAGCTGCTGGTCGGCGCGGGCAGGTAACGCAGCGGCAGCACGAGCGCGACCGAGACCAGCAGTATGATGGCGGCCAGGCGGACAAGGATCCAGGTGAGGATACGCTTGAGCATGATGGCCTATCATAATCGGCACGGGGCGCCCGGCGCCGACGCATGAGAGAGGAACGTGACAGAGCAGACACTCGTATGGGTCAAGCGCCCGCCCGGGCGCAAGGCCACAACCACAGCCGAAGTCACTGACCACGCGCAGCTGTCGGCTGCACTCGCCCAGGCCTGCACGGATTGCGGGGCCCGTCACAGCGACTTCATCGCCGCGGCAGGCAGCTTCGGCAGCTGGCTGCTGGAACTCCAGCGTGACGAACGCAGACAGCGGATCATCTGGAACGGCCAGCTGGGTGAGCTCGTACTCGAGGCCGCCAGCCCGCATGCAGGCTGGGACGAACTGGACCGCTGCCAACCCTCGTCGCGCGATCCGGACGGGCTTGTGGCCGGAGTAAGGCGGCTGCTGGCGACAGGCTCCGAGGCTGAAGGGACAGGTACCTGAGCTGATGCGACGCCACCTGCTCGGCTGCGTACTGCTCGCGGCCGCGGGCCCTCTGGCTGCCGGGGTGACACCGCCGCTGCCTTCAGTGGTGACCGGCTGCGAGGAGACCAGCGCGGATCGCGCCGAACTCGCGCTCTGCCTGCAGGAGGCCGCCCTGGAGTGGAACCTCGTGCTGCATGAGCGCTATGCCACCCTGCGGGCCGGGCTGACCGGAGAGCCTGCGCGGCGGCTGCTGACCTCGCAGCGCAGCTTCATCCGCTACCGTGACCTGCACTGCACGGCCCTTGCGGGCTTTGCAGGCTCCGCGAGCATGCGCCGCGACCCGGTGGTCTGGCAGACCTGCAACCTGCGCCTCACCCTGCAGCGCATCGAGGAACTTCACCTTTACCCGTAGGCGTTCGGGGGCGCAGCCTTCCGGACCTGATAAGCTTCAGGTGCCGTCCCGCCCGGTCGCCGGGGTTGACCCGCATGGTACATGGACTGAAGCGCTACTCCCTGCCCTGGTGGCTGATCATGGCCGGCATGACCGGCTCTCTCGGCACGGCCTCGGCGTTTACGCTCTGGTGGTTCGAGCTGCTGCTGAACTGGCAGGCCGTGCTGCTGGCGCTTTTCGTGATCATCGCCGGAGACCTGCTCGCTGCGCTCGGGCTCGCGATGATCGCACCGACCCGGGTGAACCTGCATCCCGGCGAGCGCCGCGAACCGGTCGGGGAGGTAGAGAGCGGGTTTGGCGGACAGTCGCACGGGCGAATCAGGGTTCACGGCGAACGGTGGCGCGCCAGGCTCAGGGACGGCAGTCTCTCACTTCACCCAGGCCAGCGTGTTCGCGTGACTGGGCGCGAAGGACTCGAACTGCTGGTATCTCCTGTCGAGGAACGGACAACGCGATGACCCCGCATTTCGTGCTTGGCGTCGACCTCGACGGCGTCGTTGCCGACTTTGCACAGGGCCTCAAGCCGATTGCAGCCGAGTGGCTGGGTGTCGCCTCCGACTCGCTGACCGACGAGATCAGCTACGGCTTCGGCGAGTGGGAACTCGAGCGTGTCGGCGGTTACGAGTCGCTGCATCGTTACGCGGTGAAGGAGCATCAGCTGTTCGCCCGGCTGCCGCCGGTTCGTGGCGCTCCTGCGGCCCTGAGGCGCCTCGACACCGTCCCGGAAATACGCATCCGGATCATCACGCACAGGCTGTACATCCACTGGTTCCACAAGGAAGCTATCGCGCAGACGACCGAGTGGCTGGAGCGCCAGGGGATCCCCTACTGGGACCTGTGTTTCATGCGTGACAAGGCCGCAGTGGGCGCACAGCTCTACCTCGAAGACAGCCCCGAGAACATCACGGCACTGCGCGGTGCGGGTCATGACACCATCGTCGTGCGCAACTCGACCAACCGTCATCTTCCGGGGCCCGGCGCGGAAAGCTGGGAGGAGATCGAGGCGCTCGTGCTGGAGAAGGTCGGGGAGTGGAAGCGAAGCGGCCAGTAGGGGCGAGTTCATTCGCGAATCCGATTTCTCCCTTGCCCCCTTCTGAACCAGAGAAAGAAAAGATTCGCGGCTGAAGCCGCTCCTACAGCTTGAGTGGCAGATTCCGCAGCCGCTGCCCGGTGGCGGCAAACAGCGCGTTGGCAACGGCCGGAGCAATGGGCGGCGTACCCGGCTCGCCGACACCACCAGGTGGCTCGCTGTTCTCGATGATGCGCACCTCGATTTCAGGACTGTCGGCAAGACGAAGCATCCGGTAGGCGTCGAAGTTCCTCTCCTGCACGGCGCCATCGCGCAGCGTGATCTCGCCATGCAGTGCGGCAGTCAGACCGAAGATGATCCCGCCCTCCATCTGCTGACGGACGATGTCAGGGTTGACGACACTTCCGCAGTCGATGACGCAGATCACGCGCTCGACCCGGAAGCCGCCGTCGGCCAACCGGACCTCGGCTATCTGGCCGACAATGGCTCCGAAGGACTCATGCAGTGCGAGGCCCTGAAAGCGGCCCGGCTGTGGATGCCCCCAGCCTGCCTCCGCAGTCACTCGCTCGAGCACGGCCAGGTGCCGCGGCTTGCCGACGAGCAGCTCGCGGCGGAACTCGGCGGGATCGGTCGCCGCGGCATGAGCCAGCTCGTCGATGAAGCTCTCGACGACGAATGCATTGTAGGAACTGCCGACCGAGCGCCAGATCGTCAGCGGAACGCCGGGATCCACCGTTACCATCTCCACGCTGACATGGTCTACGGCATAGGGCATGTCCACTGAGCCATAGCGGGCCTGGAACGGACCCACGATGCGCTTGGATGCGCTGACACCCAGAGAGCCCGCGCCACGCACCACGCTGCGCGGAATCCACTCCGGGACAAGCGTCGACAGCGCAGGGGGCAGGATCTGGTCGATGATGGCAGCCAGCGCCATCCGATGCCGCCAGCCTGCTGGCCGGCCGCGCTCGTCGAGCGCCGCCGTCATCCGGTGCATCGTCGCCTGGCGAAACAGGCCGTGGCACTGGTCGTCCTCGCGCGTCCAGACCAGACGGACCGGCCGGTCGCTCTGCAACGCGATAGCGACCGCCTCGACGACCCAGTCCAGCGATGCACGGCGACCGAACCCTCCGCCGGAAAACGGTGTGTGCACGGTGACGCGCTCGCGCGGGAGGCCACTCATGTCACAGATGACCTGGCGTGCCATGTCGGGTGCCTGCGAAGGCAGCCAGGCCTCGCAGCGCCCGTCATGAAACCACACCGTCGCATTCATTGGCTCGAGTGTCGCGTGTGTGAGGTACGGGGTCGTGTACTCGGCTGCGAATCCCCGGCTGGCCTCGGTGAGCGCCCGATCAAGGTTGCCATCACGCCGGGCGCGCAGGCCCCGCTTGGTGTCCAGCGCCTCTGACTGAAGCTCGCGAACCTTGACGAGGTCCAGGCCTTCGAGCGAACCCGATGACCACTGCACATCGAGCGCCGCCACTCCCCTGGCGGCATGCCAGAACGTGTCGGCGAGCACAGCGACGCCGCTGTGAAGCCCGACGACGTCATGCACGCCAGGCAACCCGCGTGCCGCCTGGTCATCCCAGGACTGCGGTGCTGCGCGCAGTCGCGGGGGCCGGCGGATGACGGCCGTGAGCTGGCCAGGCAGCCGGGTGTCGATGCCGTAGAGTGCAGTCCCGCGGACCTTGGCCGGGACATCCGGGCGCTGCACCTCGCCACCGATCCAGCGCAGCGTGCCTGACTCGCGCAGCGGCACCTCCCGGGGAACCGGCAGCCTGGCCGCCTCCTCGACCAGTTCGGCATATGCCAGCGCGCGGCCCGTGGCTGGCTCGATAACCCGCCCGCCCCCGTCGGTCCGGAGCGCATCGGGCGGCAGTCCCCATCGCACTCCGGCCGCCTCGATCAGCAGCGCCCGTGCCGTGGCGCCGGTCCTGCGCAGCGGCGTCCAGCGCCGGATCACGCTCTGGCTCTCGCCGGTGATCTGCACGGGATCCTGGAACAGCGGGTGCACCGGTGCGGATTCCGGTGTGATCCAAGACGGAGGCACGTCCAGCTCCTCGGCGACCAGCGTCACATAGGCGGTCATCACGCCCTGTCCAAGCTCGGCCTTGTCCACCTGCACGACAATGCGGCCGTCGGCATGCAGCGCCAGCCATGCATTGGGCTCCAGTCCGGTACCCGCGAGCGGGCGACCGGCTCCGGGGCGAAGCCATGCCACAGCCAGCCCGCCACCGGCCAGCACGGCAGTGCCAATCAGGAGCTGGCGCCTGGATACGCTCATGTCAGATCCGGCCGGTCCACCGGCGTGGCCGGGGGGATGAGCTCAGTCCCTGATCCGGACCTTGTAGTTGCCGCGGCCCTCGTCGAACTCAAGCTCGAGCAGGCCCTGCTTCTGCGCATCCTCCAGTAACTCCGAGAAACTGCGGTAGCCATAATAGCTCTCGTTGAACCCCGGGTAGACGCGACGGACGGTCTGCTTGATCAGCGACCCCCAGAGCGGATCGTACTCCGATGACAAGGACTCGACCGTCTCGGTCAGGCGCTCCAGCGCCTCCTGCTGAGGTCCGGAGGACTCCTTCTTCGGCCGTCGGCGCGGCCGCTGCGAGACGCGCGCGAGGTCATCGTAGAAGATGAACTCGTCGCAGTTGGAAGCGAGCAGGTCAGAAGTCGAGCTCCGAACGCCGCAGCCCACGACGCGCTTGTCATTCTCCTTCAGCTTGGAGACCAGCGGGGAAAAGTCGCTGTCCCCGGTGAGGAGGGCGAACATGTCGATGTGGCTCTTTGCGTAGCACAAGTCTACGGCATCCACGACCATACGTATGTCGGCGCTGTTCTTGCCGCTGGCCTTCGTCTGCGGGATGTCAATCAGCTCGAAGCCATGGAGATGAAACTCCTGCACGAACTGCCGGTAGCGGTTCCAGTCGCAGTAGGCCCGCTTGGCCACGATGCGGCCCTTCTCCAGGAGGCGCTTGAGGACCAACTCGATCTGGAAGCGTCCTCCCTTGAGGTCCTTCGCGCCGAGCGCAAGGTTCTCGAAATCGACGAATACCGCAATGGTCTCCTCACCGCCGCGGCTGGCATCATGGGCCATGGTGTTGTGTGCTCCTCAAGGCAGGCCGTAATCGGGCGCCATCCTCGCGGATACGCCCCATGATCGCAAGCAGCGCGGCAAGCGCTTGCGCTGCGGCGTCAATTCCGGATGATAGCGCCATGTATTGCATGCAAGACAGGATGCGCCCATGAAGAATGCACGTCTGCCCGGGGCTGCCGCGACCAGCCTCCTCGCGCTCTCCGCCTGCGGCCCCCTGCCGGGTCCAGAGGGCCCACTCGCCCTGGAGATCAACGAGCTGTGCACGACCTGCGTCGACTACCTGCGCTGTGACCCGGCACAGGATGAGGACGGCGGGGTCACGCTCTACGTGCTGGAGCAGAAGACCTTTGTCCAGCAGGTCGCCACTATTGGTCACTACTTCATGCAGTACATCAATCCCCGCACGGTGGACCGACGGGGCGTGACCGTGCTGAGCCGGGCCGGGTATTCCGCACCGCCCGCACAGGAGCAGGGACAGGCCGAACAGGACCTCGTCGAGTTCGTGCTGCGCCTGCCGGGCGCACGGGTCGACCTGTACACAGGCCGCTGGTATGGACCGGATGACATGCTGCTCGGCAGCTGCCGCATACTGCCGCGCAACGAAGGCCGGGAGCTGAGCGCGGCGCTGTCCGGAGGCTCCTGAAACGCTCCCCGGGCGTGCGCCGAAAAGGTAAGATTCCCGGGTGATGCTGACGAGGCCATCCCGATGAAAAAGGCGATAGTGGCGCTGGCTGCGGCCGCAATGCTCGCCGCGTGCGCGACCAGCCCGACCGGACGCTCGCAGCTGATGCTGGTCTCCGAGCAGCAGGCCATCAGCGCCTCCCGCACGGCCTACCTGCAGACGATGAGCGCGCTTTCAGAGCAGGGCAAGCTGGTGACCGACCCGGCGGTGCTCGACCGGGTACATACGATCACGGGCCGGCTGATCACGCAGGCCATCGAGATGCGCCCAGACTCCGCCGACTGGGAATGGAGCGTCGCGGTGATCGACGAGCCACAGACGATCAATGCCTGGGCGATGGCGGGCGGACGGATGGCGATCTATACGGGCATCATCGACCGGCTGGAGCTGACCGACGACGAGATCGCCCAGATCATGGGTCACGAGATCGCGCACGCGCTCGCCAACCACACTGCGGAGCGGATGTCGGTCGCCATGGCCAGCCAGCTCGGTGTCCTGGCCGTCGGCATTTTCTCGGAGCGTCCGCAGGTCAGTATGACGGCAGCTGCCGCGGCAGCCGCGCTGGCCGTCCAGCTGCCGAACAGCCGGGCGTCGGAAATCGAGGCCGACGTGATCGGCATCGAGCTTGCCGCGCGTGCCGGCTATCACCCGGAAGCTGCAATCACGCTCTGGCAGAAGATGGCCGAGGTGGGTGGCAGCGGCCCGCCCCAGTTCCTGAGCACGCACCCCAGCCCCGGCAACCGCGAGGGCAGGCTGAGGGAACTGGTCCCCGAGATGATGCTGCTCTACGAGGCGCCTGGGGAATGCGCGGTATTTCCGCTGAGCCCGGTCCGTTTCTGAAACCCGTTTCCCTGTCGGTCAGCGCGCAGAAACCCAGCCATATTGCGTGTTGCTGGGCAGGCCGCCCTCCGCGATGTACTGCGCCTTGAGCCGGCTGATGCCATCATCGGGGAAATGGTGGCGCGCCTCCTCCGGGTCGACGTTGAACAGCCTTGCGGCATTCAGCCCGAGGATTTTCGCCTTGTCCTCTTCGGTCAACGGCGCATAGCCATAGCGCTCCTGCAGCGCCTCCGGAATCTGGAAACGGCGGAACGCCTCGATCTGCCACTGCGGCGAGCCCCACCAGATTGAATCTGTGCCAAACAGCACATGGTCCACCCCGAAGGCCCGGATGATCTGGCCAAGCAGGTGGCCGCAGATGTTCGGGTGCGTGATGACGGTGTGTCCGAAAGTAGTGCCAAGCTCCATGTAAACGTTGGTCATTTCCGGGGTCCGCAGCCGGTCCCGGCAGAGATCCGTGGTCCACGCAAGGTATCCGTCCTCGCCGATGAAATCGTCACCCGGAGGAAGCTCGTAGTTCGATGACTTGAAGGACGAGTGATATATGATGAACTTGAGGTCGGGGAAATCTAGCGCCGCCTTCCTGATGTCGCGGGGGTGGGTGTACTCGGCGTTCGAGCCCGGTAGCGGCAGACCCTTGTGGATGCAGATCAGGTCGACACCGAGCTTACGGGTCTGCTCGTAAAGCGGATAGGCGAGCTTCTCGTCATCCAGCCGCCAGGGGAACTCTCCACGCCGCTCCATAACCGCCGTATAGCACTTCCAGGCCCGTATACCTAGCTCCTTGACCTGGCGCTCGAGCTCCTCGTTGACGTTCTCCATGTACGGGGCATAAAAGCCGTGGCAGATCATCCTCTGTGATCCGGCCAGCTCGTTCAGCGCATCGCGTGTCGCGGCCATCTCGTCAGCGTTGATCACGTCGAAGATCTGCGAGGGCACGCCGGACAGGCAGGCGACCATGACCCCACTGTCGAAGAAAACTTCCTTGGCATAGTTCGGCAGCTGGAGGTCCCCGCGCTCAGGCTGAATGCCCACCAGCGCCTCGTTGAAGGCGGCGGACTGCCGGCGGAAGAACAGGGGCTCCATGCCATCGGTCCGTACATGATGTGTCTGCGCGTCGAAGATGAACTGGCCCTTGGGCCAGAGCTCCGCGTAGGCCTCGTGCTCGGTAGCCTCGGCCGCATGGACCTTGAAGTGGCACCCGAACACCTCGTTCAGCGCGAGGAAGGCCACCGCCATCCCGCCACTGGTGCGCAGGAAGTCCCGCCGCGACATCCCGAGCTTGCGGGAGTACTGGTTGGCCATCTGGTTGATGCGGTACTCCACCTGCTTCTGGTCCGCTGTCTGGGGCATCGGCAGGAATTCCTCGTTGGAGACGACCTGGGTCGGCAACGGCAGGTGGCCGTGCCGCCAGGCATCCCGGCGATTCTTGCGTATCCACACGAAGGCGAACCCGCGATGCTGGAAATCGGCTGCGCCTTTGCCGGCGGCGACTGGGAAGACGCCTGAGACCAGGCCTCGCGCCCTGCCCGACCTGTGGTCGGGCAGGGCAGGGCAAACCGCCCGACTCCGGCTGCGGAGCAAACTGAATCCGCCCCAGCCGGGGCGGCGAATCCTCCCCCGTATCCAAACTCGGGTCGCTTAGGCCACCCGTTCATCCATACCAGGGGAGAAGCCACATGAAATCACTTTCCGTCGCCCAGCGGGCTGGGAAAACCAGGTTCCTTTTCAGCGTGATCGCAGCCACGGCCGCCACGCTGACGCTGTCGGCCGCCGCCTACGCGGGGGGTCACGGTGCAGCACGGGCGCCGCAGGCCAGCGACATCGTCGATACCGCCGTCGCTGCCGGCTCGTTCAACACGCTGGTCGCGGCGGTACAGGCCGCCGACCTGGTCGATGCACTCAAGGGCGAGGGGCCCTTCACCGTATTCGCCCCGACGGATGAAGCCTTCGCGGCGTTGCCAGCGGGCACGCTGGACGAGCTGCTCAAGCCAGAGAACAAGGCCACGCTGCAGTCGATCCTCCTGTACCACGTGGTGGCCGGAAAGATCATGAGCGGCGATATCGGCGCCTCCGCGTCCCCCGCCACGCTGCAGGGCGCCACGATCGACGTGAAGGCTGGCATGGGCGGCGTCACGGTCAATGGCGCGAATGTGGTGGCTGCTGATGTGGCGGCCAGCAATGGTGTCATCCACGTGATCGACGCGGTGATCCTTCCGCCTTCCGAGTAACCCGTTGGGCAAGCGTGGCGGGGACCCAGCCCCGGGGGGCCCCCCCCCGCCC
>JAFIFS010000075.1 GCA_020831895.1 Chromatiales bacterium
CGGCGATGGCCAGCGCGGCCAACGCCGCGCCGGCCAGCACGCCCAGGCCCAGGCCCTCGCGCCAGCGCGAACCGCCGGCAAAAAGCACGGCCAGCGCGATCACACCCAGCAGGACTGTGGCACCGAAATCTGGCTGCCGCATCAGCAGGAGGCTTGCGACAGCAATGACCACCATCGGTCGGGCGAAACCCACTGTGCTGCTGCGGAGCTGCTCACCATGCCGCGCGACATAGCTCGCAAGGTAGACCAGCAACAGCAGGCGCGCAGGTTCACTGACCTGCATCACGCTGACCCCTGCAACACGCAGCCAGCGCGTGCTGCCATTGACCGTCTGGCCGAAGCCCGGAACCAGAACCAGGGCCAGCAGCAGCAGGGAGAGGCCGGCAAGCCAGGGACCGAGACGCTCCAGTCGCCAGGTCGGGAGCATCAGCAGCAAGCCGGCCCCGGCGAGGCCGGCGAGCATCACGACGAGGTGACGCTGGAAGAAATACAGTGGCCCGGAGTAGCTGCGCTCGGCTAGTGTGATCGAGGCCGAGGTCACCATGACCAGTCCGATCGCCAGCAGCACGCCGCTCGCTGTGAGCAGGACACGGTCCGGCAGCGGAAAGGGACGCAGCACGATCCCGCTCATCCTGCGTCCTCCGTGACCAGCGCCTGCACCGCACGACGAAAGACTTCGCCACGCTCGGTGTAACCACTGAACATGTCCAGGCTGCTGCAGGCCGGCGCGAGCAGAACCGTCAGTCCCGGCCGGGCAAGCTGGGCAGCGCGAGACACCGCTACCGCCAGGTCATCAACCAGCTCGACGGGGCAGGCCGGCCGCAAGGCGTCTGCCAGGCGCTCACGATCGCGGCCGAGCAGCAAGGCCGTGCAGTCACGCCCGCGCAGCGCGATCGCGAGTGCCGCGAAGTCCTGGTTCTTTGCGTCCCCGCCTGCGATCAGCACTAGCGAGCCAGGCGTGCTGTCGATCGCAGTCACGGCTGCACCGACGTTCGTCGCCTTGGAATCATCCACCCACCGCGCGCCCAGCGCACGGCTGACCAGCTGCATACGGTGAGGCAGGCCCCTGAAGTTTCGCAGACCCTCGATGCAACTGGCCGGGTCGACTCCGAGCGTGCTCACGAGCGCAAGCGACGCGAGGGCGTTGGACACGTTGTGACGCCCCGCCAGGTTCAACTCGCTGACCGGCAGCAGCAGCCGCTCGCCGTGGGCCAGCGCAGGGCCATCGCGTCCTGCACGCAGACCGAAATCATCCGCTCCCGGCGAGCCAAGGCCGAAGCCCACGCGGGGCATGGACCCGGGCAGGTTGCGCCAGAGCGCGGGCTGGTCACGATTGATCACTGCCACCCGGGCAGCCATGTAGATACGGCTCTTCGCGGCGGCATAGGCAGTCAGGTCCTCGTGCTGGTCCAGGTGATCCGGCGTCAGGTTCAGCAGCGCCGCGCCCGCCAGCGGCAGGGGCCCGCTGCGCTCGAGCTGGAAGCTCGAGAGTTCGAGCACGAAGGCCTCGACTCCGGGAGCAAGCAAGTCGGTTGCCGGCGTGCCGAGGTTGCCACCGGTCGCGACCCTGACGCCCGCGGTCTCGAGCAGCACACCTGCGAGCGCCGTGACCGTGCTCTTGCCGTTGGAGCCGGTCACGCCGAGCACGGGCGCAGTGGCCTCCGCGGCAAACACGTCGATATCACTGCGCACGGGGATGCCACGGGCACGAGCCTCGGCGATCAAGGGGAGACCCAGGGGCACGCCGGGCGAGACCAGCACGTCGCTGGTGTCGGCGGGCAGACGGGAAGGCAGCGCACCTGGTTCGAGCAGGGCGTCAGGCAGAGCAGCGCGGATTGCCTGGAGACCCGGTGGCGTGACGCGGCTGTCGGCAAAGCGGCCACTGCGGCCCTGGCGCGCCAGCCAGCGGGCGAGAGCCGCACCTGTCTCGCCCATGCCCAGGACCAGGCTGCGTGTGCTTGCCTGCGCCACCTGTTTCACCGCAGCTTCAGGCTCGAGAGGCCGACCAGCACGAGGATCACGGTGATGATCCAGAAGCGCACGATCACCTTGGGCTCCGCCCATCCCTTGAGTTCGTAGTGATGATGCAGCGGCGCCATCCGGAAAACCCGCCGGCCGGTCATCCGGTAAGAGACGACCTGGATGATCACGGAGAGGGTCTCGATTACGAACAGACCCCCCATGATCACGAGCACGATTTCCTGGCGCACGACGACCGCGACGGTGCCCAGCGCAGCCCCCAGTGCCAGCGCCCCGATGTCACCCATGAAGACCTGGGCCGGGTAGGTATTGAACCAGAGGAACCCCAAGCCGGCCCCGGCAAGCGCCGCGCAGAACACCATCATCTCGCCAGCCCCGGCAACATAGGGAATCCCGAGGTAATCGGAAAAGATGACGTTGCCGGCAGCATAGGCAAAGATACCGAGCGCGCCACCAACCAGCACGGCCGGCATGATTGCCAGGCCGTCGAGACCATCGGTCAGGTTCACGGCGTTGCTGGTGCCGACGATGACCAGGTAGACGAAGGGGATATAGAAGATGCCCAGCGGTATCACCAGATCCTTGAAGTACGGGACCAGCAGCGCCGTGTCCTGCGGGGTGCTGGCCTGCAGGTAGAGGAGCGTCGCAATCAGCAGTGCGACCAGCGACTGCCAGAAGAGCTTGGCCCGCGCCGAGAGTCCTGCCGAGTCGCGCTGGATCAGCTTGCGGTAGTCGTCCACGAAGCCGATCAGGCCAAAGGCAGTGGTAACCGAGATCACTATCCAGACATAGGCACTGCGCAGGTCGGCCCACAGCAGCGTACTGACGACGATAGCCAGGAGGATCAGCGCGCCGCCCATCGTGGGCGTCCCGGCTTTCGGCAGGTGGCTTCGGGGCCCGTCCTGGCGCACCGTCTGGCCGATCTGTCGCAGGGCGAGGCGCTCGATCAGCCGCGGGCCCAGCAGCAGCGAGATCACCAGCGCCGTGAGTGCACCCATGATCGCGCGCATGGTGATGTAGCTGAACACGTTGAAGCCGCTGACGAAGCGGGTCAGGTACTCGGTGAGATAGAGCAGCACCGGCTCAGCCCTCCCCGTCCACGTGCTTCAGACCCTGCACGACCCTCTCGAGACCCATGCTGCGCGAGCCCTTCACGAGGATCCGGATATCGGGGCCGACGGCATCGCGCAGCGCCGCAGCGAGAGCCTCGACACTGTCGAACCAGGCTGCGTTCCGACCGAAGGCAGAAACCGCTGCACGGCTCTCTCCACCCGTGCACCACAGGCGTTCGATACCCCGTTCCGCAGCCAGGCTGCCCGTCTCGCGATGCAGGCGCTCGCTTTCGCTGCCGAGCTCCGCCATGTCGCCCAGGACCAGCCAGCGCTCGCCAGGCAGGTCCGCCAGAAACTCTATCGCGGCCCTGACCGAGCCGGGGTTCGCGTTGTAGCTGTCGTCATAGAGCTCGCAGCCGGCCCTCCCCGGCAAGGGAACGAGCCGTCCGGCCACGTTGCCCGTCCCGCCCAGGCCCGCCGCGACAGCATCAAGCGTGCAGCCGACAGCCAGCGCAGCCGCGGCGGCTGCCAGCGCATTGCTGACGTTGTGTGCACCGGCCATGGGCAGGCTGACCCGGCACCGGCCGAGCGGCGTCAGCATCTCGAACTCCTGCCGGCGCTCACTGGCGATCCGACTGACCGCCCTGAAGTCCGCTTCCGCATGCTCGCCAAAGGTCCAGCACCGCCGGCTGCCAGCGAGATCGCGCCACAGGGGCCAGAAGCAGTCGTCACGGTTGATGACTGCGGTACCTCCGGCAGGCAGCCCGGCGAAGAGCTCGCCCTTTCCGGACGCGATTCGCTCCTGCGACCCGAAGCCGGACAGATGTGCTGTCCCGGCATTGGTGACGATACCCACGGCAGGACGCGCTATGCCCGTGAGCCAGGCAATATCGCCTACCGCACTTGCGCCAAGCTCGAAAACCGCGGCACGGTGATGCGGCTCGAGGCGCAGCACGGTCAGCGGCAGGCCGATATCGTTGTTCAGGTTGCCGCGGGTCGACAGCACAGGATCCGGCGAACCGGGATACTGCGCGCGCAGGATCGCGGCGATCATTTCCTTTACCGTGGTCTTGCCGTTGCTGCCGGTCACGGCGATCACGGCGGGATTGAAAAGGCTGCGCCAGTGGCCGGCCCAGAGCCCGAGGGCTTCGCGCGGCTCACGCACCTCGACCTGGGGCAGGCCGATATCCTGGCGCCGCTGCACCACCGCGCCGGCCGCGCCGCGATCGTGCGCAACCGGCAGGAACGCATGGGCATCGTGGTTCGGACCGCGCAGGGCAAAGAACAGCTGGCCTCGCCCGATCGTGCGCGTGTCGGTTCCAGCTCCCGAGAAGGACACGTCCTGCCCGTACAGCCGGCCGCCCGTCACCTCGGCGACCTGTGAGAGGGTCGCTTCGCTCATCTGGGGCGCCCCATCAGGCCAGACGCGATCTGCGCATCGGACAGCGGGTAGGCGATACCACGCACGAGCTGTTCCGACTCGTGGCCCTTGCCGGCGATCAGCACGACATCAGCCTGGCCTGCACCCCGGAGCGCCAGCGCGATCGCCTGCACGCGATCGGGCACAACCTCCACGTCGGTGCCAGCCGGAATGCCGGCCAGGATGTCCTCGACGATGCCCGCGGGATCCTCGTCGCGTGGGTTGTCGTCGGTAAGCACCAGGTGATCGGCCCGGGCGGCGGCGACCCTGCCCATTCCGGCACGCTTCCCCCGGTCACGATCCCCGCCGCAGCCAAACACGCACCACAGCGCTCCATCCGGGTTGTGCTCCCGGGCAGCGATCAGCGCCTGCTCCAGCGCGGCCGGCGTATGCGCGAAGTCGACCAGCACCAGCGGCTGACCTGGCTGCCCGGCAAGCCGCTGCATGCGGCCCGGGGGTGCGCCGCAGGAAGCCAGCGCCCTGGCGCAGGCCTCGAGATCATAGCCCTCCCCCAGCAGCACGCCGGCGGCCAGCAGGAGGTTTTCCGCATTGAAGCGGCCCCAGAGCGGACTCTCGAGCCTCACCTCCCGGCCCTCCCAGGCCAGCACGATGCCAAGGCCCTCCGGCGTTGCCGTGCAGAAACGCCCGGACAGCATCACCCCGGCATCACCGGCCTCACGTCCCTCGAGCGCCACCGTGATCAACTGCAGGTGGCCTGAGATGCGCTCCGCCAGGACCCGGCCGAAGGCGTCACCGGTATTGATCACCGCCCTCGACGGCCGGCCCTCGGTGAACAGCAGCGCCTTGCTCTCTCCGTAGGCCTCGAGGCTGCCGTGATAGTCGAGGTGGTCACGACTCAGGTTGGTGAATGCGCCAGCGCTGAACGCGATGCCGGCAGTCCTGCGCTGGGCCAGCGCATGCGAGGACACCTCGGCGACCACGTGCGTGGCGCCGGCGCTGGCCAGTGCACGCAGCCTGCGGTGCAGCGTGATGCAGTCCGGAGTTGTCAGCGCCGTGGCCGACAGCTCAGGGCCCAGCCCCCAGCCCAGCGTGCCCATGTAGGCAGCGCGCTGACCCAGTCGACCCAGGGCGCCGCAGGCCAGCCAGGCTGTCGTCGTCTTGCCATTGGTGCCGGTGATGCCGGTGACCCGCAGCTCGCGCGAGGGTTCACCGAAGAACCGGTTGGCGAGCGTACCGAGATGCCGACGCAGCCCAGGAACCTCTACCCCGGCGACTCCGGCCGGCAGCTCGGGCGGTCGCCGGTCAGACGCTGGCTCCCAGGCCACGGCCGCCGCGCCTGCTGCCAGCGCGCCCCCGAGATGATCCAGGCCGTGCGCACGCTCCCCTGCGCAGGCGAGGAAGAGCCCACCCGCCGAAACCTCCCGGCTGTCACTGCTGATGTCACTGATGCCAAGCTCGGGAACGGGCGCCGGCGTCATCCCGGCCAGCAGCTCGCGCAGCGAATACAGGGTTGGGGTGTTTGCCTTCATGGCGACTGCGCGATCACGGTGTTGCCTGCAGTGCCGCTGCCTGGCAGTGCATCCGGCGGTACGGCGAGCAGACGCAGAGCGCCGGCTGCAATGCTGGAAAACAGGGGCGCCGCAACCTCACTACCAAAGAACTGTCCGGCCCGCGGCTCGTCGATTACAACGACGATCGCCAGGCGCGGATCCGATACCGGAGCCAGGCCACCGAATATGGCCGTGTGGCGATCATCGGCATACCCAGTCGGTGTCAGCTTGCGCGCGGTACCGGTCTTGCCTGCCACCCTGTAACCAGCAACGGCAGCCCGGATCCCGGTTCCCTGCGGGCTGACGACCACCTCCATCATCTCGAGCACGGCGGCTGCGCTTTCAGGAGTTACGACGCGCCGGGCAATCGGAGGACGCTCCACCTTCAGCAGCGAGACCGGCCGGTGCAGACCACCGCTGCCCAGGACCGCGTAGGCCTGCGCGAGCTGCAGCGGCGTCGTTGCGAGCCCGTAGCCATAGCCCAGCGTGGCCTGGTTGATCTGCCGCCAGTTCCGGTGGTGCGGCAGCAGGCCGGCAGACTCCCCTGGGAAACCGCTCGCAGTGAGCCGACCGACCCCGAAACGCCGCAGCGAATCGTGGAAGTACTCCGGGTCCAGGGACAGCGCGATCATCGTCGCGCCTACATTGCTCGATCGGGCGAGCAGTGTGGCCAGGTCCATGCGCCCCAGCCTCTGCCGATCCTCGATCCGCCGGTTCCCTACCATGAGGAAACCCGGCCCAGTGTCGACATAGCTTTCGGGAGTGTACTGGCCGCTTTCCAGAGCCGCGGCGACCAACACCGGCTTGAGCGTCGAGCCGGGCTCGATGATGTCTGTGATGGCCCGGTTGCGATAGCGATCAGGGTCCAGCTGGCCCCGATCGTTCGGGTTGAACGCCGGCTGGTTGACCAGCGCCAGCACCTCGCCAGTCTGTATGTCGAGAACGACCACACTGCCCGCAGCAGCACGATGACGCTGCACAGTCTCCTTGAGCTCACGGTAGGCCAGGTACTGGATGCGCAGATCCAGTGAAGTCGCCAGCTCGCCACCAGGGCGCGGGAGCGCGATGCTCTCGACCTGGCCGATGATCCGGCCCATACGATCACGCAGGACCCGGTTCCGCCCCGGCTCGCCCCGCAGCCAGTTGTCAAAAGCGAGCTCGAGACCCTCCTGGCCCACGTCGTCGATATTGGTGAACCCGAGCAGGTGGCCCGTGACCTCGCCAGCCGGATAGAAGCGGCGGTACTCGCGCATCAGGTGCACGCCGGGAATACGGAGCGCCTGGACGGCCGCTGCATCGGCGGGGTGCATGTGCCTGCGCAGGTACAGGAACTCCCGGTTTGCATTGCGCGCCAGCCGCGCACCGAGTCCGTCAGCATCCATCTGCAGCGCGCGCGCCAGCAGCGCCACCTGCTGCGGCTGGTCGACCAGCTGCCGGGGGTTCACCCATACGCTGTCGACGGGCGTACTGACCGCCAGCGGCTCACCATGCCGGTCGGTGATCGGCCCACGCGCGGCCGAGATCGTCGCGACGCGAAGGTGGCGCGCGGCTGCCTGCTCGTTCAGGAAATCGGTGTTCAGCACCTGCAGGTGCACGGCGCGCGCAACGAGGGCGGCACCGGCCAGCAGCAGCAACCCGCCCACCAGCGCGCTTCGCCGGTTGAAACTGCGATAGTAAGGCGTCTGCCGGGCTGCCATCAGGGCACCACCAGCCGGATGTCAGCCGGTCGGGGGCTGCGCATGGCAAGCTCATCGCGCGCGAACTGCTCCACGCGGGCGTGGCTGGCCCAGGTGCTGTGCTCGATCTGCAGCCGGCCCCAGTCGGTCTCCAGGCGATCGCGCTCGACCGTCAGCGCATTGAGCTCCGCGAACAGCTGTCGCGCCTCGTGCTTGGCCCAGACACCGACCAGTGCAGACACCAGGACCGCGAGCAACAGGCCGGCCACCAGCAGGGCTTTGCGCATCCCCGCCATCACAGCCGCTCTCCGACCCTGAGTACAGCGCTGCGTGCACGCGGGTTGGCGGCAAGCTCGGCCTCGTCGGCACGCTGGGCCCGGCAAGGCAGGCGCATGAAGGGCCTGGCCCCGGGTGGAACCACCGGGAGCCGGGCCAGCGCCGGGTCGACACGGGAGGCGTCGCGCAGGAAGCGCTTCACGATCCGATCCTCCAGCGAATGGAAGCTGATGACGCACAGCCGGCCGCCACTGGCCAGTGCATCACGCACTGCGCCGAGCGCCAGGCGCAGCTCGTCGAGCTCGCCATTGATGAAGATCCGGATTGCCTGGAAGCTGAGCGTCGCCGGATGCCGGCCCGGTACGCGCGGGCCTGGCATGGCCGCGGCGATGACATCGGCGAGGTCGCCGGTGCGGAGAAACGGCGCCGACTCGCGGCGCCGGCAGATCGCCTGTGCAATGCGGCGGGCTGCGGGCTCTTCACCGAACTCGCGCAGCACGCGAGCGATATCCGCCTGCGCGGCACTGTTGATCCAGTCGGCTGCCGGGAAACCGGAGTCGGGGTCCATGCGCATGTCGAGCGGGCCATCTGCGCGGAACCCGAAGCCCCTTCCAGCATCATCGAGCTGTGGAGAAGAAACCCCGAGATCCAGCAGAAGTCCATCAATGCGCCCCAGCAAGCCCTGTTCAAGCAGATACCCATGCAGCCCGCCGAATGACTGCCGCTCCATCAACAGCCGGCGATCGCTCGCCGCCAGTCGCTCTCCGGCCTCGACCGCCGCCGGGTCCCGATCGAATGCGATCAACCGGCCGGTGGCGCCGAGCTGCCGCAGAATCGCGCGGCTGTGACCACCACGACCGAACGTCGCGTCCAGGTAGGTCCCGTCCGGCCTGATCGCGAGCCCCGCGACCACCTGGCCGAGCAGGACCGGCACATGTGCATCCACTCCGGCACCCTGCAGCGTTCCTCCCCCGCGCCGTCCGCAGACTACAGCGACAGCGACTCCAGCTCTGCCGGCAGGACCATGCCGCCGTCGGCGTCCTTCTGAAGCCACGCATCGCGGCGTTCGTTCCAGCGCGCCTCGTCCCAGAGCTCGAACTTGTTGCCCTGGCCGATCAGCATCACCTGTCGGTCGAGAGCGGCGAACTCGCGGAGCTCCCGGGGAATCAGCACGCGGCCGTTGGCATCCAGCTCGAGCTCACTCGCATAGCCCACCATCAGCCGCTGCAGGCGGCGGGCGTCACGATGGAAGCTGGGCAGGCGCATCAGCTTGCGCTCGATCTCCTCCCAGTCCGGCAGCGGGTAGAGCAGCAGGCAGTAGTCCTGGTCGACCGTGCAGATCAGCTGGTTGCCGCAACGCTCCGCCAGGCGCTCGCGGTAGCGCGCCGGGATAGCCAGCCGCCCTTTCGCGTCCAGCACGATCTTGTTGGCCCCACGGAACATCACTGCCGGGCGGAACCGCCCATTTCTCCCCACGATTTTCCACTTCGCGACACTATAGACCGCACAGCGCCACTGTCAACAGGAAAACGGGGATTATTTTCTTTAGGGACAGAAACTTAGGCGCACCCAGAGACAAGCGACACGAGCCTTAAAGCCACTCATTCGTTAAATCATCGGCTTAGGGATTTTTTCTAGAAACAGGACGGCAACCAGGGCCAAGGATGGCCCGACCCGCGCCCGGACATGCGCTGGGCCGGGCGAGTGTGTACCGACCCATGGACGGGTCGGTACACACGAATGGAAGGAGTCGGCCGATAAGCCGGGTTCTGTCGAGGACAACCATTCATCTGGGGCCGCCGTCACCAACGGCCTCTAGCGACCTACCCGGGAGTCCGTGCGGGCACCGGTGCCGCCGTCTCCGGCGGCGTACTCCCCTATTTGGTCTTGCTCCGGGTGGGGTTTACCGTGCCGCGGCGTGTTACCACCCGCGCGGTGCGCTCTTACCGCACCTTTTCACCCTTGCCGGGGCCTCGCAGCCCTTGGGCGGTCTGTTTTCTGTGGCACTTTCCGTGGGCTCGCGCCCCCCAGGCGTTACCTGGCACCCTGCCCGCCGGAGCCCGGACTTTCCTCCCGCCAGCAAGCTGGCAGGCGGTTGTCTGGCCGACTCGGCCGGGACATTAGCAGGCTTGCCGGAAAACGCAACTTGGCGGCAGCCCGAGGGCCATCTGCTAGGCTTCGGGGCCCGACGGCGCAGGGCACTCCTGATGCAGGCACGACATCCATCCGGGTCCCGCACAGCCCTGGCTCTGCCAGCGTGGCCTGCGCGCGTCCTGCTCGAGATGCTCCTGCTGATGATCCTCTGCGCCGTGGCCTGGCTCTACTGGCTGTTCGGCCGCACTCTGCCGACAGGAGCCCTCGCAGGAGCCTGGCTGCTGGCGGCCACGCCGATCTCGGCCGTCCTTTACCGGCGCGCGCGGCGGCGCCGACGCCTGCTGCTGGACGCCTACCTGCAGCCGGCCACGCGCCTCAACCGCATGCTGCGCGGAGGCGCGCTGCTTGCCATACGCTGCGCGCTGCCCGGGCTGCTGCTGGGTCTGGTGCTCACAGTGGCACTGCTGCGGATACCGGACCAGCAGACCTGGCTCCTGCTGCTCGGCGCAGCGCCGGCACTCGCACTCTCTCGTGCCGGGTTCGCCCACGTGCTGGCAAGCCAGGCCAGCCCGCGCTACCTGCCGGAGCTCGCCGCCCACGCGGCGCTGCTGGTGGCTGGTGCAGCCCTGCTGGTGCTCCTGCTCTGGCTCGCGATGAACCGCAGCTATCCGCTGCTCGGTGATGTTGCTCTGGACCGGGCCGTCTGGCACCTGGTGGACCAGGAGGAGGCCCGCTCTGCGGCCATGCAGCTACTGCTTCAGCTGGCTGCAGCGAAGGACGGGCTCAGACTCTGGCTGGGCCAGCAGCTGCTGCCCGTACCCCTGCCCTCGGCTGCCCAGTGGCTGGCCTGGCTGTTGCTGCTTGCAGAAGAACTGCTCTTCGTGTGGTCATACCTGCTCATGTGTACCGGGACCCTGTTATTGGTGCAGCGCAATGACGACCCTCACGGCTGATTCCAGGTCGGCCGTGCGTTCGTGGCTGCTGCTGGCCGTCACCTGCGCGCTGGGACTTGCGCTGGCGCTCGAGATGGCGCGGCAGCTGCCGCGCCAGTGGCCGTCAGCCGCCCAGCTTGACATCAGCATCGGCGACGAGCATTACCGGCTCGATGCCCGCCATCTTGCCTGGCTGGCGGGGTTCACCTCTGCCCACTTCGCCGATGGCGGCACGCAGGCCCGCGCGCTGGTGCATGCCGAGATAGACCGCCAGCTGGACCCGGTGTTCGCCGCAGCACGTGCAGCGCTGCCGGGCTGGGTCGACTGGTACTGGTCGCTGGGCGCCGAATACATGCGCATCGCGGCTGCCGGCCTGGCCGCAGCGGGCGTGGAAACGGGCGACCTGGCTGCGGCAAGGCTGCAATCGGCCTTGTTTCCTGACGCAAGCCTCGAGCAGGCGCTGAGTTCACTGGATGTCGGGCTTGCCGCCCAGCTGCCCGGCCTTTTCTCCGAGCTGGACCAGGCCTGGCTGGAGCAGGTCACGTCCTGGCTTTCCGACCTGCGCATACCCGCGCCACTGCAGTCCGGCGGACAGGGGTCGGCGCTGACACTGCCGCCGGGACCGCTGCATGCCGCCGTGCCGGATGCCGATGGGAGCCGCTTCGCGCAGCGCCTGGGCACCAGCACGCTGGCGGGAGCGGGCGCCGCAGCAGGTCCCACCCTGCTGAGCATGGCCACGGCCCGGGGCGCCGGACGCAGCGCTCGCCTGGCACGCCTGGGCTGGCTGGCACGCAGCGGCAAGGCCGCCGGGACCGCTGCCACCGGCAGCGGCAGCCTGTGCGCGCCGGCAGGAACGCTCGCTCTCGGCTGCGCCCTGGTCGCCGGAACTGTCACCTTCGTCGCCACTGACTGGGTGCTCCTGAGGCTAGAGGCCTCCCGGGAGCGAGAAACGATGATCGCGGCGCTGGAACAGGCGCTGGAGGACTGGGAAGCCGACCTGAAGGCCGGGCTGGTACGCGACTGGGAGGCGCTGATCGCAGCACACACCAGCGCCGCGACACTTCCGATCAGGGAGGGCTTCGTGCCGGCACGGGCACTGCGCTGAACAAGGCTTCAGGTCCGGGCCTTGTCATCCAGCCAGTCGTACAGCGCGCGGCGCTTGTGGCCCGTGATACGGGCTGCCAGTGCCGCTGCCTGCGCCCGCGGCAGCGACTCGGCCAGGATCCCGGCCACCCGGCGGGCTTCCGCCGGCAATGCAGACTGCGCCTGCGCCCCGCCCACCACGATAACGACCTCGCCACGCGGCGGCATCATGCGGGCCTGCGCGTCCGCCAGGCTTCCCAGCGATCCGCGCAGCACGGACTCGTGCAGCTTCGTCAGCTCGCGAGCGATCGCCGCCGGGCGGGCGGGGCCGAAGTACGCGGCCAGTGCGGCCAGGTCGCGCTGCAGACGGCTGATCCCGGTAAAGAACACCAGTGTCTCGGTGCGCCCGGACAAGGCCTGCAGCCTCGCGCCCAGCGGGCCAGCCCGCTGGGGCAGGAAACCTGCGAACGTGAAGCTGTCGGTAGGCAGGCCGGCCACCTGCAGCGCCGCCAGAACGGCGCTGGGGCCGGGCACGGGGCTGATCACGATGCCGGCAGAGGCGGCGGCGACGACCAGGCGGTAGCCTGGATCGCTGACCAGCGGCGTCCCTGCATCGCTGACCAGCGCGATGCTGGCGCCGGCACGTAGCCGCTCGACAAGCTCTCCCACACGCCCGGCCTCGTTATGCTCATGCAGCGAGAGCATCGGTCGCCTGAGGCCGAGCTGGGTTAGTAATTGGCCGGTATGGCGAGTATCCTCGGCAGCCACCAGGTCAGCCTTGGCCAGGGTGTCCCTGGCCCTTGGACTCAGATCGGCGAGATTCCCGATCGGGGTCGCGACGACGTAAAGTGTTCCTGGTTCCCGGCTCACGCCGCTGCTCCCGTTCCGAACTGGCGCACCCGATGACAGGCTGCACACCACTGATGATCTGCCGCAGGCTTGGCGCGATGCTGCTTGTGCTGCTGCTGGTCTCCGGCTGCGGGGCACCCCTGCAGACACCGGCCAGCGACGAGGGACTGCGCCGGGCCGCCGAGGCCCAGGCAGCCCGTCTGGGCGACGAGGGTGAGCACGCAGCTGCGGCCCGCGCCTGGCTCTCGCTGGCGCAGGCTGCGCCCGCGCAGCGGCAACGTTACCAGATACTGGCTGCACGCGAGCTGCTGCGCGACGGAGATGCCGCCGGCGCACGGCAGCTGGTCGGCCAGACGCCGATGCCGATCCAGCCGGACAATACGCAGCTCTGGGCCGAGGTGGCCGGCAGCGTCCTGCTGGCAAGCGGCGAGCCGGAACGTGCGCTTCGGGAACTCGAGCGCAGCCCGACTGCCCCGAGTCCCGGGGCCAATGCGCGGCTGCTCGAACTCCGGGCCGAGGCGCTGTTCAGGCTCGGGCGGCCGGCCGAGGCGACGGACCTGCTGCTCGAGCGCGAAGCCTGGCTCGAGGATGGAGACGCGATCACGGCCAACCGCAGGCTGATCCTCGCGCAGCTGGGTAAACACGCCGACAGCCTGACACCGGCCATGGCGATCCAGGCCCGCGACCCCATGCTCGCGGCCTGGCTGGAACTTGGACTGATACTCAGGGCCGGCCCGCCCGACAGCGCGGCCGCACGCGGTCCCCTGGACGAGTGGCGAAGGCGCTTTCCGGATCATCCAGCCCAGCCCCTGCTTTTTCCCGAGCGACGTCTCGTCACAGTGCTGGACCGGCCACCCGAACGCATAGCGCTGCTGTTGCCGCTCTCCGGGCGCCAGGCCGCCCTCGGCGAAGCGGTGCGGGATGGGTTCCTGGCTGCTCACTATGCGGCCCGCGGGCAGCGCCGGCCGCAGATCACGATCTATGACGTGGCTGCGCTGGGCGCCACCGCCGCCTGGGACCTCGCGATCGACGAAGGCAGCCAGCTGATCGTCGGTCCGTTGCTCCGTGAGGATGTGACCGCGGTAGCTGCACACAGCAACGGAACACCGGCGCTGGTGCTGAACAGCCTGCCGGAAGGCCAGCCAGTTCCGCCAGGCATGTTCCAGTTCGGCCTGTTTCCGGAGGATGAAGCGGCACAGGCCGCCAGGCGCGTGGTTGCGGACGGGCGTACCCGCGGCGTGGCGCTGATCCCTTCGAACGACTGGGGACGACGCATGCTTGAGAGCTTTCGCAGCGTACTGACCGAAGCTGGCGGCGAGCTGCTCGAGCACCGCCTGTATGACACGGTGGCGGCGGATTACTCCTTTTCGATCTCGGAGATGCTGCTTTTTGGCGAGAGCCGCGCAAGGCATCAGCAGATCGGGCGCATTCTGGGCGCTTCACCCGGATTCACGCCAAGACGCCGCCAGGATGTCCAGTTTATCTTTCTCGCCGCGAATGCCGGCTCCGGCCGGCTGGTAAAACCCCAGCTGCGGTTCTTCGATGCCGGTGACATCCCCACCTATGCAACCTCGGCCATCTGGGAGCCCGGCAGCGCCAGGTCGGAGGATATCGAGGGGGTCTACTTTCCGGATGCGCCGCTGCTTCTCGTTCCCGATGACAGAGGGGATGAACTGCTCGACGGCATCGAACGCCACTGGTCGGCAGACACGGCGGAACGCCTGCGCTTCCATGCCCTGGGCCACGATGCGTGGTCGCTGGCCGCGCAGCTTGCGGGAAACCCGCCCCTGCCCCGGGGCCTCTACGGCCTCACGGGCCAGCTCACCCTGGCCCCGGACGGAAGGATCCATCGCGAGCTGCCCTGGGCCCAGGTCCGTGGAGGCGAACCCGTCAGCCTGGAGGCCCCGCCCGCAATCACGCCTCTTGCCGGAGACGGTGCGCTGCGCTGACTGCCAGCACGCCCACTGGCCATCGTCGCGCAGATGAGAAGGCGCGATCCGAGGCGGGCTGCCGGGCTGGATGCCGAGACGCTGGCAGCCCGTCACCTCGAACAGCACGGGGCGCGCATCATCATCCGCAACTTCCGCCTTCAGCTGGGAGAGCTCGATCTGGTGGTTTTCCACCAGGACTGCGTGGCGGCAGTCGAGGTCCGCTACCGACGTCCAGGCGCGCCCGTTAACCCGCTGGAAACGATCACCCTGCAGAAGCGGCGCAGGCTGGTGCTGATCGCGCAGTGCTTCCTGCTGCGCCATCCGGCATGGTCGCGCTACCCGCTGCGCTTCGACGTCGTGGCAGTCTCCGGCCCCCTCGACACGCCGCGGGTTGAATGGCATCCCGGCGCCTTCGACACCAGCGACTTGCTATGATTTCATTTTGCCCAGCAGGTAAGCATCATGTCGCCCACGGACCGTATCCGGGCACACTTCAACGACAGCATTGCAGCCAAGCAGGCCGCACTGGATTCCATGCCGGCATCCATTGCCCGGGCGACCAGCCTCATGATCGACGTTCTGTCCGGCGGGGGCCGCATTCTGAGCTGCGGCAACGGCGGCTCGGCAGGTGATGCCCAGCACTTCTCGGCCGAACTGCTCAACCGCTTCGAGATGGAACGACCCGGACTCCCTGCCGTCGCCCTGACGACGGACAGCTCCACGCTGACCGCGATCGCCAACGACTACAGCTATGAGCAGGTTTTCGCGAAGCAGGTGCTGGCACTTGGCCGGGCGGGCGACTGCCTGCTCGCGATTTCAACCTCGGGCAACTCGCCCAACGTGGTTGCAGCGATCGAGGCTGCGCACCAGAGACGGATGAAGGTGGTCGCGATGACAGGACGCGACGGCGGCGCCATGGGGCGAATGCTGGGGCCCTGCGATGTTGAACTCCGCGTGCCCGCCGAACGCACTGCCCGTGTTCAGGAAGTCCACCTGCTGCTGATCCACTGCCTCTGCGATGGCATAGACGAGGGCCTGTTCGGCTCAGTGGGCGCCACCGCTACCTGACCAGCTTGAGCTTCGGGCGGCCGGTGGGGGGACCCTCACCATCCGGCGGCTCTGGAGAGCCCGAGCCCGGATCACCTTCAGGCTGGTCGCCATACCCGGCCTCACCGAAAACCATGCCCTGGCGGTTTTCCCGCGCATAGATCGCCATGACCGCGGCTACTGGCACCTGGACTGCGCACGAAACACCGCCAAAGCGGCCTTCGAAAGCCAGCATCTCGTTGCCGATCACCAGGCCTGCGGTTGCCCCCTGGCTGATGTTCAGCACGATGCGGCCATCTTCGACAAAGCGCTCAGGGACGACGACGCCCGGCCGCGTGGCGTCCACCACCACATGCGGTGTCAGGCCGCAGTCGGTGATCCACTCATGCATGGCCCGCAGCAGGTAGGGGCGCTGGGGAACGGACGCTTGCCGGGGTCCGCGCACGGCCTACTGGCGCATCTCGCGCTCGCGCTCGGTCAGGCTCTCGCGGAAGGAACGGCGCGCAAACACGTCGTCCATGTAGCGCTGTATGGGCTGGCCAGGGGCACCAAGCTCGATTTCGTACAGAGGCAGCCGCCAGAGGATCGGGCTGATGCTGGCATCCAGCAGTGAGAACTCGTCACCCAGGAAGTACCGGCGCGCACTGAAGACTTCCGCACTCGACAGGATGCTCTCCTTGAGGATCTTCCGCAGCTGCGACAGCTGGCGCTTGTCAGGGCCGGCCTGGATCTCACTGGCCACGCCATACCAGTCCTGCTCGATGCGATAGAGCGCAAGGCGGAACTGGGCCCGGCTGACCGGATCGACCGGCATGAGGGGCGGGTGCGGAAAGCGCTCGTCCAGGTAGTCGATGATGACCCGGGAGTCATAGAGGACCAGGTCACGATCGATCAGGGTCGGCAGGGACTGGTAGGGATTGACATGGATCAAGTCCTCGGGGAGCGCGTCATCAGTCACACTGATGACATCTATACCTACCCCCTTCTCGGCCAGGACGATCCGTGTTCTGTGACTGAGAAAGCAGACCGGATCGGAGTAAAGCGTCATTGGCGCGACCAGGGGCTGCCGAGCGAGGCCGGCGCAAAGCCGGCAGCTGCCCCTTGGCTGATCATTTCACGTCTTTCCAGATTTCCTGCTGCAACAGCCACGCAAACAGGCCGAACACCAGGAGGAACGCAATGACGATCACACCGAGGCGCTGGCGCTCCAACTGGATAGGCTCACCGACGAAGGACAGGAAGGTGACGATGTCGCGCACGAATGCATCGTACTCCTCGGGTGTCAGCAGGCCGGGGGAGACCTGCTCGAATCCAACGAATACCTCGCGCTCGACACCGCCGACGCCGCGGGTCTCGAAAACAGGCCTCTGCTCACCCTGAAGCTCCCACAGCACATGAGGCATGCTCGTACCCGTCAGGTTCAGGTTGTTCATGCCTGTGGGCCGCGACTCATCGGGGTAGTATGACCGCAGGAAGTTGTACAGCCAGGTCGTGCCGCGGACTCGGGCGATGAGGCTGAGATCCGGCGGCGGCTGACCAAACCAGCGCTCGGCATCGCTCATGCGCATCGCGATCTGCATCGTGTCGTGGGGCCGCTCGGCTGTGAAAGCCAGGTTCTCCATCACCTGCACCTCGGTGAGCTGCAGCCCCTCGGCCAGACGGTTGAATCGCATGAACTCGGCCGAGTGACAGCCCATGCAGTAGTTGACAAAGTTACGCGCGCCGCGCTGGAGGGCGGCCGTGTTGCTGACATCGATACTGACTGGCTCCATGGGTCCGTATCCTGCCGACAGCGCCGGGCGACCATGCGCCAGGACGAGCAGCGTGATCAGCACCACGGGCAACACCCGGAAGTTCAACAGCTTTCCTCGAACCATCATCGTGTCGCTATCCGTGTCAGGTCAGGCGCTCGGGTACCGGCCTGGTACGCTCGCGCGCGGTGTAGAGCGGCATGAATATGAAGAACGCGAAATAAAGCGCGGTGAAGAAGCGCGCGGCATAGATGTAGATCGCCTCGGTCGCCGGTTGCAGACCGAGCCAGCCCAACGCGATGAAGCTGACGACGAACACGCCGAGCGCGACCTTGAACTCCCAGCCGCGGTAGCGGATCGAGCGCACCCTGCAACGGTCCAGCCACGGCAGGAGGAACAGCGCCACGATGGCCAGCAGCATCAGGAGCGCCCCGAGACCCTTGCTGGGCACGGCGCGGAGCATCGCGTAATAAGGCGTGAAGTACCAGACCGGGGGAATGTAATCCGGCGTCTTGAGCATGTTGGCCGGTTCGAAGTTGGCGGGCTTGAGGAACAGCCCACCAAACTGGGGCGCGAAAAATACCACGGCCGAGAAAGCGATCAGGAAGACAATGATCGCGACCAGGTCCTTCGAGGTGTAGTACGGATGGAACGCTATGCCGTCGAGCGGCTTGCCGCTGGCGTCCTTCCGCTCCTTGATCTCGATGCCATCAGGGCCCAGCGAGCCCACCTCGTGGAGCGCCATGATGTGCAGCACGACCAGCAGCAGCAGCGCCAGAGGCACCGCGATCACGTGCAGGGCAAAGAAGCGGTTAAGCGTCGCGCCGGAGATGAAATAATCGCCCCGGATCCACTCGACCAGGGCGTCGCCGATGCCGGGCACGGCCCCGAACAGCGAGATGATCACCTGCGCACCCCAGTAGGACATTTGGCCCCAGGGCAGCACGTAGCCCAGGAAGGCCTCCGCCATCAGCACCACGTAGATCAGCATGCCGATGATCCAGAGCAGCTCCCGCGGCGGCTTGTAGGATCCGTACATCATGCCGCGGAACATGTGCAGATAGACGACGATGAAGAAGAACGAGGCGCCGGTCGAATGCATGTACCGGATCAGCCAGCCCCATTCGACATCACGCATGATGAACTCGACCGAGGCGAACGCCTCCTCGGCTGAGGGCTGGTAGTACATCGTCAGGAATATGCCGGTGACCAGCTGGATGACCAGCACGACCAGGGCCAGCACGCCGAACACGTACCAGAAGTTGAAGTTCCTGGGAGCATAGTACTCGGTGATATGCTCCTTCATCAGCTTGGTCAGCGGGAATCGGGCATCGATCCAGCCGATCAACCCGCCGCCGGTATTCTCGCCGCTTGTACTGCTCATGCGCTTGCTCCGGTTCCCTCACCGATCAGCACCAGGGTGTCGGTCAGAAAGCGGTGCGGCGGGATGGGCAGGTTGGTCGGGGCCGGCTGATTGGCGAATACCCGGCCCGAGAGGTCGAAACGGGAACCATGGCAGGGGCAGTAGAAGCCACCTCGCCAGTCCGGGCCAAGGTCGGCAGGAGAAACGTCAAAGCGCTCGATCGGCGCACAGCCGAGGTGAGTGCAGATGCCGACCATGACCAGGATTTCGGGCCGGATGGAGCGCAGCGGGTTGCGCGTATCGTCTGGCTGGTCCGACCGGCGGGACTCTGGGTCCGCGAGCGCCACGCGCTGCTGCTCGAGCACCTCCAGCATGCCCTCGGTCCGGCGCAGCACCCAGACAGGCTGCCCGCGCCAGTTGACCCGGACCATGGCGCCGGGCTCGAGCTTGCTGATATCCACCTCGACAGGCGCACCCAGCGCCCGCGCCCGTGCGCTGGGGCGGAACGAAGCCACGAAGGGCGCCGCGGCAAAGCCGAGGCCCACCGCACCTGTGACAGTGGTCGCAACCGTCAGGAAATGGCGTCGGCTGAGACCCGCCTCCTCGCTCATCCAGCAGTTCCTCCTGCTAAAACTGGTCTGAAATCATCTTCGGGCTGGTGGCACCCGCGGCGGGGTGGTTCGAAGCGGCGGAATTATACACGTCGGCCAGCAGCGTTGCCTACCAAGCAGCCGCAGCTCAGCGTCCCCCGCTCTCCACCCGGGCATTCCGGCGCCTGATGTTCGCGCCGAGCTGCGCCAGCTTTTCCTCGATCCGCTCGTATCCCCGGTCGATATGGTAGATCCGGTCCACAACGGTCTCCCCCTCGGCAGCCAGCGCCGCAAGGACGAGACCAGCCGAGGCACGCAGGTCGGTGGCCATGACCGGCGCTGCCGCCAGCCGACCGACGCCATGGACGATCGCCGTGTGGCCCTCCAGGCGGATTTGCGCACCCATGCGCTGCAGCTCCAGCGCGTGCATGAAGCGGTTCTCGAAGATGTTCTCGCTGATCATGCTGACGCCCTCGGCTATGCTGCCAAGGGCCATGAACTGGGCCTGCATGTCGGTGGGAAAGCCCGGGTAGGGCGCGGTTCCCAGGTCTACCGCGCGCGGCCGGCGCCCATGGATGTCGATGCTGATCCAGTCCGCACCGCTCTCGAGCTCCGCACCCGCCTGGCGCAGCTTGGCCAGCACCGCCTCCAGGCAGTCGGTCCGCGTGCCGAGCAGCTTCACCCTCCCGCCGGTGATGGCAGCCCCTACCAGGAATGTCCCGGTCTCGATGCGGTCAGGCATCACGGTCCACTCTGTCGCCGAGAGCTTCGGCACGCCCTGCACGACAATCCGGTTGCTGCCTGCACCCGAGACCCTTGCCCCCATGCTGTTCAGGAACCCGGCGAGGTCGGCAACCTCCGGCTCACGCGCCGCGTTCTCGATGACGGTCTCGCCCTCGGCGAGGCAGGCCGCCATCATCAGGTTCTCGGTGCCGGTCACTGTCACCTTGTCCAGCACGAGGCGCGCGCCCCGAAGGCGCCTGGCCCGCGCACGTATGTAGCCGTCGTCGATCTCGACTTCCGCACCCATCGCGCGCAGTCCCTCGACATGCAGGTCCACGGGCCGGGCCCCGATGGCACAGCCACCGGGCAGGGAGACGTCGGCCTGCCCGTGGCGGGCCAGCAGCGGGCCAAGGACCAGGATCGAGGCCCGCATCGTCTTGACCAGCTCGTAGGGGGCAGCGAGGTCGTGAACACCGCGTGGATCGACTTCCACGCCCATGTCCTCGTGCACCGTCGTCGTCACGCCCATGCGTCCAAGCAGGTCAAGCATGGTCGTGATGTCACGAAGGTGCGGGACGTTGCGCAGCAGGACAGGGCCATCGGCGAGCAGCGCGCCGGCAAGTATCGGCAGCGCCGCGTTCTTGGCGCCGGAAATCGTGACCTCGCCGGCGAGGGCCGGCCCCCCGGTGATCAGCAGCTGGTCCATGAAGCCTCAGCCCTGCTGCCGGACCCATTCCTCCGGGGTCCAGGCCTGGATGCTGAGCGCATGGATGTCGCCACCCACCCGCTCCCCCAGGGCGGCGTAGATCTGTCGATGGCGCTGCAGCTTGCGCTGGCCGTCGAACGTGGCGCTGATGACCACGGCCTCATAGTGCACGTTGTCGCTGCTATGCACCTGCACCTGGCTACCGGGCAGCTGCGCCTCTATAAGCCGGGCGATCTCTTCAGGGTTCATCATGTTTGTTCCAGCATTTTGGACCGCCGGATTATAGCCCCGGACAGTAGAGTCGGCTCCTGGCATACAATGCAGCCAGGCCAGGCGCAGACCAGTCAATGGACAGAAACGTACCGCAGCAGGAATTCATCGCCCGCGCGCGGCGCGTGCTCGAGATCGAGGCGGCTGCCGTCAGCAGCCTGATCCCCCGGCTCGATGCTGCCTTCGAGCAGGCCTGCAGGCTCTGCCTCGGCTGCGAGGGCCGCGTGATCGTCACCGGCATGGGCAAGTCAGGGCATGTGGCGGGAAAGATCGCGGCAACGCTGGCCAGTACGGGCACCCCGGCGTTCTTTGTCCATCCGGGCGAGGCCAGCCACGGTGACCTGGGCATGATCACCCGGCGAGACCTCGTGCTGGCCATCTCGCACTCGGGTGAGACGGCCGAGATCGTCACGATCCTGCCGCTCCTCAAGCGGCTTGGACTCGCCTTGATCGTGCTGACCGGGCGGCCCGGCTCCACGCTGGGGCGCGCGTCTACCGTCACCCTGGATACGGCGGTCGCGGAGGAAGCCTGTCCGCTGAACCTGGCACCGACCGCCAGCACCACTGCCGCGCTGGCCCTGGGGGATGCGCTGGCTGTCGCGCTGCTTGAGAGTCGCGGCTTCACCCGGGAAGATTTCGCGCGATCGCACCCGGGCGGCGCGCTGGGCCGGCGCCTGCTGCTGCATGTTGCCGACCTGATGCACTCGGGCGATGCGGTTCCCGCCGTGGGGCCGGATGCGACGCTCGGTGAGGGACTGCTCGAGATGAACCGCAAGGGGCTGGGCATGACCGCGATCATCGATGAACGCCGTCGCCTGCTGGGCATCTTCACGGACGGTGACCTGCGCCGGACGCTCGAGCATGGATTCGACCTGCGCAAGACCCCGATGCGCAAGGTAATGACCGCTGGAGGCAGGACCATCGCGCCGGATGCGCTGGCTGCAGAAGCGGTACGCATGCTCGAGCAGTACAAGATCAATGCGCTGCTCGTCACCGATCCGCGGCAGCAGCTGGTCGGTGCGCTCAACGTCCATGACCTCTTGCGCGCAGGTGTGATGTGACCGGGACGACGCTGCTGGAACGGGCCGCGCGCGTGCGCCTGCTCGTGCTCGACGTGGACGGAGTGCTGACGGATGGCCGGCTCCACTATGACGCGGACGGACGCGAGTTCAAGAGCTTTCACGTCCGCGACGGGCTGGGTCTGCGGCGATGCATGCAGGGCGGGATCGAGGTTGCGGTCATTTCCGGGCGCCGCTCTCCCGCGACCGAGGCCCGGATGAGTGAACTCGGAGTTCGCCACGTGCTGCTTGGTCACGAGGACAAGCGCAGCGCCTGGGACACGCTCCTCGCCCAGCTGGCTGTCGCTGCCGAGGACACGGCCTGCGTCGGCGACGACCTGCCCGACCTGCCGCTGCTGGAGCGCGCGGGCCTGGCGATCGCGGTTGCAGATGCAGAGGCTGCCTTGCGGGAAGCCAGTCACTGGGTCACTACTCGCCGCGGCGGGCGCGGCGCGGTCCGCGAGGTCTGCGACCTGCTTCTGGCAGCGCGGACGGGGCGCCTGCCCGCGCCTGCAGCGGATGGTTGAGCGCCGGTATTTCGTCACGGCGCTGCTGCTCGCCGCTGCCCTCGGCAGCCTGCTCCTGTTGCCGCGCGGCGACGAGCCCGCTCCGCCGGCACCACTGTCGAGAACCGGGATCGGCTTCTACATGGACCAGGCCGAGCTTTCCACGACCGGCGAGGACGGCCGGGTGCTGTACCGGCTCAGTGCCGAGCAGGCACGGCAGCAGCTGGCCGACGGCAGCATCGAGCTTGACCAGGTCGAACTGCGCTATGGGACACAGCTCGAGGTGCCATGGCAGGTACGCGCTACGACCGGCAGCATACCGGCCAATGATAGAATCATCCGGCTATCGGGGGATGTCGTCGCGATCGCCGGCGGGGCCGGCGAGCTGCCGATGACGATCCGCACGAACTACCTGGAGCTCGATCCTGAAGCCTACATCGCGACCACGACCCATGCGGTCAGCATTGAACGCCCTGGTGGTGTTCTCAGCGCCCGGGGCATGCGCCTCTACCTGCGCGAAGACCGGCTGGAACTCCTTTCCGATATTCGCGGGGACTTTGCCCCGCCGCGCTAGCCGGCGGGCAGGCCCGCGACTTGCAGGGCTCTCCATCAGCCTGGTGCTCGCGTTGCCGCTGTGGGCGCAGGCACCGGATACCGCGCTGCCCATAGAGCTGGATGCGGACTTCTCCGAGCTGGACCGGCGCAACGACCGGCTGGTCTTCCGTGGCCTGCGTGTCCGGCAGGGCGAGCTGCGCCTGTTCGCCGACGACGCCGAAGCGACGCCGGCAGACTTCGAGAACAGCCAGTGGACTTTCCGGGGCAACGTGCGCATGCAGGCACCCGAGGCCAGCGTAACAGCCGACCGGGCCGAGATGAGTATCGCCGGGCAGCGGCTGGGAAGCGTCAGGCTGACCGGATCCCCGGCGAGCTTCGAGCAGGCCGGGCTTGGCCCGGCGCTGCCCACTTCCGGGCGGGCGCGCCGGCTGGAATATGACCCTGCCACGGGCATCATGCTGATGGTCGGCGAGGCCTGGCTGACGGATGGGAGCAACGAGATCTCGGGCGACCGGATCACCTATGACATGCGCAACGAGCGCGTGACGGCCGATGCCGGAGAAGGCGGCCTGGTGCGCCTGACGATCACACCGCCAGAGCGTGAGCAGGGCCCGGACGATCCGGAGGAAGACGCACCTTGAGCGTCCTCCGGGCTCGCGGCCTGCACAAGCGCTACAAGCTGCGCGAGGTGGTCAGGGACATCTCGCTGGAGATCGGCAGCGGCGAGATCGTCGGCCTGCTGGGTCCGAACGGCGCCGGCAAGACGACGGCCTTCTACATGATCGTCGGCCTCGTGGCCTGCGACCGCGGACGCATAGAACTGGATGACCAGGACCTCACGCCACTGCCCATGCACCGGCGGGCCAGGCTTGGGCTGGGCTACCTGCCGCAGGAAGCCTCTGTCTTCCGGCGCCTCAGCGTTGCCGACAACATCATGGCCATCCTGCAGCTGCGCAGCGACCTCGACCGGGCCGGGCGTGAGCGCGCGCTGGACGAACTGCTGAACGAGCTGCATGTGACACACGTGCGCAACAGCCTGGGCATAAGCCTCTCCGGCGGCGAGCGCAGGCGCGTCGAGATCGCGAGGGCCCTGGCCGCTGCACCGCGCTTCATCCTGCTGGATGAACCCTTTGCCGGAGTGGACCCGATCTCGGTCCTCGATATCCAGCGGATCGTGGCCCACCTCGCGGGGCGCGGCATCGGGGTGCTGATCACCGACCATAATGTGCGAGAGACACTGGGAATCTGCCAGCGCGCCTATATCCTGAGCAGCGGGAGCATGATCGCCGAGGGCACCCCGGAGGAGATCCTGGCTGACCGCCAGGTGCGCGAGGTCTACCTGGGCGAGAGCTTCCGCCTGTGACCCTGGTGAACAGACCGGTCGAGCGATGAAACCGACCCTGCAACTCAAGCTCGGGCAGCAGCTGACGATGACGCCCCAGCTGCAGCAGGCGATACGCCTGCTGCAGCTGCCCGTGCTCGAGCTGAACGCCCAGCTGGAACAGGCCCTGGCCGAGAACTTGATGCTGGAGGCAGAAGACTTCCAGGACGTCGATACCGTAGCGGAGCCGGGCGAGGCAGCGGAGGCGGCCGAGGCCAGTGAGGCAGGTACGGACGAGGTTGTCGCCGGCGATGGGCTCGACCTCGACAGCTGGGGCGAGACCAGCGGCGAGGGCAGCTGGTCCGGGGAGGACAACCGGCCGGAGCCTGCGGACCGCAGCGGCGACAGCCTGCGCGAGCACCTGCTGTGGCAGCTGCAGATGGAGCACTTCACCGACCGCGAGCGCGTCATTGGCGAGGCGATCATCGACGCCATCAATGAATCGGGCTACCTGGAGGAACCCCTGGAAGGGCTGGAGCGCACGCTGGCTGCCCGCGGAAGATTCAGCCCGGAGGAGATTGCTGCCGCGCTCGTGCACGTACAACAGCTTGACCCAGCTGGTGTCGGTGCACGCAACCTGTCCGAGTGCCTGACGCTGCAGCTCGGCCAGCTGGATCCGGGTACACCGGGGCTGACGCTGGCGCTCGAAATCACGGCCTCGGCGCTGGATCTCGTTGCGGAGCAGGAGTTCGGCATGCTTCGGCGCAGGCTGGAGGCCTCCGCGGAGGACCTGGAAGAAGCCCTGGCCCTGATCCGGGCCTGCCACCCGAAGCCTGGCCTGGCCTTGCAAAGCAGTGCGGCCGAGTACATCGTCCCGGACGTCTACGTGCGGCGGCGCGACGGGCAATGGGTGGTGGAGCTGAACCGGGCACTGGCCCCCCGCCTGCGCGTGAACCAGGCCTATGCCGAGCTGGTGCGGGGCGAGAGCGAGCACGCAGTGCTGCGCGGGCAGCTTCAGGAAGCCCGCTGGCTCGTCAAGAGCCTGGAGATCAGGCACGACACCATCCTCAAGGTGGCGATGTGCATCGTCGAGCGCCAGAGCGATTTTCTGCAGCGCGGTGAGGAAGGCATGCGGCCGATGGTGCTGCGCGATGTCGCCGAGGCGGTCGGCATGCACGAATCAACGATCTCGCGTGTCACGGCCGGCAAATACATGCACACACCCCGCGGCGTCTACGAGTTCCGCTACTTCTTCTCCAGCCAGGTCGGTGGCGGGTCGGACCCGGGCGAGGAACAGTCCTCGGTCGCCGTACGGGCGCGGATACGCAGACTGATCGCGGATGAAGACCCGGCAAGACCGCTCAGCGACAGCCGGATCGCGGAGCTGCTGGCCACCGCGGGAACCCACGTCGCACGCCGGACAGTGGCAAAATACCGCGAGGCGCTGGGGATTGCCTCGTCCAGCGACCGCAGGCGCCGGCCAGCCCGCTGACCGGATGCAACAACCCGATGGAGGATTCACGATGCAGCTCAACCTGACCGGACACCACCTCGACATCACGCCTGCGCTGCGTGACTACGTGAACAATAAGATGGCGAAGCTCGAGCGGCACTTCGACCATGTCACCGATGTCCATTGCGTGCTGAGCGTGGAGAAGCTGCGTCACCGGGCCGAGGCAACCATCCATGTCAGCGGCGGCCGCCTGTTCGCCGACGCGACCGAGGAAGACATGTACGCGGCCATAGACGGCATGGTCGACAAGCTCGACCGCCAGATCAAGAAACACAAGGAAAAGCTGACCGACCACCATGCGCGCGAGTCCGACAAGCGTGACTTTTCCTGAGCTGCCAGTGGCACCTGGCCACAGCGCGCCTGGCGGGTGCCGAAGGGCCACCTGCTGATGCGCCTTCTGATAGTCAGCGGCCTCTCCGGCTCGGGCAAGACCGTTGCCCTGCATATCCTCGAAGACCTGGGCTTCTACTGCATCGACAATATCCCCGCGCTGCTGATCCGGCCCGTGATCAGCAGCCTGGTGGATTCAGGGGACCCTCGCTACGAGAGCGTCGCGGTCGGTGTCGATGCGCGCAACCCGGCGGGAGAGCTTGCCGCCCTGCCGCAGATGCTGCTCGAACTTCGTGACCGCGGAATCCGCTGCGAGATCCTGTTCCTGCGCGCCGAGGACGAGGTCCTTCTCAAGCGCTATGCGGAAACCCGGCGCCGTCATCCGCTCAGTGCCGACGGGCTCAGCCTGCGCGATGCGATCATGCGCGAGCGTGAACTGCTGGAACCGTTGATCGCATCCGCCGAACTGGTGATCGACACCTCCCAGACCAGCGCCTACCAGCTGCGCGAACTGGTGGCGACCAGGGTCGCCGGCGCAAGCCAGGGCAGACTGTCGATCCTGCTTGAATCCTTCGGCTTCAAGCACGGTATTCCGGCCGATGCCGACTTCGTCTTCGACCTGCGCTGCCTGCCCAACCCTTACTGGGAGCCAACGCTGCGGCCGCTGACCGGACGGGACGCCAGGGTCATCGACTGGCTCGATGCCGACACCCAGGTGCAGCGGATGTACAGGGACATCCTAGGCTTCCTCCAGAACTGGATTCCTGACTACCAGGACTTCAACCGCAGCTACCTGACGATTGCGCTGGGCTGCACCGGAGGCCAGCATCGCTCGGTCTACATGACCGAGAAGCTCGCTGCCGCCCTGCGCGAGCGTTACCCGGCCCTCGAGACGCGACACACGGCCCTGCCGGGCCTGTAGGAGCGACTTCAGTCGCGAACTGCCTGTTTTCCGGTACAGCCCCGGATGCCGCGGCCGCTTGCAAGACAGGCAGTTCGCGCCTGAAGTCGCTCCTACAGGGGCATCGACGGCTTTGGCAGGCGGGCCGTGTATTCCTCGCTGAGCTGGTCCCAGCCTACAATGCCGGCGTGGCCCTCGACCGGTTCGCCCCGCAGGAATGACTCCAGCAACTCGCGCCGGGCCAGCCCGTCACGGTAGCCGAGCTCGATCAGCTCGCGCGTATAGTCGCCCTCGAACTGCAGGTAGCTCAGCAACTGGCGCCCGCCATAGTCCATCGAGCCGACCCCCCTCAGCAGCAGGCGTACCGGTCGCGGCATCGCGTCGACATGGCGCTGGGCGATCTCCCGGATATCCTGGCTGGGCAGCTGGATGCAGGTCTCCACGGAGCGTAGCTGGCCGAAATCCCCGTCCATGCGGCCGTCCTGCCCGGCGCTTTCCAGGATCAGGTTGAGCCGGGTCAGGTTCTCGAGGTCGGCAGAGAGCCCATCCATGAACAACGCATCGAGCATGTAGCCGGCGATGTTGCCAAAAGTCGGGTGATCGAGCGGCTCATCCGCCGCCGGCAGCGGCTCCGGTGCCTCGTTGCGCACGCCAATCACGAGAATACGGTCAGCACCCAGGTGCAGTGCCGGGGACAGTGGCGTAGCCTGGCGCATTGCGCCGTCGCCAAAATACTCACGGCCGATGCGCACCGCGGGAAAGATCATCGGGACAGCGATGCTGGCCATCAAGTGATCGAGCGTGATCCGCGTGGGCCGCCCGCGCCGGCGCACCCGGTCCCAGTGCTCCATGCCAGGCGCGGACTGGTAGAAGGATACCGAGCGCGCGGATCCGTAGCCCGCGCAGGTCACCGCCAGTGCCTCCAGGTAACCGCGGTCTATCGCCTGCTGGATGGCATCGAAACCGATGTTCTCCTCCAGCAGCTCACGCAACGGGCTGTTGTCCAGCAGGGAACGTGGGTTGCGCCGGCCCAGCCCCCCCGTGACCAGGGTCGCGAACCAGTGCAGGCTGCTCCGCAACATGGTCAGGGCATCACTGCGAAACACCTGGTGACAATGGAAGTTGGCCCAGACGCGCTCGAGGTCAGCAACGCCGGCGGCAAAGCGCCGCGCACGGCTCGCGATCACGGCGGCACTGATCGCCCCGGCGGAAGTGCCACTCAGGATCGCGAACGGGTTGGGTGCGCGCGGTGGGAGAATCTCGCCGATGGCCTTCAGCACGCCGACCTGGTAGGCGCCGCGCGCACCGCCGCCCGGCAGCACCAGCGCAATCCTGCAGTCCTGGCATCCCCGGCCCATGCGCCCGATGGTCCGTACTTTCATCTCCCTCCCCTGTCGGTCCCGGCCAGCACGGCCGGGGATCCCATGTGCCGCCTGCAGGAAAAAGCGCCGGCTCCCGGGATCAGGTGTCCTCGCTGGTTTCCGTGGCCACCCGCAGGATCTTCATCGTGTTCGTGCCGCCTGCCACGCCGCTCAGTTCACCGCGGGTGAAAATCACCAGGTCACCATCGGCCACGTGGCCCATCCCCTGGAGCAGGGCGAATATCTCGCGATATACGCGCTGCGCATCCGTATGTGTGATATCGAAAGAAATCGGGTAAACACCACGATACAGCGCAACGCGCCGCTTGGTGGCCTCGTGCCGGGTGAAGGCAAAGATCGGGATATCCGAGCGGATGCGGGACATCCACAGCGGCGTCGAGCCAGACTCGGTCAGCGCGATGATGCACTTCACATCGAGGTGGTTGGCCGCATACATCACCGCCATCGCGATCGCCTCGTCAACCGACTGGAACCGATCATCGAGGCGGTGGCTCGGCCGGCCCAGCGTGAGGTGATAGGCCTCGGCCCCGACGCAGACATCCGCCATCGCGGCCACAGCCCGCGCCGGGTGTGTGCCAACGGCCGTCTCCGCCGAGAGCATCACGGCATCGGTGCCGTCAATCACGGCGTTGGCGACATCGGAGACTTCGGCGCGTGTCGGCACGCGGCTGTGGATCATGGACTCCATCATCTGTGTCGCCGTAATGGCGACCTTGTGCCGCTCACGGGTCAGCTTAAGGATCTTCTTCTGCAGGCCGGTCAGGCCGGCATAGCCCGTCTCCACCCCGAGGTCTCCGCGGGCCACCATGACGGCATCGGCAGCGGCTATGATCGAGTCGAGGTGCTCGATTGCCTCGGCCCGCTCGATCTTGGCCACGATGTGCGCCGCACCGCCCAGCGCGCGCAAGATGTCTCGCGCCTCGTGCAGGTCCTCGGCACGGCGGACGAAGGAAACGGCCACCCAGTCGACACCGAGTGCCGCGGCCTCCTGCAGGTCCTCGCGGTCCTTGTCGGTCAGTGCCGGGGCCGACAGCCCGCCTCCCTGGCGGTTGATGCCCTTGTTGTCGGCAAGGCGCCCGCCCTGGGTCACGCGGCAGTGGATACGGTCACCCTCGATACTGTCGACCGAGAGCACGATGAAGCCATCGTCAAGCAGCAAGGTATCACCGGGCGAGAGGTCGCGCGACAGCGCCGGGTAAGCGACGCCGACGGCCTCGGCAGTGCCACCTTCCGGGTCCATGCGGGCATCCAGCGTGAAAGGCTGGTTCTCTTCCAGCAGCACGGCGCCGCCTGTGAACCGCTGGATCCGGATCTTCGGCCCCTGCAGGTCGCCGAGGATGCCTATGGTCCTGCCGGTCTGTGCGGCAATCTCGCGGATCATCGCCACCCGGCGCTCCCGGCTACGGGCGTCGCCATGCGAGAAATTCAGCCGCACGACATCCGTTCCGGCGGCAACGAGGGACTCGAGTGCCTCGCGGCTGTCCGTGGCGGGCCCGAGGGTCGCGATGATCTTGGTATGGCGCATCGGTCGGGCGCCCGGCGCCTCAGCGGCGCCCTTCGGCACGTTCCTCGAGCACCGTGACGGCCGGAAGCTGCACACCCTCCAGGTATTCGAGGAATGCGCCACCACCAGTGGACACGTAGGAAACGCGGTGCGTGAGACGATAGCGGTCAAGGGCGGCAAGCGTGTCGCCACCACCAGCGATGCTGAACGCCGGCGAGGCGGCCACGGCCTTCGCGAGGGCGCGGGTTCCGCCGCCAAACTGCTCGATCTCGAAGACACCGACAGGCCCGTTCCAGACGATGGTCCCGGCGGACTTCAGCAGGCGGGCATATGCGCGCGCGGTGGCCGGACCGACATCGAGGATCATCTCCTCGTCGCCGACCTCTGCCAGCCTGCGCACGTGTGCACGGGACCGGGCGCTGACCTCACGGGCAGTGATGACATCCCGGGGCAGCACCACCTCGGCCCTCTCCCGGGAACTGAGCAGCTTCGCGAGTTGTCCCACGTAATCGTGCTCGCACAGCGAGCGGCCGACGGGATGACCCGCGGCGGCCAGGAACGTGTTGGCTATGCCACCGCCCGGTATCAGGTAATCCACCTTGCCCAGCAGCGCCTGCAGCACCTTGAGCTTGGTAGAGGCCTTGGAACCGCCGAGTATCGCGACCACCGGTCGCGCCGGCTTGCGCAGCGCGCGCCCCAGGGCATCCAGCTCGCCGAGCAGCAGGGGACCGGCGCAAGCCACCGGCGCGTGGCGGGCGACCGCATGCGTACTGGCCTGGGCACGATGTGCGGTACCGAAAGCATCCATGACGAAGACGTCGCACAGGGCGGCCATCTGCCTGCCGAGCCTGTCGTCATCCGCCTTCTCGCCGGGGTTGAAGCGCACGTTCTCGCACAGCGCGACCTCTCCGTCGGCGATCGGGAAACCGTGCAGCCAGTCGCGGATCATCGCCACCGGGCGGCCCAGCAGCATGGACAGGTGCCGGGCAACCGGTGTCAGCGACCAGCGGGCATCGAACTGCCCCTCGACAGGACGACCCAGGTGCGACATCAGCATCACGGCTGCACCTCGCTCCAGCGCCAGGCGGATCGTCGGCAGTGCGGCGCGGATACGTGCGTCGCTGGTGACGACACCGCCCTCGACGGGAACGTTGAGGTCCAGGCGCATCAGCACCCGCTTGCCGGCGAGGGGCAGGTCTTCCATGCGCAGCAGGGCCATCGGCAGCTCCTGATCCTGTTTTCCCGGGCTCAGCGCGCGTTGGCCAGCGCGATCGTCGTGTCCAGCATGCGGTTCGAGAAGCCCCACTCATTGTCGTACCAGGCACAGACCTTGACCAGCCTGCCGCCGACCACCTTCGTCATGCTGGCGTCGTAGATCGACGAGGCGGGATTGTGGTTGAAGTCGATGGAAACCAGCGGCTCGTCGGTCCATGCCAGCACGCCCTTGAGGGGGCCCTCTGCGGCAGCACGCATCAGGCTGTGGATTTCCTCGGCGGTCGTGTCCCGCGCGGCAGTGAACGTGAGGTCCACCAGGGAGACGTTGATCGTCGGCACGCGCACGGCAAAGCCGTCGAGCCGGCCGTCGAGCTCGGGCAGCACGAGGCCGACAGCGGCGGCTGCCCCGGTCTTGGTCGGGATCATCGACTGCGTGGCTGATCGAGCACGCCTCAGGTCGGAGTGGTAGACGTCGGTGAGCACCTGGTCGTTGGTATAGGCATGAATCGTCGTCATCAGTCCGCTGATGAGCCCGATGGACTCGTGCAGCGGCTTGACCATCGGTGCGAGGCAGTTCGTCGTGCACGAGGCGTTGGAAATCACCTGGTGACTCGCACTGAGCACCTGGTGATTGACGCCGTAGACGACGGTCGCATCCACGTCCTTGCCGGCGGGTGCCGAGATGATGACCTTCCGGGCACCGGCCTTCAGGTGGGCAGCCGCCTTGTCGCGGGTGGCAAAGAGACCCGTGCACTCCATCACGACATCGACGCCGAGCGTCGACCAGGGCAGCCGGGAGGGATCACGCTCGGCGAAAACGCGGATCCGGTCTCCATTCACCACGAGATTGTCACCATCGACGCTGACCTCGGCAGGGAACGGGCCATGGGCCGTGTCGTAGCGCGTCAGGTGGGCGTTGGTCCTGGCGTCACCAAGGTCGTTGATCGCGACGATGCTGATCTCCCCGGTGCGGCCCGACTCGTAGAGCGCACGCAGGACGTTGCGGCCGATGCGGCCATAACCGTTGATGGCGACCTTGACTGGCATGTTCGTTCTCCCTAGTCGTTACGGGCAGCGGGCCGGACCCGGGGCGGCCGCGCTCTATCTTACCAAGCCACCCGGATCAGTTGGCGGCGAGCAGTTCGCGACCCAGCCCGGCAACCCGCTCGGCTGTGAAGCCGAAATGGCGGAACAGATCTGAGGCGGGAGCCGACAGCCCGTAACCGCTCATGCCAAGCACACGGCCCGACGGACCAACCCAGCGGTACCAGCTGTCGGGCACACCGGCCTCGATCGCGATGCGCAGGCCCACCGACGCGGGAAGCACCGCTTCCTGCCAGGATGCGTCCTGCTTGGAAAACAGGCACAGGCTGGGCATCGACACCACGCGCACACGCCGACCCTCTGCGGCCAGCAGGGCTGCGGCCTCGACCGCCAGCTGCACCTCCGAACCACTGGCCATCAGGATCAGCTCGGGATCGGCTGCATCGACCAGCACGTAACCACCCCGGGCGACAGCGGTCACCTGCTCCGGACTGCGGGGCTGGGCCGGCAGGGACTGGCGACTCAGCGCGAGACTCGTGGGCCCGTCGCGGCGCTCCAGCGCATCGCGCCAGGCCCAGGCGGTCTCGAGGCCGTCACAGGGCCTCCATACGCGCATGTTCGGCATGATCCGCAGGCTCGCCAGGTGCTCGACCGGCTGGTGCGTGGGGCCGTCCTCGCCAAGACCGATCGAGTCATGGGTGAAGACATGGATGACGGGCGCTTCCATCAGGGCTGCCAGGCGCAGCGCATTGCGCGCATAGTCGGAGAATGTAAGGAACGTGCCGCCGTACGGGAGCACCCCGCCATGGAGCGCCATGCCGTTCATTGCCGCTGCCATGCCGAACTCGCGTACGCCGTAGTAAATGTAGTTGCCCTCGAAACTGCCGGCGGCGACATCCACCGAACTGCGGTGCCGGGTCAGGTTCGAGCCGGTCAGGTCGGCCGAACCACCGACAAGCTCGGGCAACAGCGGAGCGAATGCGTTCAGGGCATCCTGTGAGGACTTGCGGGTGGCGCGCGCGCTGGTGTCAGCCGCAAAGCCCTCGAGGATGCGCGTGACCGCCTCGGTCCAGTCGGCCGGTAGCGCGCCGGACTGGCGGCGACGGAACTCGGCTGCAAGTTCGGGGTACTGCCCCGCATAGTCAGCGAACAGGCGCTCCCAGTCCGCCTGCGCCGCCTGCCCCCGAGCCCGGGCGTCCCAGTCAGCCCGGATATCCTCGGGAATCTCAAAGGGCGCGTGCGGCCAGCCGAGCGCAGCGCGAGCGGCGGCGATCTCGCTCCCGCCGAGCGGGGCACCATGGGTCTTTTCCGAGCCCTGCAGGTTCGGCGCGCCGTAGCCGATCACGGTCCGGCAGCAGATCAGGCTGGGCCGGTCATTGCGCGCCAGCGCCTCCTTGATCGCTTCCTGCACGGCCACAGGGTCATGACCGTCGACATCCGCAACCACGTGCCAGCCGTAGGCGCGAAAGCGCGCCGGCGTGTCGTCCGCGAACCAGGCGTCAACCTCGCCGTCGATCGAGATCCCGTTGTCGTCGTAGAGGCAGACCAGCTTGCCGAGCCCCAGCGTGCCGGCCAGCGAGCAGGCCTCATGGGACACGCCCTCCATCAGGCAGCCATCACCCAGGAACACGAAGGTTCGATGGTCGACGACCGGAAAGCCGGGCCGGTTGAAACGCGCAGCGAGCAGCGCCTCGGCCAGCGCCATGCCTACGGCGTTGGCCAGCCCCTGACCGAGCGGGCCGGTCGTGGTCTCGACCCCGATTTCGACCTCGCGCTCCGGGTGACCGGCGGTACGGGACCCGAGCTGGCGGAAATTGCGCAGCTCATCGATGCCGAGCGGGTAGCCGGTCAGGTGCGCCACTGCGTAGAGCAGCATGGAGCCGTGCCCGTTCGATAGCACGAACCGGTCCCGGTCCGGCCAGTGCGGATCAGCGGGGTTGTGCCTGAGGAAGTCGTTCCACAGCACCTCCGCGATGTCCGCCATGCCCATCGGCATGCCGGGGTGTCCTGAATTCGCCTGCTCGACCGCATCCATGGCCAGCGCGCGGACGGCATTGGCCAGCGCCCTGCGCCGTGCCGGGGAGCGGTTCCCACCGGGATTGCTTGTCATTGGGTCTGCCAGAGGTCCTGAGGGTAGCGGCGCGGGAGGCGCCGGAAACGGGCGGCGCATTGTCTCGTAAGGCCGTCCGCCCCGCAACTTCGCCACTTCGCCGGCGTGCGGACTTCAACCTGCCGGGCGGCTATAATCCCCGGCTCCCCTCAATGCCGCTCACGGCCCCCGCACGGAAGGCAACATGGCCAACAGACGACTATTCACCTCGGAATCGGTCTCCGAGGGCCACCCCGACAAGATCTGCGACCAGATCTCCGACGCTGTCCTCGACGCGATCCTGGAACAGGACCCCGATGCGCGGGTTGCGGCAGAGACGCTGGTCAAGACCGGATTCGTCGTGCTGGCCGGCGAGGTAACGACCACCGCGAGCATCGACTTCGAGCCTCTGGTCCGCAAGGTCATCTGCGAGATCGGCTACGACGACTCCAGGCTGGGGTTCGACGGCAACACCTGCGGCGTCCTGAATGCGCTGGGCAAGCAGTCCCCGGATATCGCCCGCGGCGTCGGGCGCAAGGATCCGCGCAAGCAGGGGGCAGGCGACCAGGGCATGATGTTCGGCTACGCGGCCCGCGAGAATGACGTGCTGATGCCGGCGCCGATCACGCTCGCACACCGGCTGGTCAAGCGCCAGGCGGACGTCCGCCTGCGCGGCAAGCTGCCCTGGCTGCGCCCGGATGCAAAGAGCCAGGTGACCCTGGTTTACGAGGACGACCGGCCCGTCGCGATCGACGCAGTGGTGCTGTCCACCCAGCATGACCCCGGCGTCAGCCAGAAGGAGCTGCGCGAGGGCGTCATGGAGCTGATCATCAAGCCCGTGCTGCCGAAGAAGTGGCTCGGACCAAAGACCCGCTACCACATCAACCCGACCGGGAAGTTCGTCATCGGGGGACCGCAGGGCGACTGCGGGCTGACCGGGCGAAAGATCATCGTCGATACCTACGGCGGCATGGCACGCCATGGCGGCGGGGCGTTCTCCGGCAAGGACCCGACCAAGGTCGACCGCTCGGCCGCCTATGCCACACGTTATGTAGCGAAGAATATCGTCGCGGCCGGGCTCGCCGACCGCTGCGAGGTACAGGTCTCCTATGCGATCGGGGTCGCCGAGCCGACCTCGGTCAGTGTCGAAACCTTCGGCACCGGCAGCCTCAGTCCCGAGCAGATGACCGCGCTGGTGCGCCATCACTTCGACCTCACCCCGTGGGGCATCCGCGAGATGCTGGATCTGCACCGCCCGGTCTACCGCCCCACCGCAGCGTACGGACATTTCGGCCGGACAGAACCGGAATTCACCTGGGAACGAACCGATAGGGCACAGGCCCTTGAGGATGCCGTTCGCAGGCGCGCATGAGCGCGCTCACCATGGAACAGAGGATAGCCCTATGAGCAGCAAGCCAGCCCTCGTCACCCAGCCGGACTACAAGGTGGCCGACCTCAGCCTCGCCGGCTGGGGACGCAAGGAGATCGCGATTGCCGAGACCGAAATGCCCGGCCTCATGGCCGTGCGCGAGGAGTACGCCGCCAGCCAGCCGCTGAAGGGCGCAAGGATTGCCGGCTGCCTGCACATGACGATCCAGACCGCGGTGCTGATGGAGACACTGACTGCCCTTGGCGCCGAGATCCGCTGGTCCTCCTGCAACATCTTCTCCACCCAGGACCATGCCGCCGCCGCCATGGCAGACGCCGGCATCCCGGTATTCGCCTGGAAGGGCGAGACCGAGGAAGAGTACTGGTGGTGCGTGGAACAGACGATCCTGGGGCCGGATGGCTGGCGGCCGAACATGATCCTCGATGACGGGGGCGACCTGACCGCGCTGATGCACGACAAGTACCCCGAGCTGATGGCGCAGGTTCGCGGCATCTCCGAGGAGACGACCACCGGCGTCGCGCGCCTGTACGAGATGGCCAGGAGTGGCCGCCTGCTCTGCCCCGCGATCAACGTGAACGACTCGGTCACCAAGGCCAAGTTCGACAACCTCTACGGCTGCCGCGAGTCCCTCGTGGATGGCATCAAGCGCGCGACTGACGTGATGATCGCCGGGAAGATCGCCGTGGTCTGCGGCTATGGCGATGTCGGCAAGGGCTGCGCGCAGTCGCTGCGCGGGCTTGGCGCCACGGTCTGGGTGACCGAGATAGACCCCATCTGCGCGCTGCAGGCGGCGATGGAGGGCTTCCGCGTGGTCACGATGGATCATGCCTGCGACAAGGCGAATATCTTCGTGACCGCGACGGGCAACTTCAAGGTCATCAGCCACGACCACCTGGTCCGGATGAAGGACCAGGCAATCGTCTGCAATATTGGCCACTTCGACAGCGAGATCGACGTAGCCTCGCTGCGGAAGTACGAGTGGGACAACATCAAGCCCCAGGTAGACCACGTGATCTTCCCGGACGGCAGGCGCATCATCCTTCTGGCCGAGGGGCGGCTCGTCAACCTCGGCTGCGCGACCGGCCACCCAAGCTTCGTGATGTCGAACTCCTTCACCAACCAGGTGATGGCCCAGATCGAGCTCTGGCAGCACCCGGCGAAATACGAGCGCCAGGTCTACGTGCTCCCGAAGCACCTGGACGAGAAGGTAGCCCACCTGCATCTTGGCAAGCTCGGCGCGGAACTCACCCGCCTCACCCAGGAGCAGGCTGATTATCTCGGCGTATCTGTCGAGGGCCCGTTCAAGCCGGAACACTACCGGTACTGAGTAAGATAGAGCCGCTAGTGCGAACCACGTCGCGGGGGGGGGGGGGGGGGGGGGGGGGGGGGGGGGGGGGGGGGGGGGGGG
>JAFIFS010000069.1 GCA_020831895.1 Chromatiales bacterium
GGCGCTGGAGTACCGGGCGAAGATCCGCCGGCTGCGCGAGGCACGCCCGGACATCTGCATCTCGAGCGACTTCATCGTCGGCTTTCCCGGCGAGACGGACGAGGATTTCGCGGCGACGATGCGCCTGATCGACGAGGTCGGTTTCGACCAGTCGTTCAGCTTCATCTACAGCGCGCGGCCCGGCACGCCGGCCGCCGCGCTGCCCGACCCCCTGCCGCGCGAAGAGAAACAGCGCCGGCTGGAGCGGCTGCAGGCGCGCATCAACGAGAACGCGCAGGCGATCAGTGCGGCCATGGTTGGCAGCGTCCAGCGCATCCTGGTCGAGAAGCCCTCGCGCAAGGACCCCCGCCAGCTGGCCGGGCGCACTGAGAACAACCGCTGGGTCAACTTCCCCGGGGATGCGGCGCTCATCGGCCAGTTCGTCGAGGTCGAGATCACCGAGGCGATGCCGAATTCGCTGCGTGGCCGCCTGCGGCAGTCGGCCGCCGCCTGAGCGTCGCGTGATGGAGGACTATTGAACGCCGCCCTGCAAACCGCCGAATTCGATCTCGAGCCTGCCAGCAACGATGCGCTGGCCAATCTCTGCGGCCAGTTCGATGAGCACCTGCGCCAGATCGAGCGTCACCTCGGCGTGACGATCAGCAACCGTGGCTGCCACTTCCGGCTGAGCGGGCCGGAGCCCGCGATCGCGGCTGGCGCCCAGGTGCTGCGTGAACTGTTCGCACTGGCCGGCTCCGAGCGCATCGATTCCGGGCGCGTGCACCTGAGCCTGACTGCCGCGCAGATGGATGCCGCGCCCGGCGCCGGGGCCGATAGCGCCGCCGCCGTGGTCAAGACGCGGCGCCTGTCGATCAAGCCGCGCGGGCCGAACCAGCGCGGCTACCTCGACGGCATCCGCCGCCATGACCTCAGCTTCGGCATCGGGCCGGCGGGCACCGGCAAGACCTACCTCGCGGTGGCGAGCGCGGTCGAGGCCCTGGAGCAGGACCGGGTGCGGCGCATCGTGCTGGTGCGCCCGGCGGTCGAGGCCGGCGAGCGGCTCGGCTTCCTGCCCGGCGACATGTCACAGAAAGTCGACCCTTACCTGCGCCCGATGTACGACGCGCTTTACGAGATGCTGGGCTTCGACCGCGTCGCACGCCTGGTCGAGCGCAACGTGATCGAGGTCGCGCCGCTGGCCTTCATGCGCGGGCGCTCGCTGAACGAGAGCTTCGTGCTGCTGGACGAGGCCCAGAACACCACCGTCGAGCAGATGAAGATGTTCCTCACCCGGCTGGGCTTCGGCTCGCGCGCGGTGGTCACCGGCGATATCACGCAGGTGGACCTGCCGCGCAGCCAGCGCTCCGGGCTCAAGCATGTGCTGCAGGTGCTCGAGGGGGTGGAGGGCGTGCACTTCACGTTCTTCTCGCCGGCCGACGTCGTGCGCCATGCGCTGGTCCAGCGCATCGTCGAGGCCTACGAGGCGGCCGAGGCGCGCGAGGCGGCGGAGCCGGTAGCGCGCCCAGCGCCTGCGCGCCGGCGCCAGGATGAGCAGGGTGATGCCTGATCCCGCCCCCAGTCCCGCTGAAGCGGCTGCCGCGCAGGCCGAGCCCGCCGAACCTGAACCTGGCGGCCTCGCGCTCGACGTCGAGGTGGCGGACCCGTCGCTGGCACTGCCCGCAGGGGCAGCGCCGGCGCGCTGGGTCGCGGCCGCGCGTCACGCTGCCGGGGACGAGGGTCCGGCCAGCCTCGTGCTGCGGATTGTCGACCGGGCCGAGGGCCGGGCACTGAATGCCGCCTGGCGAGACCGCGACTATGCGACCAATGTGCTGGCTTTTCCGGGGCCGGAGCTGCCGCCCGAGATCATGGCCGAGACTGGCCGGGTGCTGGGTGACCTGGTGATCTGCCTGCCGGTCGTGGCCGAGGAGGCCGTGGCACAGGGCAAGCCGCTGGTCGCGCACCTGGCGCACCTGGTCGTGCACGGCAGCCTGCACCTGCTCGGTTACACTCACGAGGGCGACAGCGACGCCGCAGAGATGGAGCAGCTGGAGGTGCGCGTGCTCGCCGCACTGGGCTGGCCCGACCCTTATGCCACCGAATCCCTGAGCAACGACAGCGAGAGATGAACGAGGAATCCTCCCCCGACGACAGACCACAGTCCGATGGCTGGTACGGCCGGCTGCGCCGTGCGCTTAAGGTCGACCCGCCCGACCGCGAGGACCTGCGCGCCCTGCTCGGCGAGGGCCACTGGCGGGAGGTGCTGAGCCCCGAGGAGCTGGCGATGCTCCACGGCGTGCTGCAGGTGGCCCAGACCCAGGTGCGCGACGTGATGGTGCCGCGCTCGCAGATGGTCGTACTCGAGCACGATGCGCCACGGGAGGACGTGCTGCGCCGGATCGTCGAGAGCGGTCATTCCCGCTTCCCGGTGATCGGCGAGGACCGCGACGAGGTGATCGGCGTGCTGCTGGCCAAGGACCTGCTGCGCTACTTCGTCGAGTCGCCGGATGAGTTGTTCAGCCTGGCGCGCTGGCTGCGCCCGGCCA
>JAFIFS010000083.1 GCA_020831895.1 Chromatiales bacterium
GGCGGTGGTTTTTGCCGGGGGGGCGGGGGGGCGGTTGGTGGTGGGCCGGGGCGGGCGGGCGGGCGCGGCTTTGGCCGCGGTGCCCGGCGCCGCGCCTTACCGGATGGCGCGCCTGACCGGGTTCATGGATCCGTGGGCCGATCCCTTCAACACGGGGTTCCAGCTGACGCAGTCCCTGATCGCGATCGGGACCGGTGAGTGGTTCGGTCTCGGTCTCGGCGCGAGCGTGCAGAAGATGTTCTACCTGCCGGAGGCGCATACCGACTTCGTGTTCGCGGTACTGGCGGAGGAGTTCGGCCTGGCCGGCAGCCTTGTCGTGATACTGCTCTACGGGCTGGTGATCTGGCGGGGAATGCTGATTGCCCGTTCGGCAGCCGAGCGTGAGCGTGTATTCCAGGCCAGCCTCGCTTTCGGGATCGCCGTCTGGCTGGCTGCCCAAGTGTTCGTCAATATCGGCGTCAACATGGGCCTGCTGCCGACCAAGGGCCTCACCCTGCCGCTGCTCAGCTATGGGCGCAGCAGCCTGCTGGTCACGCTGGCTGCTCTGGCACTGCTGCTGCGCGTGGATCTCGAGAACCGCGGCCTGGTCAACAGTGAGGCTCGCCGGCGCCGCACACGCGGGAGATCCGCATGAACGCGCCGGTGCTGATCATGGCTGGTGGCACGGGCGGACATGTGTTTCCGGCGCTGGCGGTGGCCGAGGAGCTGCGCCGGCGCCAGCATCCGGTGGTCTGGCTTGGCACCGGCCGGGGCCTGGAGGCGAGGCTGGTGCCGGCCGCCGGCTTTGCATTCGAGCAGCTGCGCGTACAGGGCCTGCGCCGGCGCGGCGCGCTGGCCTGGCTGGTCGCGCCGTTCACGCTGGTACTCGCACTGCTGGATGCGCTGCGGGTGATCCGCCGCTGCCGGCCCCGATTGGTGCTCGGCATGGGCGGCTATGCATCGGGTCCGGGCGGCCTGGCTGCGTGGCTGCTGCGACTTCCGCTGGTGATCCATGAGCAGAATGCGGTCGCCGGCCTGACCAACCGTCTTCTGGCGCGGTTTGCCCGGGAAGTGCTGCAGGCCTTCCCGGGCAGCTTTTCGCCGCGGATCGGGGCGCGCACGGTTGGAAATCCGGTGCGCCCGGACATCTCGGCGCTGCCGGCACCTGAATCGCGTCTTGCGGATCGCCAGGGGCCGTTGCGCCTGCTGGTGCTCGGGGGTAGCCAGGGCGCACGTGCGATCAATCTCGTCGTTCCGGCTGCCGTCGCCGCACTGCCGGCCGGCAGGCGTCCGATCGTGCGCCATCAGTCCGGCAGTCTGACGCTGCAGGAGACGCTCGCGGCCTGGCGGGCGGTGGGCGTCGAGGCCAGAGTCGAGCCCTTTATCGAGAACATGGCCGAGGCCTATGGCTGGGCTGACCTCGTGATCGCGCGCTCCGGTGCACTGACGATCGCGGAGCTTTGCGCAGCCGGCCTGCCGGCACTGCTGGTTCCCTATCCGACGGCCGTCGATGACCACCAGACCAGGAACGCCGGCGCGCTCGTCGCGGCCGGTGCAGCCGAGCTGCTGCCCCAGGCGGACCTGACGGCCGGACGGCTGTCGGCACGCCTCGAAGCGCTGCTGTCCGATCGTGAGGAGTTGCGCCGGCGAGCCTTTGCCGCCCGTGAGCTTGCGCGTCCCGATGCGACGGCCGCGATCACCGATGCCTGCCTCGCAGCCGGAGGCGGGCGATGAGAGACCGGATGCGGCAGATCAACCGGATCCACCTCGTCGGTATCGGTGGTGTCGGCATGTCGGGCATCGCCGAGGTGCTGCTCAACCTCGGTTATGCCGTCCAGGGGTCCGACCTGCGCGAATCAGCCGCGACACGCAGGCTGTCCGCGCTGGGCGCAACCGTGCTCACAGGGCATGCGAGCAGCCATGTCGGCGATGCCGACGTGGTGGTCGTCTCCAGTGCGGTGGCCGAAGACAACCCCGAGGTGGTGGCGGCCCGGCAGCTGCGCCGTCCGGTGGTCCGGCGCGCCGAGATGCTGGCCGAGCTGATGCGGTTCCGCTATGGCATCGCGGTGGCCGGCAGCCACGGCAAGACGACAACGACCAGCCTGCTGGCCTCGGTGCTGGCCGAGGCCGGCGAGGACCCGACCTTCGTCATTGGCGGCCGTCTCAAGAGCACCGACAGCAACGGCCGTCTCGGCGCCGGTCGCTACCTCGTGGCCGAGGCCGACGAGAGCGATGCCTCCTTCACGCACCTGCAGCCGATGATCAGCGTGGTCACCAACATCGACAATGATCACCTGGCTGCATACGAGGGTGACGAGTCGCTGCTGCAGCAGACCTTCGTCGACTTCGTGCACAACCTGCCGTTCTACGGGCTGGGGGTGATGTGCCTCGATGATCCGGGCGTCCGCCGCGTGCTGCCCGGGATCCATCGCGCGGTGCTGGGTTACGGGATCGACAGTGCGGCCGATATCCGCGCGGCCGACATCCGTGGCGATGGCCTGCGCTCGCATTTCACGCTGCTGCGCGCGGGGCGCGCACCGCTGCCGGTGACGCTCAACCTGCCGGGACGGCACAACGTGCTGAACGCACTGGCCGTCATTGCGGTCGCCACGGAACTCGAGATTGACGATGCGGCCATGTGTGCCGCGCTGTCCAGTTTCCAGGGGATAGACCGCAGGCTGCAGGTGCTTGGCGACGTCCGTGTACCTGCCGGCCAGGTGCTGCTGGTCGATGACTATGGCCACCATCCGACCGAGATCGCCGCCACGCTGGCGGCCGCGCGCCAGGGCTGGCCCGATCGTCGCCTGGTCGCCGTATTCCAGCCGCATCGCTACACGCGCACGCGTGATTTCCTCGACGATTTCGCCGAGGTGCTGTCCGCGGCCGACCGGGTGCTGGTCTGCGAGGTCTACGCGGCGGGTGAGACCCCGATCAGCGGCGCGGACGGACGGGCGATCTGCCGCGCGATACGCGGCCGTGGCCGGGTCGAGCCGGTGTTCGTTCCGGCCCTCGATCAGCTGCCTGAACTGCTGGCCGACGTGCTCGAGGACGGTGACCTGCTGCTGACACTGGGCGCAGGCGACATCGGCAGTGCCGCGCAGAGACTCCCCGCGGGGCTGGCTGGCGGGGAGGTCCGGTGAGCATGGCAGCCACTGAACGCATACCGCCGGCGCTGCTGCATGACGAGCCCATGGCACGTCACACGACCTGGCGCGTGGGGGGTCCCGCGGACCTCTTCTGCCGGCCCGGCTCGCTCGCTGAACTGCAGGACTTCCTCGCCGGTCTGCCCGACGGGGTGCCGATCTGGTTCGTCGGGCTCGGCAGCAACCTGCTGGTCCGTGACGGGGGCCTGCGTGGCGCGGTGGTGATGACCGGCCGGGCGCTGAATGATGTGCGCCGCCTGGCCGACGAACTGGTGGAGGCCGGCGCCGGCGTACCCTGCACCGCACTGGCCCGTCGCCTCGTGCGCTGGGGGCTCGGGCCCGCGGAGTTCCTGGCCGGTATCCCGGGAACACTGGGTGGTGCCCTGCGCATGAATGCGGGTGCCTTCGGCGGTGAGACCTGGGACCACGTGGTCAGTGTCGACGTGATTGATCGCGGTGGCCGGGTCAGCACGCGCGACCGGGGTGAATACCAGGCCGCCTACCGCGAAGTCAGTGCGCCCGAGCACGAGTGGTTCGTCGCCGCGCGCCTGCGGTTCTCGGCCGGGCATGGCGATGCCGCCGGGCGCATGCAGGCGCTGCTCGCCGAGCGGCAGCAGAGACAGCCGCTGGGTCAGCCCAGCTGCGGCTCAGTGTTCCGCAATCCCCCGAGCGACCACGCGGCGCGCCTGATCGAGGCCGCGGGCCTCAAGGGCCTGCGTATCGGTGCAGCCGAGGTTTCGCCCAAGCATGCGAACTTCATCATCAACACCGGTGGTGCGACGGCAGCCGACATCGAGAGCCTGATCTGGACCGTACGCGACCGTGTCAGGGAGCGCTTCGGCGTCAGCCTGGAACCCGAGGTGCGCATCATCGGCGAGCCGGGCACCGGGGAGACCGCGCAATGAGCGCAATGGCGCTGCCCCCGCGCCGGCTTACCGATCCCGCAGGCTTCGGCCGGGTGGCCGTGCTCATCGGCGGCTGGTCGGCCGAGCGCGAGATCTCGCTGCGCTCGGGCCATGCCGTGCACCAGGCGCTGAAGAGAGCCGGGGTCGATGCGACTGCCGTCGATGCCGGCCGTGACCTCGCGGACGTGCTGGCCAGGGGGCGCTATGACCGCGCGTTCATCGTGCTCCATGGGCGTGGCGGTGAGGACGGTACGGTGCAGGGGCTGCTCGAGTGCCTGGGTCTGCCCTACACGGGCAGCGGCGTGCTGGGTTCGGCCATCGGCATGGACAAGCTGCGCTGCAAGCAGCTGTTCCTGGGCGCCGGCCTGCCCACGGCCGAGTTTCGGGTGCTGCGCGGGCCTGCCGATTTCGACGCCGCGATCGAGGCGCTGGGCCTGCCGCTCTTCGTGAAGCCCGCCGCCGAGGGTTCGAGCATTGGCATCAGCAAGGTGAGCCGCGTGGCCGAGCTCGCCGGCGCCTACGAGGCAGCCGCGGACTGTGGTTGCGTGGTGCTGGCAGAGCGCTGGCTGCCCGGGGGCGAGTACACAGTCGGCCTGCTCGGCGATCTCGCGCTGCCGGCGATACGGGTCGAGGCCGGCGGCGAGTTCTACGACTACGAGGCGAAGTACTTCAGCGACAGTACCCGCTATTTCTGTCCCGCCGGTCTGCCGGAAGACACTGAAGCGCAGATCGCCGCGCTGGCCCGCCGTGCGTTTGCGGCGGTCGGTGCGTCGGGCTGGGGGCGCGTCGACCTGATGCTCGACGAGCAGGGCGCGCCGATGCTGCTCGAGGTCAACACGGTACCGGGGATGACCGACCACAGCCTGGTGCCTATGGCGGCTGCGCGGCTGGGCATGGACATGCCGGAGCTGGCCTGCCGGATTCTCGAGACCAGTCTCGAGCCGGTTCGGAGGGGCAGCTGATGCTGCGCGCACGTAACCGTAGACGGAGGGAGAAGGCGCAGCAGTTCGTGCTGCCGGCGATCCACTGGCTGCCGGTGCTGACCCTGCTTGGCGCGCTGCTGGTCGGCGGGGCCGCGACCGTGCTGGCGATCTGGGTCATCGACCGGCCGGTCACTCGCATCGTGATCCACGGCCAGTTCGAACGGGTTTCGGCCGATCAGCTCGAGGCACTGCTGCGCCCGCAGGTGGGCACCGGCTTCCTCCGTCTCGATATGGCGGGGCTGCAGCGCGAGCTGAAGGCCTTGCCCTGGGTGGCCAGCGCGCGACTGACGCGACGCTGGCCGGAGACGCTGGAGCTGCTGGTCAGGGAGCAGGAGCCGGCCGCGCGCTGGGGCGAGGCCGGCCTGCTGAACCCGCGCGGTGAGCTGTTTATCGAGCAGGCCAGCCACATTCCCGGCGGACTGCCGAGGCTGCATGGGCCGGCGGGTACCGAGGCCCGTGTGGCCAGGCGCTTCATCGAATTGCAGGAGCAGCTGGTGCCGCGCGGACTCGGCGTGGTCGAGCTTACGCTGGACGAGCGGGGCGCATGGTCGTTCCGGATCAGTAACGGGATTTCGGTGCGCCTTGGGTCTGCGCGCACCGATGAGCGTCTCGCCGTGTTCTACCAGGCGCTCGATCAGGTGGTCGGGTCCATGGCCAGCGAGGTGGACTACATCGATATGCGCTACACGAACGGGTTTGCAATCGGCTGGAAAGCTGGCAGGGAGACGCAGGGCTGATGTCGAGGAAGGGAGACAAGCGGATCATCGTCGGGCTGGATGTCGGCACGTCCAAGGTGACCGCGATCGTCGGCGAGCTGCAGGATGATGGCGAGCTCGAGGTGATCGGCTTTGGCATGCACCCGTCGCGCGGCCTGAAGAAGGGTGTTGTAGTCAACATCGAGTCCACAGTCAGCTCCATACAGCGTGCGGTCGAGGAAGCCGAGCTGATGGCGAATTGCGAGATCAGCCAGGTCTATGCCGGCATCGCCGGCAGCCACGTCCGCAGCCTGAACTCGCACGGCATCGTCGCGATCCGTGATGGAGAGGTCACCCAGAGCGACGTGGACCGCGTGATCGAGGCCGCGAGCGCCGTCGCGATACCGGCTGATCAGAAGATCCTGCACGTGCTGCCGCAGGAGTTCATCATCGACGGCCAGGAGGGCATCCGTGAGCCGATCGGGATGTCGGGCGTGCGTCTCGAGGCGCGCGTGCACATGGTGACCGGCGCTGCCAGCGCTGCGCAGAACATCATAAAGTGCGTACAGCGCTGTGGCCTCGAGGTCGAGGACATCGTGCTGGAGCAGCTGGCCTCGAGCTATTCGGTACTGACCGAGGACGAGATGGAGCTCGGCATCTGCCTGGTCGACATAGGCGGCGGCACCACGGACATCGCGGTATTCCACAACGGTGCGATCCGGCACACGGCCGTGATTCCGATCGCCGGCGACCAGGTCACCAACGACATTGCGATCTCGATGCGCACGCCGACCCAGTACGCCGAGGACATCAAGGTCCGTTATGCCTGCGCGCTGTCCCAGCTGGCAAATCTCGACGAGACGATCGAGGTTCCCAGTGTGGGTGAGCGCCCGCCGCGCCGACTGGCCCGGCAGACCCTGGCCGAGGTGGTGGAGCCGCGCTATGAGGAGCTGTTCGGCCTGATACGCGACGAGCTTCGCCGCAGCGGTTTCGACCCTATGGTCGCCGCCGGCATCGTGCTGACGGGCGGCAGCGCCAAGATGGAAGGCGCGGTGGAGCTGGCCGAGGAAGTGTTTCACATGCCGGTGCGCCTCGGGGTGCCGCAGCATGTCAGCGGGCTGGCTGACGTGGTGCGCAACCCGATTCATTCCACCGGTGTCGGGTTGCTGTTGTATGCGCGTAGAAAGTACGAGCGGGTGGCCGAGGATTCACCCGTTGGCAGTGGAATGCGGGATGTCCTGGCGCGCATGAAGGCGTGGTTCCAGGGGAATTTCTGAACTTACAGGGTTGTTGCCGGAGGAGAAGCGAGATGTTCGAACTTATGGATGCCTACAGCCAGAATGCTGTAATCAAGGTGGTCGGTGTCGGCGGTGGGGGCGGCAATGCCGTGCGCCACATGGTCAGCACCGGGATCGAGGGCGTGGATTTCATCTGCGCCAACACGGATGCGCAGGCGCTGCGCAGCGCAAACGTGCGCACCGCGCTGCAGATTGGTTGCAACATCACGAAGGGCCTGGGCGCAGGCGCCGATCCCGACGTCGGCCGCCAGGCCGCCATGGAGGACCGTGACCGTATCCAGGAGGTCATCGAGGGTGCCGACATGCTGTTCATCACCGCCGGACTGGGCGGCGGTACGGGTACTGGTGCTGCCCCGGTGGTGGCCCAGGTCGCACGTGAGCTCGGCATCCTGACTGTGGCCGTGGTGACCCGGCCGTTCGCGATGGAGGGGCGCAAGCGCATGGCCGCTGCGGATCAGGGCATCTCGGACCTGGCGAAGTACGTCGACTCGCTGATCACGATCCCGAATGAGAAGCTGCTGACCGTGCTCGGGCCGCAGACGACGCTGCTCGATGCGTTCCGCGCCGCGAACGAGGTGCTGCAGGGCGCAGTGCAGGGTATCGCCGAGCTGATCACACGTCCTGGCCTGATCAACGTCGACTTCGCCGACGTGCGCACGGTGATGGGCGAGATGGGCATGGCGATGATGGGCTCGGGCAGCGCGGCTGGCGAGGACCGGGCGCGCGAGGCTGCCGAGGCGGCCATCTCGAGCCCGCTGCTCGAGGACGTCAACCTGTCCGGTGCGCGGGGCATTCTCGTCAACGTGACGGCCGGCATGGACCTGTCGATCGGCGAGTTCCAGCAGGTCGGCGAGACAGTCAAGCAGTGCGCGTCGGATGATGCGACCGTGGTCGTGGGCACCGTGATTGACCCCGAGATGTCGAACACGATCCGCGTGACCGTAGTCGCGACCGGCCTCGGCCAGCAGGCCGCACGACGGGAGCAGCCGCCGCACATCCGGGTGGTGTCGCCCGAGCCGGTCGCTGCACCGGCGCCCGAGCCAGCCGCTGCCCCGGCGCAGGCTCAGCCCGATTACGCCCCGAACTACACGCGCTACGAGATGCCGGCCGTGGCCCGGCAGCGCAAGCGGGCCGTCGGGGAGCAGCTGGCCCCGCCTGACGAGGCGACTTTCGACATGCTCGACGTCCCGGCCTTCCTGCGCCGCCAGGCTGACTGAGTCCGGCTGGGCAGCTCCAGCAGCAACACCGCCGGTGCCGGCCTTCAGGCTGGCACCGGCGACCGGCCGCCACCCGGAAAGCACTGCTCGCTGCCTTGCAGGGTTATGGTGACTGTGCTAGCTTAACCACGGGATTATGGGCGGCGCGGATGCGATCCGTGCGGTTGGCGCCAGTCGTTCGAACGCAGAAGTCTGTGGTCTCAAGGCCCGGCGAGCCGATCCATGGCTTTTTTTTGCGACGCATCAAAGAGGTTCTTCAATGATCAGGCAGCGCACGCTGAAGAACACTGTCCGTGCGACAGGCGTCGGCTTGCATACCGGTCGCAAGGTCTACATGACGCTGCGTCCGGCTGCGGTGAATACCGGCATTGTGTTCCGGCGCCTGGACCTTGATCCCCCGGTCGACGTGCCGGCCGAGGCTGCCTCAGTGGGCGAGACCATGCTGGGCACCACGCTGGTCAGCGGCGAGGCCCGGGTCGCGACGGTGGAGCACCTGCTCGCCGCGCTGGCGGGCCTGGGCATAGACAATGCCTACGTCGACCTCAGTGCGCCTGAAGTTCCGATCATGGACGGCAGCGCGGCCCCGTTCGTATTCCTTCTTCAGTCGGCCGGGCTGATCGAGCAGAACGCAGCCAAGAAGTTCCTCCGTATCCGCCGGCCGGTGCGCGTGGAGGAGGGTGACAAGTGGGCCGAACTGCGCCCCCACGCCGGGTGCCGCTTCGATTTCCAGATCGACTTCGACCACCCGGTCTTCCGGCGTCACAGCCAGAGAGCCGCGCTCGATTTCTCCACCTCCACTTTCCTCCGCGAGGTGTCGAGGGCGAGGACCTTCGGCTTCGCCCGCGAGATCGAGCTGCTGCGCGCGCGCCAGCTCACGCTCGGCGGCAGCATGGCCAACGCCGTCGTGCTCGATGACTACCGGATCCTGAACGAGGATGGGCTGCGCTTCGAGGACGAGTTCGTGAAGCACAAGATCCTCGACGCCATCGGTGACCTCTACCTGCTTGGCCACAGCCTGATTGGCGAGTACGTTGGCTTCAAGTCAGGACATGGCCTCAACAACAGGCTGGCGCGGGCCGTGCTGGCCGATGCCGAGGCATTCGAGCTGGTCAGCTTCGAGGACAGCCGCAAGGCTCCCGAGGCTTACGGCCTGCCAGCTGCCTCGCCCGCCTGACGGGGTTTCCCCTCTCAGGCGCCACCCGTATCGCGGGCCGTGCGGACACGGAAGCGCCGGGCCTCTGGCAGCAGTTCACGGCAGCGCTCGAGAAGCTGGGGGCCTGCAAACTGCATGCGAGCCGCCCAGGCGGGGCTGCTCGCGGTCAGTACCAGCGTACCGTCACTGTGCAGCGTCGCGAGCAGCAATGCCGGCGCGAGATCCGGCTCCAGGTTCTTCCGCAGCTGGTCCGTGAGGCCACTCTGGGCGCGCGCGCTGGCAGCCAGGCTGTCCAGCAGCCCGCTGCCGATCAGTTCACCCAGTGCGCGAGGCGCCTGTGATTTCTTCATGAGCTTGGCGACCATCCGGTTGCGATTGGCACTCGTCTTGGGCATAGTCTAGCGCGCATGATTCGACGACTGACCAGTCTCTCCTCCGGATCACCCGCTCAAGTCACCCTGTCGCCATCCGTGCTGGCCTCGGTGCTTGCGGGCGTCTTGCTGCTTGTTTCTGCCGGGTTCTCTGCCGGTTACCTGCTGGCCCGCACGGCGGCGCCGGCGGCGATCGTCGAGCTGGCCGTGGATCTCGAGGCGCAGCGCGAGCAGCTGGAGGCGGCCCGCCGGTCTGCGCGGGAGCAGCACAATGCGCTGGCCCTCAGGCTGGGAGAAATGCAGGCCAGCGTGATCCGCCTGAATGCCCTGGGCCGCCGACTGACCAGCATGGCAGGTCTCACCGACGGCGAGTTCAACTTCGAGGAGCCGCCCGCGCTGGGTGGCCCTGACGATGTGGACGGCCCGGGCTGGGCGCCCCCCGAGCTGGTGGCCGAGATAGACCTGCTCGAGCAGCGGTTGCGGGAACAGGAGCAGCAGCTGGTCGTGCTGCAGTCGGTGATGTCCGAGCGCAAGGTCCGTAACCTGGCGGAGCCGCGTGGCCGTCCCGTGCGGGCGGGCTGGATCTCCAGCCGGTTCGGACGCCGTATAGACCCGTTCACGGGCAACCCTGCCTGGCACATGGGGGTAGACTTTGCGGCGCCGCGCAATACCGAGGTGGTGGCGGTGGCGGCGGGTGTGGTCACCTGGGCTGGCAAGCATCCGGGTGGGTATGGCTACATGATCGAGATCAGTCACGGCAACGGCTACGTGACGCGTTACGCTCACAACGAGGCCAACCTGGTACTGACGGGTGACTACGTCAAGCCGGGTCAGACGATTGCGCTGATGGGGTCGTCGGGGCGCGCAACGGGCTCTCACCTGCATTTCGAGGTGCTTTACCGGGGTCAGCCGGTTGATCCGATGAGGTATATCCGCCGGTCGTCCTGAACGGCGTCGAGTTCCGCTTTTTGTCCCCGGTTTTTTTGCGGGGATGCATTACTGGGTTGATGGATGGGGTGGCCCTGCGGTCTGCCCCGTTGCGGGCTTTCGCCCTCCAGGGGCAGTCCTCCGGGCCTTGGTGCGGGCATCAGGGGTGAATTAACGTGTCTGGGGGGCTTTGGGGCTGGTATTCGCGGGCTGGGGGTGCGGGTGAAACGGGAAGGGGCTCACTGCGCAGTGGCGGGTGGCATCCCTTACAATAGCCCGCTTTGCGACGCCGGCAGGGGGTCGCCTGTTCGGGTCTGGCCCCGGGTGCCGTGGAGGATGTTAACTTGTTGAATTTCCTGACCAGGCTGTTTGGCAGCCGGAACCAGCGCCTGCTGCGAGGCTACCAGCGGCAGGTGTCGGCGGCCAATGCGCTGGAGCAGACCTTGCAGGCGCTGGACGATGAGGCGCTGCGGGAGAAGACGGCGGAGTTTCGTGCGCGGCTGGCGGAGGGCGCCCAGCTCGACAGCCTGATTCCCGAGGCTTTTGCCACGGTGCGCGAGGCGGCCCGCCGCACGCTGGGCATGCGCCACTTCGACGTGCAGCTGATCGGCGGCATGGCTTTGCACGACGGCAAGATTGCCGAGATGCGCACGGGTGAGGGCAAGACGCTGGTTGCGACGCTGCCGGCCTACCTGAATGCGCTGACGGGCCGTTCGGTCCACGTGGTCACGGTCAACGAGTATCTGGCCCAGCGCGATGCGGACTGGATGGGGCCGGTCTACCGTTTCCTCGGGCTCACGGTGGGCGTGATCCGCAGCGGCCAGACACCGGACGAGAAGCGGGCAGCCTATGCGGCCGACATCACCTATGGCACGAACAACGAGTTCGGCTTCGACTATCTTCGCGACAACCTCGCGTTCCGTCGCGAGGACCAGATGCAGCGCGAGCTGGCCTTTGCGATCGTCGACGAGGTCGACTCGATCCTGATCGACGAGGCGCGCACGCCGCTGATCATCTCGGGGCCGTCGGAGGACAGCTCTGACCTGTATCTGGCCATCAACCGGCTGATCCCGCAGCTCAAGCGCCAGCCCCATGAGGGCGCCAAGCGCAACGAGGACATCGAGGCCACCCGGCTACATCTCAGCGACGCCTCCGGCAAGGACCTGGGTGAGATGGACCTGGAAGAGGCGCTCGGGCTCGCTGGCGAGCGCGGCCTGCACCTGGTGGAGATCGATCCCAAGGCAAGGCCCGTTGCCTGCCAGCTGCTAGATCCGGGCCACTACACGGTGGACGAGAAGGGCCGCCAGGCCTACCTGACCGAGGATGGCCACCAGGCCGTCGAGAAGCTGCTGGTCGGCGCCGGTCTGCTGGACGAGAGCGAGAGCCTCTACGATGCCGGCAACATCCGGCTGATGCATCACCTCACGGCCGGGCTGCGGGCGCACGCGATCTTCCGCAAAGATGTGCACTACATCGTCCGCGACGATGAGGTGGTGATCGTCGACGAGTTCACCGGGCGAACCATGCCGGGCCGGCGCTGGTCGGACGGCCTGCACCAGGCTATCGAGGCCAAGGAAGGGGTGCGTGTAAAGGAGGAGAACCAGACCGTCGCCTCGATCACCTTCCAGAACTATTTCCGCCTGTACGGCAAGCTGGCCGGAATGACCGGTACCGCCGATACCGAGGCTTTCGAGTTCCAGCAGATCTACGGGCTCGAAGTCATGGTGATTCCGACACACAGGCCCATGGTGCGTGATGACCAGCCGGATCTTGTGTTCCTGACGCAGAATGACAAGTTCGACGCGATCATCGAGGACATCCGCGACTGTGTCGAGCGAGGCCAGCCAGTGCTCGTGGGCACGACCTCGATCGAGACCTCTGAGTACCTGGCCAGCTTCCTGGCGAAGGAGAAGGTGCCGCACCAGGTGCTCAATGCCAAGCAGCACGAGCGTGAGGCGCACGTGATTGCGCAGGCGGGGCGGCCGGGCACGGTCACGATTGCGACCAACATGGCTGGTCGCGGCACCGATATTGTGCTGGGCGGGAGCCTCGAGGCCGAGATCACCGGGATGGGCGAGGATGTCGGCGATGCGGCGCGGGCGGCTGCCCGTGAGGAATGGGAACATCGGCACAGGCAGGTGCTCGAGGCCGGCGGCCTGCGCATCATCGGCACCGAGCGCCATGAGTCACGCCGCATCGACAACCAGTTGCGTGGCCGCGCCGGGCGCCAGGGCGACCCGGGGTCAAGCCGCTTCTATCTCTCGATGGAAGACAACCTGATGCGCATCTTCGGTGATCCCGCGCGCACGAAGAACATGCTGGCACGTGTGGGCATGAAGCCGGGCGAGGCGATCGAGAGCAAGATGTTGAGCCGGCAGATCGAGCGTGCCCAGCGCAAGGTCGAGGCCCACAACTTCGACATGCGCAAGCAGCTGCTGGAGTATGACGACGTCGCCAACGACCAGCGCAAGGTGATCTACCAGCAGCGCCGGGAGCTGATGGCAAGCGAGGACATTGCCGACGCCATCGCCGGCATCCGCGACGAGGTGGTCGACGGACTGATCAGCGAGCATATTCCGCCGGAGAGCGTCGAGGAACAATGGGACGTCCCGGCGCTGGAGCAGGCGCTCAAGCGCGACTTCGACCTCGATCTGGGCCTGCAGAAGATGCTCGACCAGGAGCAGGGCCTGGACGAGGCCGGGCTGCGTGTGCGTATCAAGGGCGAGCTCGACCGGCTGTACGAGGAAAAAACGGAGCAGGTCGGCGCAGAGCTGATGCGCCAGGTCGAGAAGGCCGTGATGCTGCAGCAGCTGGACCTGCAGTGGAAGGAGCACCTGGCCGCGATGGACTACCTGCGCATGGGCATCCACCTGCGCGGATACGCGCAGAAGAATCCCAAGCAGGAGTACAAGCGCGAGGCCTTCGAGATGTTCAGCAACATGCTGGACCAGGTGAAGCTTCAGGTCGTCAGCATCCTGAGCAAGGCCCGCATCCGGGGCAGCGAGGACCTGCAGGAGGTCGAGGCCCGCCGCCGTGCCGCCCAGCAGATCGAGTATCGCCACGAGGAAGCCCCCTCGGCAGTCGCGGCAGCGCCGCAGCCGGCAGCGGCGGCGGGAGCGCCCGGGTTGCCCGGCCTGGGGGCCCCCGGGCGCCCGATGCCGCCGCCACCGCGTGGCCCGGCACCTGCGCCTGGGCCCGTCACGCGGGAGGCCCCGAAGGTGGGGCGCAACCAGCCCTGTCCGTGCGGCTCCGGGAAGAAGTACAAGCACTGTCACGGCCGGCTTGGGTAAGCCCGGGCGGTGGGTGAGGGCGCGCCAGGCCAGAATGCCCGGAGGCCCGAGTTCCGGGTTGCCGCAGGGGTGCTGCGTGATCCTGACGGACGGGTGCTGATCGCGAGGCGCTCCGGCGACCGCCATGCGGCCGGGTTCTGGGAGTTTCCCGGGGGCAAGCTGGCCGAGGGGGAAACGGCGGCTGGGGCCTTGCGGCGTGAGCTGGCCGAGGAACTGGGCATCGAGGTCCTCGCGATGCAGCCCTTCATGGAACTGTCTCATGACTACCCGGACCGGCGCATACACCTGCATGTTCTGCTGGTGACCGCGTGGGACGGCGAGCCGCGCGGCCTGGAGGGCCAGCCGCTTCGCTGGCTGGCGCCCGCGGAGCTTGCGGCCGCGGATATACTTCCTGCGGACCTGCCGGTGGTGGACGCGCTGGCCGGACTCGGCGGCTGACCGGGAGAGCGCATGGAGATCGTTCGCAGGTGGTTCAACCGCACGTTCTCGGACCCGCAGGTGGTCATTCTGACCATACTGCTGGTGCTGATCAGCGTTTTCGTGCTGCTGACAGCGCGGATGCTCGCCCCGGTGATCGCCAGCGCGATCATTGCTTTCATCCTTTACGCGCCGGTGCGTCTGCTCAAGGGCTGGGGCGTCACTCACCTGGCTGCGGTCAGCATCGTCTTCCTCGGCTTCCTCGGCTTCCTGCTCTTCACGCTGCTCTCTGTGCTGCCCTTGCTGGCTGCCCAGCTAACGCAGCTGGCCCAGCAGGTCCCGTCGATGATGGTGGAGGCGCAGACCGCGCTGATGCGGCTGCCGGAGCGCTACCCGAACATCATCTCCGAGGCCGAGATGGGCGATTTCCTGGCCGGGCTGCGGACCGACCTGGTTGCCTGGAGCCAGCTTGCACTGAGCTACTCGCTGGCCTCGGTGATGAACGCCGTCGTGGTGGCGGTCTACGCGATCCTCCTGCCCTTCATGGTGTTCTTCTTCCTCAAGGACGGCGAGAAGATCGTTGACTGGTTCGCCGGCTTCCTGCCCCCGGAGCGCCAGCTTGCCACCCAGGTCTGGCAGGAGGTGAAGCTGCAGATCACGAACTACGTGCGCGGCAAGTTTGTCGAGATCCTCATCGTCGCCGCATGCAGCTATGTCGCCTACAGCCTGCTCGGGCTCAACTACGCGGCGCTGCTCGCCGTGGTCACCGGGCTCTCCGTGCTGATACCGTATGTCGGCGCCGCGCTGGTCACTTTTCCGGTTGCGCTGGTCGCCTATGCGCAGTGGGGCCTGTCCAGCGACTTTGTCTGGGCACTGGCCGTGTACGGGCTGATCCAGGGCCTGGACGGAAACGTGCTGGCCCCGCTGCTGCTCGGCGATGCGGTCAGCCTGCACCCGATCGCGATCATCGTCGCGATACTGTTTTTCGGCGGCCTGTGGGGCTTCTGGGGCGTGTTCTTCGCGATTCCTCTGGCCACGGTCGTCCAGGCGGTGCTGAGGGCCTGGCCGCGCCGCCTTGCCCTGGCAGAGGCCGGAACGTCTGAGCACGCCGGGCCGCCTGCCGCTGCCAGGCATGAGGCCGGTACGCCGGCTGCCTGATCCCGACGCGGGAGCATTCCGATGGTTCTGGATTTTCCTGCGCAGGTGCTCGATGCGATACGCGTCGCGCTTGCGTTCAGGCCAGACGTCTTCGAGCAGTTCCTGGCCTATGCGCAGAACCGGCCGGTGGCCGTCGCAGTCGCAGTGCTGGCGGGTGCCTCGCTGCTGGCCGGGGAGAGTGTCGTGCTGTTCCTCAACCAGGTGCCCCGGGGACGCTTCGTGCTGAGTTTGCTGCTCAACGGCGTGCTCTTCGCGCTCACGCTGGCCATCTGGGCGACGACGATCTGGCTGCTGTCAGGCTGGCTTCTGGGCACGGAAGTGGCGTTGCCGGTGGTGTTCGGTGTGGTCGCGCTGGGTGCGGCGCCTTTCGTTTTCGGTCTCCTTGTGATGACGCCCTACTTCGGCACCGCGATAGCGCGCCTGCTGTATGTCTGGAGCCTGCTGATCATTGTCCGCGCGATCGCCCAGACCTTCGCGGTCAGCCTGGTCTGGGCGGCCCTCGTCGCGGGGCTGGGGTGGATCCTGATGCTGCTGCTGGGACGCACCGTGGGCCGGCCGGTCGTCTGGCTGCGCAGCCTGGTATGGAACCGGGTAGTGGGGCCGCGCAGGCACGAGAGTGCCCAGGACATACTGGCCGTGGCGATGGAGGCCACGCAGGCACATGCACCGCCGCCGCGTGACCGGGAGTCGTGACCGCCTCCCTGGTCCGCTGGCTGGCTGATGGCGAGCAGGCGTTCTCCGCGATGCTGTCCGTGATCGAGGGCGCGCGCGAGAGCATAGCGCTCGAGACCTACATCCTCCGGGATACAGCCGTCGCGCGCGAGATCCGGGATGCACTCGTTGGTGCAGTGGGGCGTGGCCTGCGCGTGCGAGTGCTGGCCGATGCGCTGGGCTCGATCTCGCTGCCCGCGTCCTTCATCGAGCCGCTGGTGAACGCTGGCGTGGAGTTCCGGCTGTTCAACCCGCTGCATCCACGCCGTTTCCTGTACCGCAACCACCGCAAGTCTCTCTGTTGCGACGGGTCCGTGGCGATCATCGGCGGATTCAACATTTCCAGTGAGTACCGCGGCGACGGCGTTACGCAGGGCTGGCGCGACCTCGGTCTGCAGCTCCACGGGCCGCTGGCGGCCGAGATCGCCCGCTCGTTCGAGAGGATCTGGGCGTTCGCCGACTTCGCCCCGCGGCGTTTTCCGCGCCTGCGCCGGCGACGCCAGCGCAGCCCGCTGTCGGCCACCCCCGGTGAACTGCTGCTCTGCGGGCCGGGCTGGGGCAGCAATCCGCTCAAGCAGGCCTGGATCCGCGACCTGCGCCAGGCCAGCGATGTATGTGTCATTAGCGCCTATTTCCTGCCTACCTGGAGGCTGCGCCGCCAGCTGATGAGCGTCGTGAGGCGTGGCGGACGCGTCCGGCTGCTGCTGCCCGGAATCTCCGACGTGCCGCTTGCGCAGGCTGCCGCACGCAGCCTGTACAGCCGCCTGCTTCGGGGCGGGGTCGAGATCTGGGAATACCAGCCGCAGGTGCTGCACGCGAAGCTAGTGATCATCGACGAGGCGGTCTACGTTGGCTCGGCCAACTTCAATACGCGCAGCCTGCATATCGACTACGAGCTGATGGTCCGCCTGAAAGGCGAGGAACCGTCCCGGGCGGCGCGAAAGCTGTTCGACGGCGATCTCGCGCACGCGCGACAGGTTACGCTGGAGGAGTGGTGCGCCCGGCGCCGGCCGTGGACGCGGCTGACGGAGCGCCTGGCCTACTGGCTGATGGCGCGGCTGGACCCGCTGGCGGCGGGCTGGTTCTGGCAGAGGCGCAGCTGAGCCGCAGCCGCTTCTAGCAGATCGTCAGCCTGAACTGCACGTCGCGTGCAGTCTGGGTGGCCCGCTCCCGGGTTTCCGGCCACTGCATGAAGCGCACGGAGAAACGGTGATGACTCCCGCTGATCTCCGGATACAGGCCGCTGTCCGGGGGCAGCTGGATCCGCAGCAGTCCGACCGCGGTATCCCCGAGCGCGTGCTGGTAAACCCCGTTGATCGCGACCCGCTCGCTGGGCTCACCGCTTTCGCGCAGCAGCCAGAGCAGCTCGGCGATGCTGTCGCACAGCGGCCGGATATTCTCCAGCCAGAACTCGATGTCGGCGCGCCGCTGTGCATAGGGCTGGCGCAGCCAGTGGCTGTAGTTCGGCAGGTCGAACTCGCAGGTACCGCCCGGAATCGCGCTGCGGTGCTTGATCGCGGCCAGGAACTCGCTCTCGCGCACCGGGTGCAGGAACTGCGAGCCCACCGCGAACAGGCGCTGACGCAGCTCCTGCAGGTTGCGCAGGACCCGCCGCAGCCTGGCCTCGTCGACGCCGGGCAGGTGCTGGTAGCGATCGAAGATGAAGATCTGGCGCTCCAGCTCCTTCAGCACATCCCCGCGGACATCGCCCCGGCCGAGGATGGCCACCATGTCGAGCAGACCGGCGACCGCGATCCGCGTCGAGCCTGCCTGCGGCTGCTCGAGGTGGTAGAGCAGCTGTTGGTACAGGTATTCCAGGCGCAGGAAAGTGCGCATCCGCTCGCTGAGCGGCTGCTCGTACAGGCTCTCGACAGACGATGCTGCGATGCCCGGGAAGCGTTCTGCGGTCTGGCTGCTCACGGTGCGACGGATGGTTCTCCCCGCCGGTATTCTGCGCCACGCGACCCGCGCATCGCAATCCGGATCAGCGGCTGTATGGCCCGCTGGCTCGCCGGGCGCCCTCCCTGGAGGCTGCGAGTGCCCTGTAACGGGCATCGAGGCTCGCGATCGATGCATCGAGTTCGCCCGGTGTGCCCGCGTTGCCCAGAACGTCGTCGGCCCGCGCCAGCCGCTCGGCGCGCGGGAGCTGGGCAGCGAGGATCCGTGCGGCCGACTCAACAGATTCGCCATCGCGCGCCATCAGCCGTTCCTGCTGCACGGCTTCGGGGCAGTCGACGACGAGCACGCGGTCGACCAGCTCGTCGAAGCCCGCCTCGAACAGCAGCGGCACGACGATCAGCTGCCAGGGTCCATCGGCTGCTGCGGCCGCCGCAAGCGTTGCAGCCCGGATCTTCGGGTGAAGTATCTGGTCCAGCTGCTTGCGTGCAGCGGCATCCCTGAAGATCCGCCCCCGCAGTGCGGCCCGATCCAGCGTGCCGTTGGGGGCGATCACGCCTTCGCCGAAAGCCCTGCGGATTTCCGCTAGCGCCGGCTCGCCCGGCTTCACTAGTTCGCGGGCGATGAGGTCGGTATCGATCACCGGTATGCCTAGGGCGGCGAACCTGGCGGCAACCGTGCTCTTGCCGCTCGCGATGCCGCCGGTCAGGCCCACGCGCAGGGGTGTGTCTGTGGCGGACACTGCTGGCTCAGCCCGGTGGGCCCAGCCAGGCGGACATCAGCTCGGGTCCGATGAACAGGGCGACCAGTCCGGCAGCGGCGAGGAACGGGCCGAACGGCATCGGCACCTCCCTCCGCTGGCGACCGGCGGCAATCAGCGCGATACCGAGGACGGCCCCGGTGGCTGCCGACAGCAGGATGACCAGCGGCAGCATCTGCCAGCCCAGCCAGGCCCCCAGCGCCGCGAACAGCTTGAAGTCCCCGTAGCCCATCCCTTCCTTGCCCGTCAGCAGCCGGAAGCCATGATAGACCAGCCACAGGCTCATGTAGCCGGCCACGGCCCCGATGACTGCGTCCGGCAGCGCCGCGGCGAAAACCTGCGAACCGGCAGACCGCCCGGCGAGCACAAACAGCAGCCCGGCCCAGGTCAGCGGCAGCGTGATGGAGTCAGGCAGCAGCTGGTGGTCGAGGTCGATGATGGCCAGCGCCACCAGGGACCAGGCAAGCAGCAGTGCGCCCGCCAGCTCCGGGCCGAGGCCGAAGCGAAGCGCAAGCAGTGCCGAAAGCAGGGCCGTGCCAGCCTCGACCAGCGGGTAGCGTGCGGATATGGGCGCCGAGCAGTCGGCGCAGCGCCCCCGGAGCAGGATCCAGCTCAGCACCGGAATGTTGCGCCAGGCCGGGATGGTCGCGCCGCAGGCCGGACAGGCCGAGCGCGGGTGTACGAGGTTCATCGCCGGTGCTGCGTCCTGTGGCGCCGGCTCGACGGCCAGCAGCGCCTGGGCCTGGGCACGCCATTCGCGCTCCATCATGCGCGGGAGGCGATGAATCACCACGTTGAGGAAGCTGCCGACCAGCAGGCCAAGCAGCCCGCACAGCGCCGGCAGCAGCCAGGACGGAGCGTCGGCAGGCAGGATCAGATCACTGCACCCATCTTGAAGATCGGCAGGTACATCGCGATCACCAGGCCGCCGACGATGACACCGAGGATGGCCATGATCAGCGGCTCGAGCAGGCTGCTCATGCTGTCGACGGCGTTGTCGACGTCCGCCTCGTAGAAGTCGGCCACCTTGCCGGACATCTCGTCGAGCGAACCCGATTCCTCACCGACCGCGATCATCTGCACCACCATGTTCGGGAACAGCTCGGTGTTCTCCATGGCCCGCTGCAGGCGCTGGCCCGTCGCGACTTCGTCGCGCATCTCCATCACCGCGTCCTCGTAGACGACGTTGCCGGTCGCGCCGGCCACCGACTGCAGTGCCTCGACCAGCGGGACACCAGCGCTGAACATAGTCGAGAGCGTGCGGGCGAAGCGGGCGATGGCGGCCTTCTCGAGGATGTTGCCGATGATGGGCAGGCGCAGCACGATCCGGTCCTGGATCTGGCGCAGCTTTTTCGAGCGCCGCTTCAGGTACAGGTAGCCGCCGATGGCCGCGCCGGCGCCGCCGAATACCAGCCAGCCGAAGCTGCGCATGAATTCCGACATGCCGATCACCATGCGCGTGAATGCAGGCAGGTCGGCGCCGAAGTTCGCAAACAGGCTTTCGAACTCAGGTATCACGAAAATCAGCAGGATCGTCGTCACGATGATTGCCACGACCACGACCGCCGTGGGGTAAAACAGCGCCTTCTTGATCTTCTTCTTGATCGCCTCGGTCTTCTCCTTGTAGGTGGCGATCTTGTCTAGCAGCGTGTCCAGTGCGCCGGCCGACTCGCCGGAGTTGACCAGGTTGACGTAGAGATCGTCGAAGTAAAGCGGGTGGCGCGAAAGCGCCTCACCCAGCGAGGTGCCCGACTCGAGGTCCGACTTGATCCCGCGCAGCAGGCGCTGCATTGCAGGGTTCTCGTGGCCGTTGGAGATGATGTCGAAGCCCTGGACCAGCGGTATGCCGGCTGCCAGCATCGTTGCGAGCTGCCTGCTGAAGATTGCGATGTCCTCCGGCGTGACCTTGCCACGCGACTTGAACAGCGCAAGCTCCTTGCGGATCCGGACGGGTACCACGCCCTGGCGGCGCAGCTCCGCGCGCAGCGCGGCCTCGTCCGCAGCCAGCGTCTTGCCCTTGATCCGCCGCCCCTTGGTGTCCGTGCCTTCCCAGACAAACGGGCTGGTTGCCGTTATCGACTGTCCCATTGCTCAGATTCCCCATCGGCGCCCGCCGGCGCCTGTCCGCGTCCTACTCGATCGTAACCCGGTTGATTTCCTCGAGGCTGGTGACCCCGTCCTTGACTTTCTGCAGGGCCGAGCGGCGCAAGGTCCAGACGCCCTCGCGGATCGACTGCTCCTCGATCTGTACCGCGTTGCCGCCTTCCAGGATGATCCGCCCGATGGCCTCGCTCACCGGCATCACCTGGTAGATGCCGACGCGGCCCTTGTAGCCGTCAGTGCACTGCCGGCAGCCGACCGGTCCGTAGACCTTGAGGCCGGCTTCCAGGTCTTCCTCGGTGAAGCCTTCCTTCAGCAGCGCCTCGCGCGGCACGTCCCGCAGCTCCTTGCAGTGCTCGCACAGGCGCCGCGCAAGGCGCTGGGCGATGATCAGGTTGACGGAGGTCGCGATCGCGAACGGCTTCACGCCCATGTCGACCAGTCGCGTCAGCGTGCGCGGCGCGTCGTTAGTGTGCAGCGTGGACAGCACGAGGTGGCCGGTCTGCGCGGCCTTGATCGCGATCTCGGCCGTCTCCAGGTCGCGGATCTCGCCGACCATGATCACGTCCGGGTCCTGGCGCAGGAAGGCCTTCAGCGCCGAGGCAAAGGTGAGGCCGACCTTGGTGTTGATGTTGACCTGGTTGATGCCCGGCACGTTGATCTCGACCGGGTCCTCGCAGGTCGAGATGTTGCGGTCCTCGGTATTCAGGATGTTCAGGCCGGTGTACAGCGAGACGGTCTTGCCGCTGCCGGTCGGCCCGGTCACGAGGATCATCCCGTAGGGCCTGGACAGCGCCTGCTGGTAGAGCTCCTTCTGGAACGGTTCGTAGCCCAGCACGTCGATGCCCAGCTTCGCTGCCGTCGGATCCAGGATACGCAGCACGATCTTCTCGCCGAACAGCGTCGGACAGGTGTTGACACGGAAGTCGATTGCGCGTGTCTTCGACAGCCGCAGCTTGATGCGCCCGTCCTGCGGCAGGCGCCGCTCGGCGATGTCGAGCCGGGCCATGACCTTGAGGCGGGCGCAGACCTTGGGGGCCAGCGCGATCGGCGGGGAGGCGATCTGCTTCAGCACGCCGTCCTGGCGGGTGCGCACGCGGAAACCCTTCTCGTAGGGCTCGAAATGGATGTCGGAGGAGCCGCGCTTGATCGCGTCGACCATGATCTTGTTGACGAAGCGCACGACCGGTGCGTCCTCGACGTCGTCGCGGCTGATGTCATCACCGGGTGTCTCCTCGCCACCCGTGACCTCGAGCCCCTCGAGATCGAAGTCGTCCTCCTCGAAGCTGTTCAGCGAGGTGTCGACGGCCTCCAGCGCCCGGTTGACCGCGGCGGCCAGCTTGTCCTCCTCGACAATCACGGCCTCGACCCGCAGGCCGCTCTGGAACTTGATCTCGTCGATCGACTGCAGGTCGGTCGGGTCCGAGACGGCGAGGAACAGGCGCTTGCCCCGCAGGATCAGCGGCAGCACGTGGTGCTTGGCGAGCAGCTTCTGGTCGACGGCGCGCACGGCGTCGAGGTCGGGTTCGACCGCGTCGAGGTCCAGTATCGGCACGCCGAACTCCGAGGAGGCGGCAATGGCGATCATCCTCGACTCGACCAGGCCCGTGCGCACCAGGTGCGGTACCAGCCCGACACGGCCCTGCAGCGCCCGCTGTTGCGCCTCGAGGACCGCCTCCTCGGTCAGCAGCCCGTCCTGCACCAGGCGGCGCGGAAGTCCGGTCAGTGTCGCGGTGGTCGCGGATACGGCCATGCCTGTTCTCGATCCTGGCGTGGGCCCGGCGGCGCCGGGATTCTGTTCAGTAGCCTAGTCTCCGGGGCAGACCCGGAACCTGCAAGTGCCGGCTCGCAAAACTGTGGTGCAGGTCGCGTGCCTGCCGTAGCCAGCAGGTAAGTCCAAAAAGAAAGGCGCCCTCCGGAGAGGGCGCCTGTCTGCCATCCTTTCGGACATGCGTGCCGGATCAGCGACAGTTGGCCGGCAGGAACTTGGCCTCCAGGGTTCCCGTGCTACAGGTCCATGTCACGCCCGCGTCTGTGCCCGAACCGACGAAGACCACGGTGCCCGTTGCGCCACCACCAAGACCGGTGGTCGTGTAGGTGATCGTTGCCGTATCGGCCGTGCCGACGAACGTGATACCGCTCGTGTAATCGCTGCGGTTGGCGTCCGTGTTTACCGGAGCGCCGACAAACGTATTCATCGTCATGAAGTGCTCGGCCGCCGTCGTGCGGGCCTCGGCGGCCAGGCCGACCACCTCGCTGACCTTCGCGCGCACGGTGTAGTCCGTGTAGGCCGGAATTGCGATCGCGGCCAGGATGCCGATGATGGCGACGACGATCATCAGCTCGATGAGCGTGAAGCCCTTCTGCAGTTGCTGTTTCATGCGTGTACTCCTCAGGAAGTTTGAAAGCGTAAGGGCCTGGTGGCCTCGCGGGACCAGCAATGCAGGATCCGTGCCAGAGTGCCCGTAACCGGCCAAGTCCATGATCTGGAAGGGATAGTTCCGTCTCCTTCCGGGGCCGGGGCTCTTCGGGCGACATAATTGCTGACGTGGGGGACCCTGGCGATGGACGATTCGCGTCATAAAGTGACGTTTTTCGTCACCCCGGCCGGATCTTCAGGAAATTCCCAGTTTCTGCATCCGGTAGCGCAGCGCCCGCAGCGTGAGTCCCAGCGTCCGGGCCGCAGCCGTGCGGTTGTAGCGCTGGGCCTCCAGCGCTCGCAGGATGGCCTCGCGCTCGACGGATTCCAGGCGGTGCTCCAGTGCTGCCGCCTCGCCACCGGCAGGCGGCATCGCGGCTGTCCCGTCGCCCGGCCCGGGCTGTTCCGGCATCGCGGCCGGATGGTCCAGGCGGATGTCGCCGGCCGTGATCCGGCTGCCGGGACACAGCGCCAGCGCGCGCTCCAGGATATTCTCGAGCTCGCGCACGTTGCCCGGGAACGCGTAGGCCGCGAGCCGCTGCGCGGCCTCCGGCGTGAGTTCCGGCGTCTGCAGCCCGAGCTCGCCGGCAATCCGGGCGATGGTGACCCTGGCCAGCAGCAGGATGTCGTCACCGCGCTCGCGCAGCGGCGGCACGCGTAGCTCGATCACGTTGATGCGGTAATAGAGGTCCTCACGGAACTGCCCGGAGGCAACCAGCGCGCGCAGGTCCTTGTGCGTGGCCGACAGGATACGGACATCGATCGCCTGCTCCGCGGTGGCGCCGACAGGACGCACGCGTTTCTCCTGGATCACGCGCAGCAGCTTGACCTGCATCGGCAGCGGCAGGTCGGCGACCTCGTCCAGGAACAGCGTGCCGCCCTCGGCAGCCTGCAGCAGCCCGGCCTTGTCGCTGATGGCGCCAGTGAATGCGCCCTTGCGGTGGCCAAAGAACTCGCTCTCCAGCAGCTCGGCCGGGATGGCCCCGCAGTTGACGGCGACGAAAGGCCCGGCAGAGCGGCTGCCCTCGGCGTGGATCATCCGGGCGACCAGCTCCTTGCCGGTGCCGGACTCCCCGCATATATGCACCGGGGCCTGGCTGCGCGCAACCCGGGCAGCCAGCGTGCGCAGCTGCTGCATCGCGGGCGAGTCGCCGACGATCATCCGGCTGGCCTGGCCCTGCTGGCCGGGCAGGCGCAGCGCGCTGCCGATCAGCTGTCGCAGCTGGGCCAGGTCGACGGGCTTGCCGATGAAATCGAAGGCGCCCGCCTTCAGCGCGCGGACCGCGGTCTCGACATTGCCATGGGCGGTGATCACCGCGACCGGCAGCGGCAGTCCGCTCGCCTGCAGCCATTCGACCAGCTCGAGGCCGTTGCCGTCGGGCAGGCACATGTCCGTCAGGCAGAGCTGGAAGCGCTCGCGCGCGAGTGCAGCCCGTGCCTCGGCCAGGCTTGCGCAGCTTACGGACTCCACCTGCATGCGTGCCAGCGTCGCGGCCAGCAGCTCGCACAGGTCCGGCTCGTCGTCGACGATCAGCGCCCGCGGCCCGCTCATGACTGCACCCAGCGCCCGGGGTCGGCGAAGACGATGCGGAAGCTGCTGCCGCCGCCAGCGCCCGGCTCCTGCAGCAGGGTTGCCCGGTTGCATTCGCAGAGCTCGCGCGAGATGAACAGACCCAGGCCCGTACCCCCGTGGCGACCGGTCGCGAAGGGCTCGAAGATGCGCCCGGCAAGCTCGGCCGCGACCCCGGGCCCCCGGTCCGTGACGGACAGGAAGGGCCGGCCGCTGGACGCCAGCCGTCCCCAGGCGATCTCGACATCCGCCCGGCCATGGGGATCGCGTCCATGCGTGAGCGCGTTCTCGCACAGGTTCCAGAGTACCTGGCGCAGGTGGCCCGGATCCATCCGCACGGCTGGCCCCTGGGCCGGGCCCGCAAGCCGAGGCTGGCCTGCGGGCAGCTCCAGCGTCGCCGCGAACTCGGTGGCGAAGCCAAGGGCAAAGCTGCCGAGGTCGATCAGCTCGGGCCGGCTCGCCTCGCGCCGCGACAGCTGCAGCACGCTGTCGACGATCTCGCTCACGCGCCGCGCGTTGCCGGTGATGATGGAAAGGAAACGGCGCTCCTCCTCACCCAGGGATGGCGTCTCGGCCAGCAGCTGGCTCGCGTGGCTCATCGCCCCGACCGGGTTGCGGATCTCGTGGGCGATGCTGGCGCTCAGCCGGCCGAGCGCGGCCAGCTTCGACTGCTGGACCTTCTCGGCCATCAGTGCGGCGTCTTCCAGAAAAATCAGCACCGGGCCTTCACTGAGGCTGCCCAGCGGCGCGATATGCGTATCGATTTCGGTCGAGCCATCGGCGGCGAGAAACCTCGGCAGCAGACGGGCCTGCGCCGTGCCGGAGCGCCAGCGTGCGAGCAGCGCATGCAGGGCCGGCGCAGCCTCCGACAGCTGCTGTCCCGGCAGCCGGTTGCGCAGCCCCAGCAGGCGGGCGGCCGACGGGTTGACCAGCCGGATGCGCTCGCGCTCGTCGACGACGACGATGCTCTCGCGGAGGTTCTGGATGATGTAGTCGTTCAGCTGCGCGAGGTTCTCGAGGTCCAGCCCCCGCTGGTGCGCAAGCGCCTCGCTTTCCTCGAGGCGACGGGCCAGCGGGCTCGCTGCCGCCGAGAGCAGGAAGATGATCGCTCCGAGCACGCCGGCTGGGACGAAGTCCTCCGGCCCGCTGTGCCCGGCGGCAAAGCCCGCCAGCTGCTGTCCCAGCAGCGCGAGCGCCGCGAGCGCGGCCGCGAACAGCGCCTCGCGCGTGCGCAGAGTCAGCCCTGCAGCCCCCACGAACACGACCAGCAGCGCGGCTATGCCGCTGCGGACGCCGCCACTGGCCCAGGTGAGCAGCGTGATCACGACGACATCCACGGCCAGCAGCAGCACCACGTGCCGTGGCAGCAGCACGGGACGCCGCTGAAGGAACAGGAAAGCAGACCAGGCAAACACGGTGTAGAGCAGGGCGACGGTCAGGAATACCTGCGGATGTGGGTCGCTGAGCAGGGGCGGGTCGCGGTAGATCAGCGCGGCCGCCAGCAGCAGGCTGGCCAGCGCTGCGCGCGCGAGGCCGATGAACCCGAGCATCCGGCGGGGCGCGTCCACGCCCAGCACGCGCGTGAGCTCGTCCGCGCCCATCAAGGCTGGTCTGGCCAACTTGAGATCCGCTGTCGCCATCGTCCTCGGGAGCAAGGGGTGGGAGCCTCTTTGCGCCCTCGAATTATGTCCATTCCGCGGCTGCGCCGCGTGAACCGGGTCGCAGAATCGCGGTTCCGGCGGCCTCGCGGACCGCGTTTGACTCCGTCGGCAATTGCTCCACAATAGCCGCCTTGCGCGCCGGCCGGGGCGCGGCAACACACTGGATCTTCCTAATGAATCTTCACGAATATCAGGCCAAGCAGCTGTTCGCCCGCCATGGCATCCCGGTGCCGGCTGGAGAGGTCGCGACCACGCCAGCCCAGGCTGTCGCCGCCGCCGAGCGCCTCGGGGGCAAGGTCTGGGTGGTCAAGGCCCAGGTCCATGCAGGCGGGCGTGGCAAGGTGGGTGGCGTCAAGCTGGCGAAGAGCCACGACGAGGTCGGCCAGCATGCGGCCGCGATGCTGGGCACGCGCCTGGCCACCAAGCAGACCGGCCCGCAGGGGCTGCCCGTCAACATGGTGTACGTGGAGTCCGGTTCCGATATCGCGCGCGAGCTCTACCTGAGCCTGCTGGTCGACCGCAGCAGTGAGCGTATCGCGGTCGTTGCCTCTGCCGCCGGCGGCATGGACATCGAGGAAGTGGCCGAGAAGACGCCGGAAAAGATCCTCGGCCTCAGCATTCACCCGGCGGCGGGCGTCCAGGGCTACCAGGCCCGGCAGGTCGGCTACGGACTGGGCCTGGAGCACGAGCAGATCAAGGCGTTCGCCGGGATCCTGCAGCGTCTCTACGCGCTGTTCTGCGAGACCGATGCCAGCCTGATCGAGATCAACCCGCTGATCGTCACGGGCGGCGGCGAGATGCTGGCGCTGGATGCGAAGATCAATATCGAGGACAACGCCCTGTTCCGCCAGCCGCAGCTGCAGGCAATGCGTGATCCCTCGCAGGAGGACGAGACCGAGCGCCGGGCGGCCGAGCACGACCTCAACTATGTCTCGCTGGATGGCAACATTGCCTGCATGGTCAATGGTGCGGGTCTGGCGATGGCGACCATGGACCTGATCAAGCTCCACGGCGGCGAGCCCGCCAACTTCCTGGACGTGGGCGGCGGCGCAACGCCCGAACGCGTGGCCGCCGCCTTCAAGCTGATCCTGTCCAACCGGCAGGTCAAGGCGATCCTGGTCAATATCTTCGGCGGTATCGTCCGCTGCGACCTCATCGCCGAGGGCATCATCCAGGCCGTGCGCGAGATCGACGTGTCGGTGCCGGTGGTAGCCCGGCTCGAGGGCACCAACGTGGAGCAGGGCCGCGCAATGCTGAAGGAGAGCGGGCTCGACATCACGCCCGCGGACGACCTGACCGATGCGGCCAGGAAAGTGGTCGCAGCGGCGGCCTGAACGGGACAGAGCATGAGCATCCTGATCGACAGCAATACACGCGTGGTCTGCCAGGGCCTGACCGGCCGGCAGGGTTCGTTCCACGCAAAGCAGTGCATCGAGTACGGCACCAGGATCGTCGCTGGCGTGACGCCTGGCCGGGGCGGAGAGAGTCATCTCGGGGTCCCGGTGTTCGACACGATGCCCGAGGCCGTGCGCGAGACCGGGGCCGATGTCAGCATGATTTTCGTGCCTGCGCCGGCCGCGGCCGACGCGATCCTCGCCGCCGCCGACGCTGGCGTGAAGCTCATCGTGTGCATCACCGAGGGGATACCCGTCCTCGACATGGTGCGGGTCAAGGCCGTGCTGCGCGAGCACGACTGCCGGCTGATCGGGCCCAACTGTCCCGGCGTGATCACGCCCGGGCAGTGCAAGATCGGCATCATGCCCGGCTTCATCCACCAGCCCGGGCGCGTTGGTATCGTTTCACGCTCCGGCACGCTGACCTACGAGGCCGTCTACCAGACCACCCAGCAGGGGCTTGGCCAGACGACCTGTGTCGGCATCGGCGGCGACCCGGTGCGCGGGATGAACTTCATCGACTGCCTCGAGCTGTTCGAGCAGGATCCCGCGACCGAGGGCGTGATCATGGTCGGCGAGATCGGCGGCACCGACGAGGAGGCCGCCGCCCGCTACATCCAGGAGCACGTGAGCAAGCCGGTCGTTGCCTACATCGCCGGCGTGACCGCGCCTCCCGGCAAGCGCATGGGGCATGCCGGGGCGATCATTTCCGGAGGTGAGGGCACGGCGGAGGCGAAGTATGCCGCGCTTGACTCGGCCGGGGTGAAGACGGTCCGGTCACCTGCCGAGCTCGGCAGCGCGATGGCGGCGCTGCTGGCCGGCTGACCCCGGCAGCCCGGCGCCGCCGTGCCGGCAAAGTACAGCGGAGCTTGCAAGGCGGTGACTGGCCGTGACTGAACCTACGCTGCGCATCGCCATCGCCCAGATGAACCTGCTGGTCGGCGACGTGGCCGGCAACGTCCGGCGCATGATCGAAGTCAGTGCGGGTCTCGCCGCAGAGGGCGATCTGGACCTGGTCGTGTTTCCCGAGCTCGCCCTGTCCGGCTATCCACCCGAGGACCTGCTGTTCCATGCGGGCTTTCGCAAGCAGGTCGAGGAGGCGCTGGCCGAGCTGCAGGCGGCCAGCGAAAAGGTCGCCATCCTTGCCGGTTATCCGGAGTACAGCGGCCACTCGATTTTCAATGCCGCCGTGCTGTTTTCCGGCGGGCGCAGGCTGGCGGGCTACCGCAAGTGCGCGCTGCCGAACTACAGCGTGTTCGACGAGCAGCGTTATTTCACGCCAGGCAGCGGGCCTGTGGTGGTGCGGCTCAACGGTCTCGATGTCGGCATCGCGATCTGCGAGGACGTATGGGAGCCTGGCCCGGTGGTGGCTGCCGCGAGGGCCGGGGCCGGTGTCGTCGTCACGCTGAACGGCTCTCCGTTCGAGCTGGCCAAGCAGCAGCGGCGCGAGGCGCTGCTGGCGCAGCGCGCGCGAGAGACGGGCGTGCCGATCATCTATGCGAACCTGGTTGGCGGCCAGGACGAACTCGTGTTCGACGGTGGTTCCTGTGCCGTGGATGCCGGCGGAGAGTTGCTCGCACGTGCGCCGGCCTTTGCCGAGAGCGTGCTGCGCCTGAGCATCACCGGCAGCGGCCCTGAGGCGCGTGTCCTGCCCGGCGCGACCGCGCCGCTGCTGGACGAGGAAGCCAGCGTCTACCAGGCGCTGGTCACCGGTGTGCGCGACTACGTGCGCAAGAACGGCTTTCCCGGGGTAGTGCTCGGACTGTCTGGTGGCATCGACTCGGCCCTGACGCTGGCCATCGCAGTCGATGCGCTCGGCCGGGAGGCGGTGCAGGCCGTCATGATGCCTTACCGCTATACCTCGCAGATGAGCCTCGAGGATGCCCAGGCCCAGGCGGAATCGATGAACGTCGACTACCGCGTGATACCCATCGAGCCGCTGGTCGCAAGCGCCGAGTCCGCACTCGAGCCGTTGTTTGCGGGACTCCCGGCCGACACCACCGAGGAGAACCTGCAGTCGCGCAGCCGCGGCCTGCTGCTGATGGCGATTTCGAACAAGACGGGGCGCATGGTGCTGGCCACGGGCAACAAGAGCGAGATGGCGGTGGGCTACGCGACTCTCTACGGCGACATGGCTGGCGGCTTCGCGCCGATAAAGGACTGCCCGAAGTCTCTGGTCTACCGGCTGGCCAGGTATCGCAACCGCCAGCGCCCGGTGATCCCGGAGCGCGTGATCGAGCGCCCGCCCAGTGCCGAACTCCGGCCTGACCAGCAGGACTCGGACTCCCTGCCGCCCTACGACGTCCTCGACCGGATACTTGATGCGTTGATACTCGAGGACCGCTCGGTCGACGAGATCGCCGCGGCCGGGCTGGACGCCGGGGTGGTCGCGCGCGTGCTCGAGATGGTGCGCCGGGCGGAGTACAAGCGGCGCCAGGCGCCCCCCGGTGTCCGCATCAGCAGCCGTGCTTTCGGCCGCGACTGGCGCTACCCGATCACTTCAGGCTATCGGCACTAGAGCTGAAGGCAGGGTGAGGGGGCAGGCCCTGGATTTCTGTGGGAGCGTATTCATTCGCGAATGAATTCGCTCCCACAGCAAAAAAGTCGCTCCGCCAGCAGTAAACGCGCTCCCGCAGCAACTTGAGCATCCCGCTCCTACCAGAACCGGTACCAGGGCGGACTCTCGCGCTGCAGGATGTTGTCTGCAAGCTCGGGATAGCTCTCTCTGAGCACGCGACGCGTATCCTCCGCCAGGTCGGCCATGCCGACCCGCCTGTAGGCTTCAACCATTATACCAAGCGATTCGGCAGTGGCAGGTGCTCCGGGAAACGTCTCGACCGCGAACTTGGCGCGGTTCAGGGCGGCAAGATAGGCCCCGCGTTCCAGGTAGAAGCGTGCGACGTGGTTTTCGTGCTCGGCGAGGAAATTGCGCAGGAAGATCATGCGCTGGCGCGCGTCCGGCGCATAGGCGCTGTTCGGGAAGCGGTTGAGCAGCTGGCTGAACGCCGAGAGCGACTCCTCGGCATAGAGCGGCGGGCGCCTGGTGAGGTCTATGTTGAACCAGCGGTGGAACCAGCTGCGTTCCCCACGGAAGTTGGCGCGGCCGCGCATGTAGAGCGCGTAGTCCACGCGCGGATGGGTGGGATTCTCGCGCTCGAACTGGATCGCCGCGTCGATGGCCGATTCCCGGTCGCCGTTCCTGTAGAACGCGTAAATCAGGTCCAGCTGGGCCTGGCGGGCCTGGTTGCTGAAAGGGTAGCGGGCGATCAGCGCCTCGTAGAACGTGATCGCGTTGCGGAAGTTGTTTGTGGCCATCGCGCGCTGGGCGCGCTCGTAGAGCACATCGGGTACCGACTGCAGGTCGCGGTCGCTACGGTTCGCGCAGCCGCCGGTCGTCACCACGATGCAGAGCAGGGCGGCCAGCGTGAGCAGTGCCCCCCGGGGCCTTGAGAATGCGTGTGCGTGGGTTTCCATCCCGCCAAGTATAGCGGCTCCCCGGGGCCGGGCGCCGACGGCGCGACGTTGCGCTGCCACGGGGCGCTGTCGTGCGATGATAGCGGAATGGAACCGGCCGGCGCCCGACACGAACTCAGCATCACCGAGGCGCAGCACGGGCGCCGCCTGGACCAGGCGCTGGCCGAGCTGCTGCCTGACTATTCGCGCAGCCGGATCAAGCAGTGGATCCTGGCAGGCGACGTGCTGCTGGACGGCAGTCCCGGCGAGCCACGGACGCGGGTCAGTGCCGGCCAGGCCGTGCGGGTGGCAGCAAGCTTCGCCACCGACGAGGTCCCGGCTGCCCAGTCCATGACGCTGCCGATCGTCCACGAGGACGAACACCTGATCGTGATCGACAAGCCGGCCGGGCTCGTCGTGCACCCCGGAGCGGGTAACCGCGACGGTACCCTGGTGAATGGACTACTGGCGCTGGCACCTGAGCTGGCGGCCTTGCCGCGCGGCGGCCTGCTGCATCGGCTGGACAAGGACACCACTGGTCTGCTGCTGATCGCGCGCAGCATCCCGGCTCATACCCGCCTGGTGCAAGCGCTGGCCGCGCGCGATATCCGGCGTGAATACCGCGCGATTGTCTGCGGCCGGCTTACGGCTGGCGGCCACGTCGACGCGCCAGTCGGTCGGCACCCGGTGCATCGCACCCGAATGGCCGTGGTCGGTCGCGGCCGGCCGGCCGTCACCCACTACCGGGTGCTGGCGCGTTTCCCGGCGCACAGCTATCTGGCCCTGCGCCTCGAGACTGGCCGCACACACCAGATCAGGGTGCATATGGCCCATGTCCATCACCCGCTGGTGGGCGACCCGGCCTATGGCGGGCGGCTGCTGATCCCCGCTGGCGCCAGCCCCGACCTCACGGCGGCGCTGCGCACGCTGCGGCGCCAGGCGCTGCATGCCAGCGACCTCGCTTTCACTCATCCGGTCACCGGGCAGCGGCTTGAGCTGCACTCGGCCTTGCCCGGCGACCTGCGCCAGCTGCTGCGCGGGCTGGCCGGGCAGGAGGACATCAGCGACCTCGAGCAGGCGCGGTGGCCGGAGTCGGCCTGAAGCTGCTGCGGCCCGACTGGCCGGTGCCGGCGGGCATCGGCGCAGCCGCGACCACCCGCTGCGGAGGGGCCAGTGCCGGACCCTGGGCCGGGCTCAACCTTGCCACCCACGTCGGTGATGAACTCTCGGCGGTCCTTGCCAACCGCAGCCGGATCACGCGGGCGCTGGGGCTGCCCAGGGCGCCGCGCTGGCTCGACCAGGTGCACGGCACCCGGGTCGTCGTGGCGGAGTCCGCCCAGCCTGACCTGCGCGCGGATGCGGTGGTTTCGAGCACGCCAGGCCATCCCTGTGCGGTACTGACGGCAGACTGCCTGCCGGTGCTCTTCGCCGCGGCTGATGGCCGCCATGTCGGCGCGGCCCACGCAGGCTGGCGCGGACTCGTTGGCGGGGTGCTGGAGGCTACCGCAGGGGCGCTGCGCGCGGCCGGGGCGGGTGAGCTGATCGCCTGGCTGGGTCCGGCCATCAGCGCGGGCGCCTACGAGGTCGACGCCCGGGTCCGGGACGCGTTCCTGGACCGCGATCCCGCGGCTGAGGCTGCCTTCCTGCCGGTCCGGCCTGGCCACTGGCAACTGGACCTCGAGGCTGCCGCGCGCCAGCGCCTTGACCGGCTGGGCGTGCGCCGGGTGCACGGCGGGGGCCTGTGTACTTTCGGCCTGCCGAAGCAGTTCTACTCGTTCAGGCGCGACGGGCGCTGTGGCCGCCAGGCGACGCTGGTATGGATCAAACCATGATCCCGCAGTTGATTTTGCCGGCCGTGGTCCCCATGTTGGCTGCAGGTAGCCTATCTCATGGAGTACCGCGATGCGGATGGACAGACTGACCAGCAAGTTCCAGGCAGCACTGGCCGATGCCCAGTCGCTCGCGGTGGGCCGCGACCACCAGTTCATGGAGCCGCTGCACCTGATGGCGGCGCTGCTGGACCAGCAGGGCGGGACGGTCCGCCCGCTGCTGGACAAGGCCGGCGCCGACAGCCGGCTCCTGCGCTCGCGTCTGGGCGAAGCGCTGGACCGGCTGCCGCGCGTCGAGGGCCGCCCGGGTGACGTCCACCTGTCGAACGAGCTGGGCCGCCTGCTCAACGTGACCGACAAGCTCGCCCAGCAGCGGGGCGATCAGTACATCTCCAGTGAGCTGTTCGTCCTGGCCGCCGCGGCCGACAGCGGCAGCCTGGGCCAGCTGCTGGACGGCTGCGGCGTCGTGCGCGGGTCGCTGGAGAAAGCGATCGATGAGCTTCGCGGCGGTGCGAAAGTCGATGACCCCAACGCCGAGGAAAGCCGCCAGGCGCTGGAGAAGTACACGATCGACCTGACCGCCCGTGCCGAGCAGTCCAGGCTCGACCCGATCATCGGGCGGGACGACGAGATCCGCCGCACGGTGCAGATCCTGCAGCGGCGGACCAAGAACAACCCGGTGCTGATCGGCGAGCCGGGCGTCGGCAAGACGGCCATCGTCGAAGGGCTCGCCCAGCGGATCATCAATGGAGAGGTGCCCGAGGGCCTGAAGAACAAGCGTATCCTCGCGCTGGACATGGGCGCGCTGATCGCCGGCGCCAAGTTTCGCGGCGAGTTCGAGGAGCGGCTGAAGGCGGTGCTGAACGACCTGTCGCGCCAGGAAGGCCAGGTCATCCTCTTTATCGACGAGCTGCACACGATGGTCGGCGCCGGGAAGGCCGAGGGCGCGATGGATGCCGGCAACATGCTCAAGCCGGCTCTTGCCCGCGGTGAGCTTCACTGCGTTGGCGCAACGACGCTCGACGAGTATCGCAAGTACGTGGAAAAGGATGCCGCGCTGGAGCGCCGCTTCCAGAAAGTGCAGATCAATGAGCCCTCGGTCGAGGACACGATCGCGATTCTCCGTGGCCTCAAGGAGCGCTACGAGGTCCACCACGGCGTCGACATCACCGACCCGGCCATTGTCGCGGCTGCCCAGCTGTCGCACCGGTATATCACGGACCGCCAGCTGCCCGACAAGGCGATAGACCTGGTGGACGAGGCTGCCTCGCGTATCCGTATGGAGATCGACTCCAAGCCAGAGGCCCTCGACCGCCTCGACCGGCGCATCATCCAGCTCAAGATCGAGCGCGAGGCGCTGCGCAAGGAGTCCGACGACGCCTCGCGCAAGCGCCTGGCCGATCTCGAGGCGCAGCTGGAAGGCCTGGAGCGCGAGTACTCAGACCTTGAGGAGGTCTGGAAAGGCGAGAAGGCAGCGCTGCAGGGTGCGACGCAGATCAAGGAGGAGCTGGAGCGCGCACGCACCGAACTGGAGGCGGCACGGCGCGCCAGCGACCTGGCCCGGATGTCCGAGCTGCAGTATGGCCGGATTCCCGAGCTGGAGAAGCGGCTCGCCGAATCGGCCAATAGCGAACCGGAGACGCGGGCGCCCCAGCTGGTGCGCAACCGGGTCACCGAAGAGGAAGTGGCCGAGGTGGTGTCGAAGTGGACCGGGATCCCGGTGGCGAAGATGCTGGAGGGGGAGCGCGACAAGCTGCTGCGCATGGAAGAGGCGATCCGCCAGCGGCTTGTCGGTCAGCAGGAGGCCGTTACCGCGGTGTCCGATGCGATCCGCCGCTCGCGGGCAGGCCTGTCTGACCCGAACCGGCCCAATGGCTCTTTCCTGTTCCTCGGGCCGACCGGCGTCGGCAAGACTGAGCTCTCCAAGGCGCTGGCCGAGTTCCTGTTCGACAGCGAGGATGCGCTGGTTCGTATTGACATGTCGGAGTTCATGGAGAAGCACTCGGTGGCCCGCCTGATCGGCGCGCCGCCGGGCTATGTCGGATATGAGGAAGGTGGCTACCTGACCGAGCGGGTACGGCGCAAGCCGTACTCGGTCATTCTGCTGGACGAGGTCGAGAAGGCACACCCGGACGTCTTCAACGTGCTGCTGCAGGTGCTCGATGACGGCCGCCTGACCGACGGCCAGGGCAGGACGGTCGATTTCCGCAACACTGTCGTGATCATGACATCCAACCTGGGCTCGCAGCTGATCCAGACCATGGCCGGGGAGGAGCGCTACCAGCAGATGAAGCAGGCGGTGATGGAGGTCGTGGGACAGCACTTCCGGCCGGAGTTCATCAACCGCGTAGATGACATTGTCGTCTTCCATCCGTTGACGCAGGCGCAGATCCGCGAGATCGTTCGCATCCAGCTCGGCCAGCTGACTGCGCGGCTGGCGAGCCGGGACATGCAGTTTTCGATCAGCGAGCAGGCCCTGGACCTGCTGGCCGAGGCCGGGTTCGACCCGGTGTTCGGAGCACGCCCGCTGAAGCGGGCCATACAGCAGCGTGTCGAGAATCCGCTTGCGCAGGAAATTCTGAAGGGCCGGTATGGCCCGGGCGACACCATCAGCGTCGCGCTCGACGAAGGCCAGCTCGTCTTTGCCGGAGCAGCGCGTCAGTCTGCCGCCTGAGGCTGGCCGGAAGGTACTGGACAGGGAGCCTTGAGATGCCGATCTATGAGTATGGCTGCCGCGAGTGCGGCCACGTCTTCGATGTGCTGCAAAAAATAAGCGACGCACCGCCGGCGGACTGCCCCGCCTGCGGCGCTGCGGCGCCACGGCGCCTGGTTTCCGCACCCTCATTCCGCCTGAAGGGCAGCGGCTGGTACGAGACTGACTTCAAGAAGGAAGGCAAGCGCTGGCTGGCCGACCCCGACACCCAGTCCTCCCTGGGTTCCGGCAATGCCACGGAGGGCCAGGACGGGAAGGCCAGCAGGCCGAAAGCAGGCGATTCGCAGGAGGGTGCCGGGCACAAGCATGAGCCCAAGCCCAAGCCCGCGCAGGATCACGGGCATGCCCACAAGCATGACCATGGCAGCCACAGCCACAAGCACGAGCACAAGCACGGCCACGGCCACAAGCACGGCCCCGGCCACAAGCACGAGCACTAGGGCTCCGGGATGTCCCGGCATCACTTTTTCCGTCGCCTGAGAACCTGGCTGATCGCCGGTCTGGTGGTCTGGCTGCCGCTGGCGATCACGTACTTCGTGCTCGACCTGGCGGTGGGCTTGATGGACCGGACCCTGGTGCTGATTCCGCCCGCTTACCGGCCTGAGAACCTGCTGGGCTTCAGGATCCCGGGTCTCGGTATCCTGCTGACCTTCGCCGTCCTGCTGGTGACGGGCGTGCTTGCCGCCAACCTGGTTGGCCGGCGCCTCGTCCAGCTGGGCGAGTCGATCCTCAAGCGGATCCCCTTCGTCCGCTCTGTTTACACCGCGGCAAAGAACTTCGCCGAGGTGCTTCTCGGTGACACAGGCCAGTCGTTCAAGAAGGTGCTGCTGATCGAGTATCCGCGCAAGGGGCTCTACGTGCTGGCCTTCCAGACTTCCAGCCACCTCGAGGAGATCCAGTACCGGACCGACGCTGATGTCGTCTGCGTATTCGTGCCGACGACGCCGAATCCGACCTCCGGCTTTATCGTGATGGTGCCCAGGGACGAGCTGATCGAGCTCGACATGTCCGTTGACGAGGCGCTGAAGATGATTGTCTCCCTCGGGATCGTTGTCCCCTCCTGGCAACGCCTCGACGATGTGCCCGCGCTTGCCAAGGTCCGTCCCCCGGCTTAGCATCCGGCTCCCCTGACAGGAGCCGGGAAAGCCCATGCGTAGCCATTACTGCGGACAGCTGAATGCCGCCAGCATAGGCCAGCAGGTCCGCGTGGCCGGCTGGGTCCACCGACGCCGTGACCATGGCGGCGTTATCTTCATCGATCTGCGTGACCGCGAGGGGCTGCTGCAGGTCGTGTTCGATCCGGACCGGCCGGACATTTTCCGGATGGCAGAGCGGCTGCGCGGGGAATTCGTCGTCAGCGTGGGCGGCAGCCTGCGCCGGCGTCCCGAGGGGACGGTGAACCCGCGCCTGCCCTCAGGCGAGGTCGAGCTGCTCGCTGACGATCTTACCGTGCTCAACGCTTCGGAGACGCCGCCGTTCCATCACGACGAGGCGGTCAACGAGGAGCTGAGGCTGCGTTACCGGTACCTCGACCTCCGCCGCGAGGAGATGACGGCGCGGCTCAGGTTGCGCCATCGCGTCACGCGGGCCATGCGCGGGTTCCTCGACGAGGCCGGATTCATCGACATCGAGACCCCGATGCTGACGCGCACGACGCCGGAAGGTGCGCGCGACTACATCGTGCCCAGCCGGACGCATCCCGGGCAGTTTTTCGCGCTTCCCCAGTCCCCGCAGATCTTCAAGCAGCTGCTGATGATGTCCGGCTTCGACCGCTACTACCAGATCGCCCGCTGTTTCCGAGACGAGGACCTGCGTGCGGACCGGCAGCCCGAGTTCACCCAGCTCGACATCGAGACCTCGTTCATGGACCAGGGAGAGATCATGGCGCTGATGGAGCGCCTGGTGCGGACGCTCTTCCGCGAGGTGCTGGGCGAGACGCTGCCGGACCCGTTTCCGGTCATGACTTATGGCGATGCCGTCTCACGCTTCGGCATCGATCGCCCCGACCTGCGCATACCGCTGGAACTCGTCGAGGTGGCTGACCTGATGGCGGGCGTCGAGTTCAAGGTTTTCGCCGGTCCCGCGGCGGACCCGGCCGGCCGGGTGGCTGCACTGCGTGTCCCCGGAGGTGCGCGGCTGAGCCGCAAGGAGATCGACGACTACACGGCGCTTGTGGGTCAGCATGGCGCGAAGGGCCTGGCCTACATCAAGGTCAACGACCGGGCCCAGGGTGCGGCCGGGCTGCAGTCGCCGATACTCAAGTTCCTGCCGCCGCAGACGGTCGAGGACCTGCTCTCGCGCCTGGCGCTAGAGGATGGTGACCTGGTGTTCTTCGGCGCCGATCGTGCCACGATCGTGAACGAGTCGCTCGGGGCCCTGCGCGTGCGCCTCGGTCATGACCTGGGCCTGCTCAGGACAGGCTGGCACCCGCTCTGGGTGGTCGATTTCCCGATGTTCGAGTGGGACCCGAAGGAGAAGCGCTGGGCCGCGCTGCACCACCCGTTCACCGCGCCGGTGACGACCGATCCGGATGCTCTGGAGTCCGACCCTGGAACCGCGTTGTCCCGCGCCTACGACATGGTGCTGAACGGCACCGAGATCGGTGGTGGTTCCCTGCGTATCCATGATGCGGCCATGCAGGCTGCTGTGTTCCGGATTCTTGGTATCGGACCGGAGGAGGCACAGAGCAAGTTCGGCTTCCTGCTCAGGGCTCTGGCTTACGGGGCGCCTCCGCATGGCGGAATCGCCTTCGGGCTGGACCGCCTCGTGATGCTGATGGCCGGTGCCCACAGCATACGAGACGTGATCGCGTTCCCGAAGACGCAGACGGCCAGCTGCCCGCTGACCGAAGCGCCCGGTCCGGTCTCCGAACTGCAGCTGCGCGAGACGGGCATCCGCCTGAGGGAGCCTGCGCGCCCGCGCTGACAAGCATGTTGGTGCGGCAGGAATCACCCGATCCGCTGGAGGCCGTCGTGCTGATCCACGGTCTCTGGATGACGGGTGTCGAGAGCGGGCTGCTGCGCTTCCGGCTGATGAACGATCATGGCTACGGCGTCAGCGTGTTCCAGTACGAGACCACCGCTGCCACGCTCTCCGAGAACAGCGAGCAGCTCGAGGCCTTCATCGAGACCATTCCGGCCAGGGTGATCCACCTGGTCGGACACAGCCTCGGCGGTGTGCTGGCCGTGTATACGGTCATGCGCGGGGTGCCAGCCCGGCCGGGCCGTGTCGTGTGCCTGGGCTCTCCGCTGCGCGGGAGCGCGATTGCCGACGGCTTTGCGCGGGGGGAGATCGGTGCGCGGCTGCTTGGTGAGGCCCGGGATGTGCTGGTCGACGCGCGCCTCGAGGAGTACACGGGCAGTCGCCAGATCGGCGTGATTGCGGGCTCCATGGGTATCGGGCTCGGGCAGTTCGTCGACGACCTGCCCGAGCCTCACGATGGCACGGTCTCGGTCGAGGAGACGATGCTGCCGGGAATCACTGACCACCTGGTGCTGCCGGTGAGCCACACGGGGCTGCTGATTTCGGATGCGGTAGCTACGCAGACGGCCTATTTTCTGCGGCACGGGCGGTTTCGGCGGGCCTGACTCATTGCCTTGCCTTCCGCCCTCGTAGTGACGCGCCCTCAGGAGGCCCGCAAGGCCCCACGCACCACGACCCAACCCAGAGCGGACCCGGCCGCCCCCACCACGCCGCCCCCGCCCAC
>JAFIFS010000087.1 GCA_020831895.1 Chromatiales bacterium
CTACAGGTATGGCCTTGGCTCGGCTGCAGCGGTGGGGGGGATGGAGCAGCAGCTTTGGGGTGGGTTGTTGGGTTGTGCGGGGCCTGGTCCCCGGACACGCGGTTAATACATCCCTGTAGGCTCGGGCGCCGCATCCCAGCGGCGCACGGTCCGGACCAGCGGTTGCGGCCAGCGCCTCGTAACGGAAACAGTTCGTTCGCGCGCCCGTTCCTGCCTGTTCTGGATGCCTTCATCTGTCTCACCTGCTTCTGGTCAGCCGTACATGGTGATGGTAGTAGTCGCCGCGGTACCACGCGGTCATGCGCTCGACCGGGCGGCGCTCGCTGTCGAAGACGACCAGCCGGATATGGACCAGCGGTGCGCCGACGGGCGTGCGCAAAAGCTCGGCAAGCCTGCCGTCGGCCAGCGTCGCCGAGATCACCTGGTCGGCAGCCAGGATGTCGACGCCCTTGCGCTCCAGCAGCGTCAGCATCGGGCTCTCGTTCAGCTCGTTCAGCCCGAAGCGGACCTTGAGCTCGCTCGGCAGCCAGGTGATCACGTAGCCGATCGGGCGGCCGTCGAGCAGCCGCACGTGCGAGGCGCGCTGAACACGCGCCCCCGGAGGCAGGCCCAGGTCCTTGCGCGTCTCGGCATCAGCCTCCACCTCGACCACCTCCGGATGGGCGATCGTCGTGTAGCCGCTCAGGCGCCGTACCTTGCGCAGCAGCTGCTCCATGTCGCCGGTGACCGGGGCATCGGCCAGGTCGTCTACCACGAAGGTGCCGCGGCCGGGCTGGCGGGTCACCAGGCCCTCGTCGACCAGCAGGTCGACCGCCTTGCGTGTCGTGATCCTGGAGACCTGGAACAGCGCGCAGAGCTCGCTCTCGGTCGGCAGCTGGCTGCCCGTGCGGTAGGTGCCCTGGCTGATCCAGTCGCGGATGGTCGCGTAAACCTTGATATACCGGGGACGGTGCAAGGCCTGCGCGCTGATGTCATTCTGTCTGGTTGCCACCCCGGAATTCCTTCAGGTACGGCTTCAGCGCCATATGTATTAACATCATACAAACATGATAACGTCAACGAAGTCAGGGTCGCCCTGCGGCCGCTTCACCCATCCCAGGAGTCAGTGCAGACAATGAGCAACGCCCAGAACGCAGAATCCATGGTCCGCGAGGACGGCACCTACCCGACTGTCCCGCTGCGCCAGGACGTGGTCACGATGTCCGTAGTCCAGACGCGCGTGATGGGCATACGCGGCAACCACATCCAGCAGGACATCCGGCGCAACCTCGACTACTTCCTCGAGACCATCGACATCGCCCAGGGTCTCGGCGGGCGCAGCGACCTCTTGCTGTTCCACGAATTCCCCATCACCGGCTTCTCGGAGTGGACGCGCAAGCAGCACTACGAGCTGTCGCTGGAGATGGACGGCCCGGAGATCGCCGAGGTCCGGAAGAAGGCGCAGCACTACAACTGCTACATCGTGTTCGGCACCTACGCCAAGGACCCGGTCAACTGGCCGGACCACATCCTGCACCTGATGGTGATGGCGAAGCCCGACGGCACGATTGCCACGCACTGGAAGCAGCGCAACGTACGCGGCATGTTCCCTGGCGGGGAGCAGTACACCTCGGTGATCTACGACGTGTATGACCGCTTTGTCGAGATGTACGGCGTCGATGCGGTGATCCCGGTCGAGCAGACCGATATTGGCAACATCGCGATGTCGGCCGTCCAGTTCGAGCCCGAGCTGTTCCGCTGCATGGCCTTCAAGGGCGCCGAGATCATCTGCCGTGTGGCCACGGGCGGCTTCGAGTACGACGACATGCGGCTGACCTCTTACCACAACAGCCTCTACACGCTCATCGCCAACAACTGCGTCAATACCGGCGAGCGCAACCCGGGCTTCTTCGACGATGCCAACTTCGGCGGCCCCGGACGCTCGGCCATCTTCGGCCCGCGCGGTGTCGAGCTGGCCAAGGCTGGCGCCTTCGAGAGCAAGGAGATGGCGCGAATCAACATGAAGGAGTTCCGCGCCCGCCACCGGATCCCGGACCTGCACCTGCACCTGTACAAGCCGGTATTCGACCAGTACCGCGAGCGCTATGACCACAGCGGCTACCTGGAGAAGCTGCCGGCCGACAAGCGCGAAGCCTTCATGATGTTCCAGCAGCGCTCCCGCTGGACGCATTTCTGGTGAGCACCCGCCCGGCTCCGGCGCGCCATGACGGCCGGGCTGGCTGCAAGCTGGCCATGGCGGTGGCGCTGCCCGGAGCTTCTTCCCCGGACACGCCGTGAATACCTCCCTGTAGGCTCGGGCGCCGCATCCCTGCGGGCGGGCACGGTCCGGGGAAGAAGCTCCGGACAGCAATCATTGGCCGCCACGGTCAGCCCGGCCGTCATGGCGCGCCGGGATCGGATCAGGTCTGGGCCGGGTCCTTCAGCTTCTGCGGATCCAGCCGGTAGCGGTTCAGGATCAGGATGCTGCCGGTGTGCAGCAGCGCCGGCACGAGGATGTAGAACAGGGTGATCGAGCGCAGCACCTCGTCCGTCTGCTCAAGCATGCTGCCGTCGGCCGATTCGCGGAACCCGATCAGCGACAGGAAGGCCAGGAAGATGGCCGCTCCCAGCGCATTGCCCACCTTGTCCACGGCCGAGTAGACGGAGGACAGGGCGCCCTCGCGGCTCAGCCCGGACTGCAGGCGGTCGTAGTTGATCGTGTCGGTCAGCACCGAGAACGACATCAGGATGAAGCCGCCGTTGAACAGGCCGATGCCGACTGCGACCAGCCAGACGACCCACAGCGAGTCGGCGTCCGCGACGAAGTAGGCCTGGATGCTGAGCGCGAAAAGTACCAGGCACCACTTGTAGACCGTCATCTTCCCGAAGCGCGCGGCTGCCCAGACCAGCGCGGGCATCGAGGCGATGGAGGACACCGAGATGATGATCACCCAGATCGGGATCACGTCGAAGGCTCGGAAACCCAGCCCCAACGCGTAAGCGAAGAAGAAGAACCCGCCCGCATAGCTCATGCCGGCGCTGATGTACTGCACGATGTTGGCCGTGATCAGCACGACGAAGGGCTTGTTCGCCCAGGCAATGCGCAGCTGTTCGAGCAGCGGCACGGAGGCCTCGGTCGGTGCAGCCGCAGGAGCGCTGCGCGTGCCGAAAAAGAGCCAGAGCGTGGATGCCGCGATGGCGATACCCATCACCAGGCCCATGACCTGGTAACCCTGGCCCGGCGTGCCACCGGCGGCGACCACCCAGGCGACGAGCTTGGGCGCCAGCGCACCGCCCAGGATCAGGCCCACGCCAAGGAATGCGTTGCGGAACGACAGCAGCGTCGTTCGCTCGTTGGGGTCGGGCGTCATCTCCGAGGCCATCGTCAGGTAAGGCACCGAGAACAGCGAGTAGCCCGTGTTCAGAATCAGGTAGACCAGCGTCATGTAGACGAACAGCGCAGCCTGGCCCTGCAGCCCTGGCGCCAGGAAGAGCACCAGGAAACTCAGCGCGGCCAGCAATCCGCCGGCGAGGATGAACGGGCGCCGGCGTCCCCACCGGCTGCTTGACCGGTCGGAGATCACGCCGGCCAGCGGGTCTGCCGCAACCGCCCAGCACTTGGCGATCACGATGGACAGGCCCGCCAGCGCCGGCTCCATCCCCAGTACCGTGGTCATGTAGATGGGCAGGATAAGCGCCGGGGTATCGCGCAGTATCTGTCCACCAACCTGACCAACCCCGTAGCCGACGCAGGTCGATACAGGCAGCTTGTCCTCGGGGCGTGTCAGCAGTCGGCGCAGCAGCACGGTATCCTCACTTCATCACTCGACCCAGGCGGCGACTCTATGCCCCGCTTCACGGAAAGGCTGCACGGAAACGAGAGTGCCAGTATCACGATGGCCATGCAGGCGATGTTGGTCAGCGCATTCGACAGGCTCGGGCACCGTGCTCACGCGGCGCTATTCCGGACCAGCGTGACCGGACAGCACCTCTGGACGCTCTGCGTGCGAGGGTAAGCCTGCAACTGCGGGCAACCCCGCGAGCATAACGGGCAGGCTAGACGGCGGGAAAGCCCCGGCGCCAGGGAATGGTAGCGAGCCACCAACAGGCGGCGACGGCGAGCAGAGCGAGAATGCCGAGCAGGCGCTGCTGGTCGGGAGAGATCTGCAGGTGCGCGTCACGCCGGCCGATGAGTACGCCGGCGGCGAAGCCCGCGATGAAGCCAGTCAGGTGCGCGACGATGTCGGTGCGCTCGTCGCCCGTACCGAACCAGGCAAGCAGCACGGCGCCGGCGACCACCGGTGCCCAGCGCCTGGCCCAGCTGCCGCTGTGGACCTGAATAACCCATACCCAGGCCGAGAACAGGCCGAGCGCGGCAAAGACAGCCGTCGAGGCGCCCAGCGAGCGGTGGGTCTCGGCCTGGACGGCGACGTTCAGCGCGTTGCCGACAATCGCCGCCAGCAGGATCGCGCACCAGCCGAGGCCTGAGCCTAGCACCTGGCCGACGAACAGGCCGATGATCGCGCCCAGCACCAGGTTGCCGGCCAGGTGGCCAGGGTCGGCATGCAGTGTCAGTGCGGTGGCCAGACGCCACCATTCGCCGTCGCGCACGGCCTGCCCGTCGACCATCCCGGCGACGCGCCAGTCCACCCCGAAGCTCATCCGCTGCTCGAAGACGAAGACCAGCAGCAGTACGAGGGCGTAGCCGATGATGCCCGGGATACCCGTGCCGCGCAGGCGCCAGGCCTCCACCAGTGTCGGACGGGGCGGGTTCTCGCGTTCGTACAGGCGCAGCTGCTCCATTGCGGCGGCTGCATCCTCGGGCGCCACACTGAGCCGGAGCTGGCCGAAACTCCCGTCGTCGATACGGTGCGCAATGCCCATCGCCAGCAGTACCAGCGCGCGCTCATGACAGGCAGCCGCCCGCCGGGAACGGTACACGGTCACCCAGTCGGGCTCAGCACAATCCGTCATCAGCTTTTCAACAGGGCCTGCCCGGCGCTGCAGGAAGGCGCCTGTTACCGGGTATACGCCTAGAGGCCGGCTGTGGCCAGCAGGTTGCGCACCCGTGCGACCAGGTCGCGCTCCGCGAAGGGCCGGGCGAGGTAGTCGCTGACGTTGCTGCGCAAGGCCGCAACCGCCAGAGCAACGTCATCCTGGTCGGCCAGCATGATCACCGGCACCTGGCGGTGACGTGAACGCAGCGCACGCAGCATGTCCAGGCCGCTGATGCCGACAAGATCCTGCTCTGTGATCACACAGCAGGACCGGCCAAATTCGTCGATCTCGGCCAGCAGTTTTTCGGCGCTGGAGAACTCGCGCGTGGAAAAACCCGCGCGCTCGAGCATCCTGGTCAGCTTGCGCCGCGGCCCCGCACGGGAATTCACGACCAGCAGCGTGTGCGCTGCGGGCTCGAACGGGGCCCGCGGGTCAGCGGCCTCCGACGGAATCTTGGCTGGCGACAGGTACATACTGGCGGACATGCTCGGATTGGCCGCATTCTCCGAGCGATGTCCGCGAAGCGGCCATCCGGGATAGTACCTAGCGAGGTTCGCGGATGAAGCGCGCAATCTCGATCAGCTCGTCCTCGGACATCCAGGCAAAGCCGGGCATTGCCATGCCGGCCACGCTGTCGGGGTCGTTGGGCAGCCGGCCCACCTTCAGGAATTCGACCAGCTCGTCCATTGAGCGGTTGCTCACGAAGGCCGAATCCGTCAGCCCAACGCCCAGGTTCGGCACCCCCGCGAGGTCCTGGCCGTGGCAGACGAGGCAGTGCTGGTTGTAGCCCGTGCTCGACGGCGGTGCATCAGCGGCTACCGCCTGGGCCGCGCCGGCGGCGAATGCCGCACAGGCGAACAGTGTAATGAGGCGACGCCTCACGGGCGGCAGGCGGACAGCGTTCTCCTGGCTCATCATGTTGCATCCCTTGCAGTTGAGGTTGATCCACCGGGCTCATCGTCCTCGACTACCGTGGCCTGCTGCCAGGCCAGGTCGCCGGTAACGAAATCATCGAGGCTTGCGACGATACGCGCATACAGGGACCCTGGCGCCTGTTCCTCCGTGGCCTGTCGCAGACGGGGAATCCAGCGCGCGAGGTGGCGCCGGCTGAAGTCCAGCTGGGCCAGCTGGCAGGCCGTGCGGCTCGACTCCTGCTCCGCCTCGCGGAAACAGAGGTAATGCATGAATTCAAGTTCGACGGAGAGGTGGTCCGGCGCCCAGGCAAAGCGCTCGGAAAGCTCGTAGCCGAAGAACTCGTAGAAGCGCACGATCTCCTCGCGCGTGCTGCCCCGCTGCCCGGTCTGCAGGTCTTCGCGCACCGGCACCGGGGGGCCATCGCTGCCCACCTCGAACAGGCCGCTGTACTCGCGGCGAAGCCGGGCCAGGTCGGCATCGCGGACTTCCGCGAGCAGTGCGTCCAGTCCCGTCGCGTGCGGCAGTGATTCACCCAGGCCGACCTTCGCCGCGCAGCCCGCCTGCGGGTCGATATCGTGCGGGGAACCCATCAGCTCGGAATACGCCGCGTAGGCCTGGCAGCGCAGCGCAGCCGTGAGTTCGACCTGCCGGTCCACCACCTTGCGCGGCGGCTGCGGCTTCGCGCCGGCAGCCAGTATCACCCGCTCGCTCATCAGGGATGCGCCATGGACGCGAAGACGCGCCGACGACAGCTGGCCAGCGGGTTGCAGATTTCGGGTCTTGTCGTCATGGTCCTGCCAGCGTAGTGGCGGCGCATGCGCGCCGGGATGACAATAGTCACTGCTCACGCAGCAACGGACCGGGATGCTAGACGGCAGCAAACAGCGAGGCAAGCAGTGTCATTGACCAGTTCCGATGAGGCGCTGCGCCTGATCCGCGCCAACGTGCCCGACCTGCCCGTCAGCCGCATCCCGCTGGCGTCGCTGGAAAGCAGTCATCACGGCGCGGTCGTTGCCGCAGCTGTCCACGCGGGCCGTCCTCTCCCGGGATTCGACAACGCGGCGATGGATGGGTTCGCTATCCGGGCGGCGGACAGCGCCGCAGCCACGGAGGCGCAGCCGGTCGCACTCGCGGTCAGCGGCAGCGTCGTCGCCGGGCAGGCCGAGCTGCCCGAAGCAGCACCCGGAGCAGCCATCGAGATCATGACGGGTGCGGTACTGCCGCCCGGCTGCGACACGGTGCTGCCGCTGGAGCGGTCCGGCTGCGAACGCGATGCAGACGGACGCCCGCGGCGCATCCGGCTCACCGCCCCGGTCCGCCAGGGCGCCAACGTACGCCGGGCGGGCGAGGACTACGCGACCGGTGACCTTGTGGCGGGCCCCGGCATGACCCTTTCGCCCGAGCGGCTGATGGCGCTCGCGGCCCATGGGGTCGGCGAAGTCAGCCTGCGGCTGCCGGCCCGTGTCGGACTGCTGACGACGGGCCGCGAACTCGGCGACGCGCGCAGGACAGCCCAGATCAATGATTCCAACGGACCGTACCTGGCAAGCTGGCTGGCCCGGGCCGGGTGCACTATCAGCGAGCGCGCGTGGGCGGACGATGATCCGGGGCGGATTGCCGACACTGTGGCCCGGCTGGCCAGCCAGTCGGACCTGGTCATCACCACGGGCGGTGTATCGGCAGGGCGTCTCGATGCCGTCCCCGGCGCGCTGGCGAGGCTCGGCGCCGAGACTGTCTGGCACAAGCTGGCAATCCGGCCGGGCAAGCCTGTTCTGTTTGCCCGGCTGCCGGAGGGCCCACCGCTGTTCGGCCTGCCCGGCAACCCGATCGCGGTGGCTGTTGGCCTGAGGTTCTTCGTCGCGGCAGCGCTGCGCCAGATGCTCGGCCTGCCGCCGGAGGAGCGCGAGTATGCGCTGTCCGACAGCCCCGTTCGCGCCCGCCCGGGGCTGACATTCTTCGGCAAGGCCCGCATCACGCTGGACGCCAGCGGCAAGCGCCGGGTCGCGCTGCTCGAGGGACAGGAATCCTTCCGGATCAGGCCGCTGGCCGAGGCCAACGGCTGGCTGGTGCTCCCGGCCGGCCAAGGCGACGTGGCGCCGGGGACACCGGTACAGGTCGCGTCGCTGAGCTTCCCGCCCGCGTAGGAGAGCATTGGTTCGCAAACCTTTCGGGAGCCTGGCCGGGGGTTGTTCGCGGCTGAAGCCGCTCCCACAGGGGCAAGCCAAGCTCCAGCTGTGGGAGCTCCAGCTGTGGGAGCGAATTCATTCGCGAATCTTCCGGGCAGACAGGCCGCGGGCCTGGTTCGCGGCTGAAGCCGCTCCTAAGGCGCGGTCGGGATGCCTAGCGCGCGCAGGATAAAGTCCGCGATTCCAGGTACCTCGCGGCGCGGCAGCACCGGGACCGCTACCTCCGGATGCGGGTCGTCGCTGACGATCGCGCGGATACCGGCGTCATGCAGGCACAGCGGCGGCTCCCGGGCTGTCTCCAGCCTCCTGACTTCGAGCTTCGGGTGCGCGTCGCGCTTGTAGCCTTCCACCAGCACCAGGTCCAGCGGACCGAGGTGTTCGAGCAGCTCTTCGAGCGCGGGCTCGGGGCCTTCCTCCAGCTCACGCACGTGGGCCCAGCGGCGCGCCGAGGCAACGATCACCTCGCGCGCGCCGGCCTCGCGGTGCAGCCAGCTGTCCTTGCCGGGGTGGTCGATGTCGAAGGCATGGTGGGCGTGCTTGACGGTGCCCACGCGCAGACCACGCCGGGTGAACTCGCGCACGAGGTCCACCACCAGCGTGGTCTTGCCGGCATTCTTGAAGCCGGCGATACCGAAGACCGGGTTCAGCCCTGGGGCGCCCAGATCGCGCACCAGCCCCGGTTGCTGACCAGCTTGCCCGGGAAGTAGGTGCAGGGACGCCAGTCGGCGGCCGGGTCACCCTCGATGAACACGCAGTTCGAACAGTCCTGTCCGGGCTCGAAGCGGGCCGCCATCGGGTTGTTCAGGTCGAGGTCCGCGACGTCATGCACGTACAGTAACGCGCGGGCCGCCGGGTCGTCCTCGGACAGGCGCGGCAGGTCCTCGGCGCGGGCCTGCCCGTTGAGCAGCAGCGGGCCGGCGGCACCGGCCAGTGCGGCCGAGCGGATGAACTGGCGACGGGTGAGCGGGAATTCCTTCATGTCTGGCCTCCATCCCCGGCGGGTGGATTCGGCCGGGCGCGCGAGATTCTACCAGCGCCACACCGGCCTCCCATCCGTACATGTACAGCGATCCACGCTGCATCACGGTGGACACTGTCTGCGCCATCCCTTAATGTCCAGCGCCTCGCGACAAAGCCCGCGAACAGCAACGGAGTACGCCCATGAGCACGCAGACCATCGTCATCACCGGCAGCACACGCGGCATTGGCAAGGGCCTGGCCGTCGAGTTCCTGAAGCGCGGCCACCAGGTCGTCGTCACCGGGCGCAGCCAGGAGGCAGTCGACCGCGCCGTCGAGGAGCTGAGCCCCAATGGCCCGGTGATCGGCCGGCCCTGTGACGTGCGGGACTTCGACGCCGTGCAGGCGGTCTGGGACGCCGGTGTCGAGCGCTTCGGCCGCATCGACATGTGGATCAACAACGCCGCAGTGGCCACCGAGAACAGGCTGACCGCGGAGCTGGACCCGAAGCAGATCGCCGCCACGGTCGACACGAACCTGACGGGCACGATGTTCGGTACGCGGGTCGCGCTGGCCGGCATGCTCAAGCAGGGCGGGCGCGGCCGGATCTACATGTTCGAGGGCTTCGGCAGCAACGGCATGATGCGCCCTGGCCTCGCGACCTACGGCGCGACCAAGCGTGCGCTGCGCTACTACACTGCTGCGGTGGCCGCCGAGTGCAAGGACACGCCGGTGCTGATCGGCTCGCTGAGCCCAGGCATCGTCGTGACCGACCTGCTCATCTACTCCTCGAAGAACGAGGACCCCGCCAAGTGGGAAAAGTCCAAGCGCTTCCTCAACATCCTTGGCGACACGGTCGATGTCGTCACGCCCTGGCTGGCCGAGCAGGCGCTGGCCAGCGAGAAGCAGGGCGCGATGATCGCCTGGCTGACCACCGCCAAGTCGATGGGCCGCTTTGCCGGCGCATTCCTGCTCGGTCGTCGCCGCGACATCATCTCCGAGGCCGAGGCGCGCCTGGAGAAGGAAGGGCATACGGGCATCTGAGGCGGTAATCAGGTGTGTGGAAATCAGCTGTGGGAGCATCAGCTGTGGGAGCGAATTTATTCGCGAATGAATTCGCTCCCACAGAGTAAACAATCTCCCACAGAGTAACCCCCCTCATACCCCCCTGCAGCATCAACCAGCATGACCGACACCCCCGAAACCCCGCGCGACTTCATCCGGCAGATCGTGGCCGCGGACCTCGCCAGCGGCAAGCATGGCCAGGTCGTCACGCGCTTCCCGCCGGAGCCCAACGGCTACCTGCATGTAGGCCATGCGAAGTCGATCTGCCTGAACTTCGGCATCGCGCTGGAGTTCGGCGGGCTCTGCTACCTGCGCATGGATGACACCAACCCGCTCAGGGAGAGCGCCCATTTCGAGGAGGCGATCGTCGATGCGGTGCGCTGGCTGGGCTTCGACTGGGGCCCGCGGCTGACCCACGCCTCCGATTACTTCGAGCAGATCCACGGCTGCGCCATCCAGCTGATCGAGTCGGGCAAGGCTTATGTCGACAGCCTCTCGCCCGAGGAGATCCGCGCCTACCGCGGCACGCTGACCGAGCCCGGCCGCGACAGCCCGTGCCGCACGCGCAGCCCCGCCGAGAACCTGGACCTGTTCGCGCGCATGCGCGCCGGGGCGTTCGCCGACGGTGAGCACGTGCTGCGCGCGAAGATCGACATGGCCTCCCCCAACATCAACCTGCGCGACCCCGTGCTCTACCGGATACGCAAGGCCCACCACCAGCGTACCGGAGATGCCTGGTGCATCTACCCGATGTACGACTTCGCGCACACGATCTCGGACGCCCTCGAGCACATCACCCACTCGCTGTGCACGCTGGAGTTCGAGGACCACAGGCCGCTGTACGAGTGGATACTGGACAACCTCGACCTGCCCTCGCGCCCGCGCCAGATCGAGTTCTCCAGGCTCAACCTCGCCTACACGGTGACCAGCAAGCGAAGGCTCGCCGCGCTGGTCGAATCCGGCGAGGTCAGCGGCTGGGATGACCCCCGGATGCCTACCGTGGCCGGGATGCGCCGGCGCGGCTATCCACCGGCCGCGCTGCGCGACTTCGCCAGCCGCGTCGGCGTGACGAAGAAGGACCACCAGATCGAGATGGGCCTGCTCGAAACCTGCGTGCGCGACGAGCTGAACCGGAACGCACCGCGAGCGCTCGCCGTACTGGATCCGCTGAAGGTCGTGCTGCACAACTGGCCAGAGGACCACGTCGAGTGGCTTACGGCACCGAATCACCCGGAGCGCGGCGACCTGGGCGAGCGCAGCATCCCCTTCACCGGGGAGATCTACATCGAACGCGACGACTTCATGGAAGACCCGCCGCGCAAGTTCCACAGGCTCAAGCCCGGCGGCGAGGTGCGCCTGCGCCATGGCTACATCGTGCGCTGCGACGAGGTGATCAGGGATGAGTCGGGCCAGGTGGTCGAGATCCGCTGCAGCTGTGACCTCGAATCGCGCAGCGGGAGCGACAACCCGGCGTCGCAGCGCAAGGTCAAGGGCACGATCCACTGGGTCAGCGCCAGCCATGCAGTGCAGGCCGAGGTCCGGCTTTACGACCGGCTGCTCGCCACCGAGCGCGCGGAGGCGCGGGACGAAGACTTCCGCGCCGGGCTCAATCCGGCCTCGCTCGCCGTGCGCGAGGGTGCACTGCTCGAACCAGCGCTGGCCACCGCTGCACCCGGGGATGTGTACCAGTTCGAGCGCCTCGGCTATTTCGTCGCCGACCGCAAGGATCATGCGCCCGGACGGGCGGTCTTCAACCGCAGCGTGACGCTGCGCGACACCTGGGCGAAGATCGGGACCAGCGCCTGACGGGCGGCCCCTGTCGACGGCAAGCGACCCCGGAGGCCGGACGATGACGATCATCACGCTGACCACCGACTTCGGACACAAGGGCCCCTTCGTCGGCGTGATGAAGGGCGTGATCCTCGCCCATCACCCCGCAGCAAAGATCATCGACCTGACCCACGACATCCCGGTGCACTGGCCGGTCGAGGCCGGTTTCTGGCTGGCGCGCTCGCACCGCTGGTTCCCGGCCGGCTCGGTGCATGTCGCCGTCGTCGACCCCGGGGTGGGCACCGGCCGCCAGATCCTCGTGGCCGCGCACGCCGGCCAGGTCTTCCTGGCCCCCGACAACGGGCTGCTCGCGCCGGTGCTAGGGACCCGGCCCGCGCACTGCTACCGGCTCGACGACAGCTGGCGCCGCCGGCAGGGCTGGCCGGAACCCAGCAGCACGTTTCATGGTCGCGACATCTTCGCGCCGCTGGCAGCAGCCATTGCCGCCGGCCGCGTGCGCCCGGAAGAGGCCGGACCGCCCGCCGGCGAGATCATGCCGGCGCTGGTCGACGAGCCGGAAACCGGCGAGGGCGAGATCCGCGGCACGGTGGTCGCGCTCGACAACTTCGGCAACCTGATCACCAACATCGACGCCGCGCTGCTGCGCCGCCTGCGGGTCGTGGAAGTCCTCGCCGGCGGCCATCGCCTGCCGCTGCGGCGCACCTACGGTGAGAGCCAGCCGGGCGACTATCTCGCGCTGGTCAACTCCTTCGACGTGCTGGAGATCGCCCGCGCCGAGGGCAGCGCGGCGGAAGGCCTGGGCCTCGGGCGCGGCGCACCCGTGCTGGTGCGAAGGACGGTGCGCTGAGGGGCGCGGCAACTTGTCGCACCCCGGCCCGCCGCGGTCTCCCTGTGGCAGGATCGGGCGCATGAGAAACATCCGCTTACTGCTGCTGCCCATCCCTGCATTCGCGCTGGCCGCCTGCAGCCCGGCCACGGAGCGCCCGGCGCCGGAACCCACGCTTACCGTGCTTGCGCCGCCCGCCCTCGAAGGCTTCGCCCAGGCGGCCGACCCGACGATCGCGGTCGATCCGGCGACCGGCGAACTCCTGTTCGCCTTCGCCGCTGATGCCGGCGACGGCCGCTGGGACCTGTACTTCAGCCGGACCGCAGGTGCCCCGGGCGCCCTGGACACCCCGGTCCGGGTCAACGACCAGCCCGGCACCGTGCTGCCGCATGCCGAAGGCTCACCGCGCATGGTGGCTGCCCCGGGCGTCGTCGCACTGATCTGGAACAACGGGATGCGCGCCGAGGGCCGGCGCTTCGGCGCGAGCGACCTGCTCTTTTCGCGCTCCACGGACGGTGGCGCGAGCTGGTCCCCTGCGATAGCCCTCCAGGACCCGATCCGCATCGAGGGTCTGCCACCGCGCGCCAACACCTTCCACGGCGCCGCCTGGGACGGCGACCAGGGCCTCATCGTGACCTGGCTGGACGGCCGCGAGCGCGACCAGCGCAGGCTCGACCGCGCCGTCGCTGCCGGCGAGACCTTGGCGGAGGCTGCGCGCAGACCGGAACAGTACGAGGATCCGTCAGACCCGCACGATGGCGACGCCACGATCTATGCCGCGTTCTCGCCGGATCTCGGCGCCAGCTGGGAGCCGCAGAACCGCAGGCTTGCGGATACGGTCTGTCCGTGCTGCCGGATCTCGCTGGTGCCTGTGCCTGGCGGCGGCATCGTGGGCGGCTGGCGGCAAAACTTCCCTGGCAGTGTCCGTGACCCAGTCATCGGCCCGATCCCCGGCCTGGGCAACGGAGTGGGCCCGGCCCAGGTGACCCGCGTGCACGAGGACGGCTGGGTCTTTCCCGGCTGCCCGCACTCGGGCCCCGGTCTTGTTGCCGATGCCGGCGGCACACTGCACGTCACCTGGTACACCGGCGTTCCGGAGCGCATGGGCATCTGGTACGCACAGCTGCCAGCCGGCGCCTCCGGCTTCACGTCCCCGTTGCCGGTCCTGCGTGGCGACGCGCTGGGCGTCGCCCATCCCGCCATCGTCCTGCTGCCCGGTGGGGGCAGCCTGGTCGCCTCCAATGTCGCTGCCGACGGCCGGCGCGTGATCGTACTGACTCGCCTCGATGCCACGGGAAAGCCGGGCTTCAGCCTGGAGGTCCCGGATTCACGCGGCGCCACCCATCCGCAGCTCGCCGTGCTGTCCGACGACAGCGTGCTGGTCGCATGGACCGAGAGTCGGGACGGAATCGAACGCGTGCGCCTGGCCCAGCTGGAGCTTGCGCTTGCGCGCTGAGCAGCGGTCACTGATCCGCATGGCAGGATTGCTCCCGGCCCTGCTGCTGCTCGCCTGCGCGGGGGATACGCCTGTGGATGAGTCTGTGCCGGCCACGATGCCCGCAGCGGCTGAGCCGGTGCCCGGCAACCCCGCTCCGGACTGGTCTTCAAGGTCGCTCGACGGCACGACACTGAGCCTCGCCGATTACCGTGGCCAAGTCGTGCTGCTCAACATCTGGGCAACCTGGTGCGCCCCCTGCCTGCGCGAAATGCCGGCGCTGCAGGAGCTGCAGGACGAGTTCGGCAGCCAGGGCCTGACCGTCATCGGTGCCAGCATCGACCGTGGCTCAGCGCGCGGCCAGGTCGAGCAGTTCATCGGCGAGCAGCAGATCGGCTTCAGGATCCTGCTGGACCCCGACCAGACCGTCATGGAGGCGTTCCGCGCCATCGGCGTCCCCGAGTCCATACTGATCGACCGCGAGGGCACCATCCGTCACCGCTGGCTGGGGGAGTTCGACCCGCATGCGCCGGAAGAGCGGGCGCGAATCGTCCAGGTTGTCGAGGCGGGTCAGGCCCCGTACTGAGCCCTTCGCCTCAGCGAGCGACGAAACGGTATGTCCGGCAGGCTGTCGACTTGACAGGTCGGCCGTCTTCGCTGTGCGCGGGGACAAATCGCGAGGCCGAGATAGCCTCGAGCACCGGTGCATTGAACAGCGAGTCCGTGCTCGAAACCACGGCGGGCTGAGCGACTTCGCCGGACTCGTTCACGGTAAAGCAGACAACCACCCGGCCGTCCAGCTGCAGGCGCTGCGCCCGCGCGGGATACGCCGGCGCGACCAGCTCCAGCGGGCGGGGCTCGGACATCGCCTCGCGTCCGCCCCTGGTGGTGGCGGGTTCCTCGGTCAGCGCCGCTTCCTGCACGCTGGGGGTGGCCGGAACCAGCAGCTCACCCGAGAGCTGCGCCACGCGCAGTACTGAGGCCTGCGGCAGCGCCGCAGGGAAGGAAAGCAGCGCGGCTGCCAGCAGCAGCGACCAGTCTTTACGGTGGCGGAGCAGGTTCCCGAGATCCATCCGGTGAGGCCATCCAGTCCAGCGGTCAAGCATCGCGAATTCAGCCGCGCAGGTAAAGCCGCCCGGCAGCGGCCTCGTCGGGGCGATGCCCGGGTTTCGGCAAGAATGCGCCTGCTGTGGCCAGGCCGTCACGCCGCGCATGCACGGCGCAGGAACTGCAGCCGATGCGCCCAGCTGCCCGGTGGTTACACAAAGTTACAAAGCCCCGAAGGCTGCAACCAGCGGGCGGGCCCGGACACAGGCCACTGATTTCAAAGGATTTTACAAGTGCGCCCGGCCGGTCAGGCGCTACGCCCGCGGGATTCACCGGAACTTTGCGGCAAACCGTCATTCTCAGGCAACGAAGTGCTGGATACATTAGTGTCGTTCTTGTTCCGAATACGCCGGCTGCAGCCGGCCCTCCGAGTAAATTTCCCTATGAAGCTAGCAAGCGCGATCTCGAGTCGGCCCTGGATCATTTCGCTTCTGATCGGCCTGGCGCTGGTCGCCTGGCTGGCATCCGGCATGATCGGCCGCAGTCTCGACGAGACTCCGACACCTGCCGTGGCGCGAGTCACCGCTCCGCAGATCGATCTTGAAGCGCTGCCGGTTCAGGTCCGGGCCCAGGAAGCCGAGCTGGTAGGCCAGTGGGTCACCGTATTCGGCCGCAGCGCCCCGGCGCGGACGGTCGAGCTCAGGGCCGAGACCGACGGTCGCGTCGAGTACATAGGGCTCGGCCGCGGCGAGCGGGCTGGAGAGGGCAAGGCCCTGCTGCGGCTTGACCTCAGGGACCGCGCCGCGCGCCTGGCGCAGGTAGAGGCCGAGATCCGGCTGCACGAGGAGGCCCTGCGCGGCCAGCTGTCCCTTAGGGAGAGTGGCTTTGTCTCGCGCACGCAGCTGGCCGAGACCGAGGCACGGCTCGAGGCATCCCGCGCCGAGCTGACGCGCGCCGAACTGGACCTCGCCAACCGCGAGATTCGCACGCCTTTCACCGGCGTGCTGCTGGATCGCTTCGTCGAGATAGGCGACTTCGTTCGCGCCGGAGACGTGGTGGCAACCTGGGTGGACAACACGAGCATCATCGTCACCGGCAGCGTGACCGAGCGCGAGGCCGGCGGGCTCTCCGTCGGTGCTGCAGCCAGCGCAAAGCTGATCACGGGCCAGGAAGCACGCGGCGTGATCCGCTTCATTGCCCCGGTAGCCGAGGAGGCGACGCGCACGTTCCGCATCGAGCTCGAGATTCCCAATCCGGACGGCAGGCTGCCATCCGGCGTCACGGCCGAAATGCGTATCCCGGTCGGGGAACGCCTGGCTCATCGCCTGGCACCCTCGCTCCTGACGCTGGACTCCGACGGCCGGATCGGGGTCAAGACGATCAATGACGACTACGAGGTGGTGTTCAACGAGGTGGAGATCGTCCGCTCCGAAGCCGCCCACGTCTGGGTGGCGGGGCTGCCCAAGGCTGCTAACGTCATCGTCGTAGGCCAGGGCTTCGCATCCACCGGCCAGCGCGTTGCACCGTCCTGGGTCGAGCCGGACACCGCCCTGGCGGAGCGCCCCCAATGATCTCCGCAGTCAATGCGGCGGTCAGCCGCAGTCGCACTGTCCTCGTCGCCTATCTGGTGCTGGTGATCGCCGGCATCCTCTCCTACGTCAACATGCCTAAGGAGTTCGAGCCAGACATCGAGCTCCCCTTCATCACCGTGTCGATGACGCTGGAGGGGGCCTCACCGCTGGACTCCGAGCGCCTGCTGGTCCGTCCCATGGAGCAGGAGCTGCGCACGCTGCCCGGGCTGCGCGAGATGGTCTCCTCGGCTCGCGAGGGCCGCGCGACGATCACGCTGGAGCTGGACCCCACGATAGACGTGATGATCGCGCTGCAGGACGTCCGGGACCGGGTGGCCACCGGCAAGGCGAAGCTCCCGGCCGATGCCGAGGAGCCTCGCGTCAACGAAATCAGGTTCTCGCGCTTTGACCCGATGATGGTGCTCAACATTGGGGGGCGCGCGCCCGAGCGCACCCTGGCCGCCATTGCACGCGACCTGCGCGAACGCATCGAGAACGTGCCCGGCGTGCTGGAGGTGGACCTGGTCGGCGTGCGCGAGGAGCAGCTCGAGATCATCGTCGACCCCCTGCTGATGGAGTCTATGGGCCTCTCGCCCGTGGACGTGCTGGCGTTCGTCGAGCGCAACAACCGTCTGATTGCCGCAGGCTCGCTGGAGGCTGAGCAGGGCCGCTTCCCGGTCAAGGTCCCGGGCATCATCGAATCACCCGACGACGTGCTGAACATGCCGATCAAGACGGACGGCCAGACCGTCGTGCTGTTCCGCGATGTCGCCTCGGTCAGGCGCAACTTCAGGGATGCCGACAGCTTCGCCAGGCTGAACGGGGAGCCCGCGCTGACACTGGAAGTGATCAACAGCAGCGGCGCCAACGTGCTGGCGACCTCCGACCAGGTGAAGCAGGTCGTGGCCGAGGCGCAGCAGTTCTGGCCGCCGGGCATTCAGCTCAACTACTCACGCGACAAGTCGATCTTCATCCGCAGCAACATCAGCAACCTGGTCGACAGCGTCGGCACGGCCATCGTGCTCGTCGTCATCAGCCTGATCGCGATACTGGGCATCCGCAGCGCGATACTGGTCGGGCTCGCGATCCCGGGCTCGATGGTGGCTGCCTTCCTGTTCCTCGACCTCGGTGGGCTGACGATCAACATGGTGGTGCTGTTCGGCCTGATCATGTCGGTCGGACTGCTGGTGGACGGCTCCATCGTCGTCACCGAGCTGGCGGACCGTAAGATGGCCGAGGGCCTGCCGCGGGCCGATGCCTACCGCGAGGCCGCGCAACGCATGGCCTGGCCGGTGATCACCGCGACGGTAACTACGCTCGCGGCCTTCCTGCCGCTGCTGTTCTGGCCCGGACTCACCGGCAACTTCCTGTTCTTCCTGCCCCTGACCCTGATGGCCACGCTGACGGCCTCGCTCCTGATGGCGCTGATGTTCGTGCCCGCGCTCGGCAGCATGATTGGCAGCGCCGCGCACCACAACGAGAAGGCGATGCGCACGCTGGCGGTCTGCGAGAACGGCGACCTCAACGAGGCCACCGGCCTGACGGGCGCCTACGTGCGCATCATGGGCTGGTGCGTCGACAACCCGGTCAAGGTCGTCGCGGCGTTCTTCACCGTCCTGGTCGGCATCTACGCACTCTATGGGCAGCTGCACCGAGGCATCGGGCTGTTCCCGGAGATCGACCCGGTGCAGGGTTCGGTGGACATCCGGGCCATGGGTGACCTGTCCGCCGTGGAGCGGGACCGCCTGGTGCGCCAGGTGGAGGATCGTATCTTCGAGATTCCAGGCATACGGGACATGTACGTACGCAGCGGTGCAGTACAGGCCGGCGCGCCGCCCGACCAGATCGGCTCCGTGCGGCTGAACTTTGCCGACTGGCGCGTCCGCCCGACCGCCAACGAGATCATGCGCGAGGTACGCAGGGCGACGGCTGACATCGCCGGCCTGCAGATCGAGGCCCGCCTGCCGGAAGAAGGGCCCGTTCAGGGCAAGCCGATCATCATCGAGGTCTCCGGTATCTCGCTGGATGCCATCCAGGAGGGCGTGGAGGTCGTGCGCGCCGAGCTGGAGCGCGTCCCCGGCGCACTCAACGTCGAGGATACGCGCCCGCTGCCTGGCATCGAGTGGCTGCTGCGTGTGGACCGTGCGGAGGCCGCCAAGTTCGGCGCCGACATCGCGCTGGTCGGCAACATCGTCCAGCTGGTCACCAACGGGATCAAGCTAGGCGAGTTCCGGCCGGACGATGCAGACGACGAGCTCGATATCCGCGTGCGCTTCCCGGCGGAGCAGCGCAGCCTGGACCGTCTGGCCGAGCTGCGGATCCCGACCGCCCAGGGCAACGTGCCGATCGGGACCTTCGTCACCCGCGAGGCGGCCGACGCGATGCCGACCATCGTGCGTACCGACGGACGCCGCACGATGCTGGTGCAAGCCGACCTCGAGCGCGGCGTGCCACTCGGGACCGTGCTGAGCGAGTTCAGCCGGCGCATGGGCGATGTCGAGCTGCCGCCGGGTGTACAGCTGCGTTTCAAGGGCAGCGCGCAGGAGGAGGCCGACACGGTCGCGTTCCTCGGCCGCGCGTTCCTCATCGCGCTGGGCCTGATCGCGATGATCCTGCTCGCGCAGTTCAACAGCATCTACCAGGCGCTGCTGATCCTGACAGCGATCATTTTCGCGACCGGCGGCGTGCTGCTGGGGCTCATGGTCAGCATGAAGCCCTTCGTGCTGATGGCCTGCGGTATCGGCATCATCGCGCTGGCCGGCATCGTCGTGAACAACAACATCGTGCTGATCGATACCTACAACAACCTGCGTGCATCAGGCATGGCCGTGCGCGAGGCCATCATGCGCACAGGCGCCCAGCGCCTGCGCCCCGTGCTGCTGACCACCGGCACGACGGTGCTCGGCCTGTTCCCGATGGCCATTGCGCTCAACATCGACTTCGCCGCCCGCGACATGTACTTCGGCGGCCCCGGCACGGCCTGGTGGGAGCTGATGGCCGCGGTGATCTCAGGCGGCCTGATCTTCGCCACCGCGCTGACGCTGCTGATGACCCCCTGCATGCTGATGATCCAGGAGAACGTCTCTGCCTGGTGGCACGCGCGCGGCCGCCGGACCGGGCGGGAAGCAGAAGCGACCTGAATCGCCATCCCGCTGTGGGAGGGAATCCAGTGTGGGAGCGAATTCATTCGCGAAGTTTTTCAGGACCATGCCCAATGAGGGCAAGAGTTCGCGAATGAATTCGCTCCCAC
>JAFIFS010000088.1 GCA_020831895.1 Chromatiales bacterium
CCCCCCCCCCCCCCCCCCCCCCACCCGAGTCGCGGCCCCCCCGCCCCCGCCCCCCCCCCCCGCCCCCCCCCCCCCGGAAGTGATCAGAGCTGCGGAATGCCGCCGTAGCCGTTGAGCCCGCCGTAGCCATTAGGATCTTCCGGGGCCACCGTGCGCTGGCGGTCGTAGCAGCCGATGCTGTTTGCGCCCAGGTAGGGCGACAGGCCACCTTCGCCGGCCAGCATCACGTCCAGGCCCGTGCGAATGTAGTTTGACTGCACGCCGAAGCCAAACAGCAGCGAGTTCTCGCGGAAGTTGAAACCGCCGGTGATCTCGCCCTGGGTGCAGCGGCTGCCCTTGTGGCCGGCAAGACGCAGGCTCTCGAGGCCTTCAAGGCCCGCGGTCAGGCTGAGGTCCCAGCCGTCGGCGTCCCCGTCCTGCTTCACCGAGGCTTGCCGGAACCCCACCTGCAGCAGCGGGCGGACCACCTGGTCAGCGCCGAAAGTGATCAATACGCCGCCATAGAACTGGTTGTCCGAGGACGCCTGCGCCTGGCCAGCGCCAAGGGCGGCGGCCACGCCAAGGGCCAGCGCGCCGCGGCGCGCAGCGGAAGAGATCTGCATCGTTGTGAACCCCTGCTGGCGACAGCGATCTTGCTGCCATCAGGTAAGTCTGTGGCTTTACACAACAGGCTGCAAGGCTGCGGGCGGACGACCTTGCGCCAGGCCCCCTATTGTTATAGTTTCATGACCAATAGGTTCTCGCTGGCCTGAATCCTCAGGAGGTCGCCATGTCCAGCCCCCAGCCACTGGCACAGGCCGGTACGCTCGATATCAGGCCGCTGACGGGAGCGCTCGGCTGCGAGATCCACGGCGTCGACGTAGCGCACCTGTCCGATAGCGAGTATGCGGCTGTGTACCAGGCGTTCCTCGACTACTCGGTCGTCGTGTTTCGCGACCAGGAGCTGGACGAGGCCTCCTTCGCCGCATTCGGTCAGCGTTTCGCCAGGCTCGAGGACGAACCTTTCCTGCCCAACAAGACGAAGACGCCGGGCGTCTACTTCTTCAGGGGCGCCGGTGGCCAGAAGAAGCTCTCCACCCAGAACCTGGGCTGGCACATGGACCACAGCTACCAGAAGAACCCGAGCCTGGGCGCCATGCTTTACGCGCTGGAAGTGCCCAGGGCCGGTGGCGATACGCTGTTCTCCTCGAGCTACCTGGCCTACGAGTACCTGTCCGAACCCATGAAGGACTTCCTGAAGGACAAGCTCGCGATCCACGACGTGCTCCAGTACGGCATGAACTCGGGCCATTTCGCGATTTCGCAGGTCGAGGCGCTGGAGCGGCTGGCGATGATGCGCAAGAAGTTCCCGCAGGTGGAGCACCCGCTGGTGACGACGCATCCCGAGACCGGGCGGCCGATGCTGTTCATCAACAAGGCGTGGACGACGGCGATCAAGGGGCTGCACCCGCATGAAAGCCGGCCGATTCTCGACATGCTGAAGGAGCACTCGCTGCAGGACCGGTTCCAGTGCCGCGTGCGCTGGTACAACAAGACCCTGATGCTATGGGACAACCGCTGTGTGCAGCACAGCCCCAACGTCGACTATACCGAACCCCGCATCATGCTGCGCGTCGCCCTGCACAGCGACTGGGTGCCGCAGCCCCTCTCCTGAGGGCAGCGGGGCGTCGTGTGGGAGCGGCTTCAGCCGCGAACAACTCTGGCACTCAACAAGAAACAGAAGATTCGCGGATAAATCCGCTCCTACAGAGGCGATGCCCGTCGCGTAATTGGCGTGACGGTGGCAGCGGGCCTGGGAATTGTCTTGCGCGTGGCCTGCCACACGCGGTCGTCGACCCCGTTGGCGGGTCGGTAGCCGTCCACGTGCTCGAGCAGCAGCGCGCGCATGCGCTCGCAGTCGAACGCGCGCGCAGCGGCCAGCATCTGCTGCAGGGCTGCGTGCACGCGGCCCCAGGGCAGGGACTGCTCCATCGCGCGCATGATCATCGGGTGCTGAGTGCCGGTCACGTTTGTGCCGATCAGCAGCTCCTCATAGAGCTTCTCGGCCGGGCGCAGGCCCGTGTACTCGATCGCGATGTCGCCGGCCGGGTTTGAGGCATCGCGCACCGTCAGACCCATCAGGTGGATCATGCGCCGCGCAAGCTCGTCGATGCGCACCGGGCTGCCCATCTCCAGCACGAACACGTCACCACCCGTGCTCATTGCGCTTGCCTGCAGCACCAGCTGCGCCGCCTCCGGGATGGTCATGAAGTAGCGGATGATCTCCGGATGCGTGACCGTGACCGGGCCGCCGCGCCGGATCTGCTCGCGGAACAGCGGAACGACCGAGCCCGAGGACTCCAGCACGTTGCCGAAGCGCACCATCGAGAAGCGCGTGCGCCCGCCCCGCTGGGCCAGGCCCTGCAGGACCAGCTCCGCCATGCGCTTGGTCGCGCCCATCACGTTGACCGGGCTGACCGCCTTGTCGGTCGAGATCAGCACGAAGTGCTCGACCCCCGCGTCCAGCGCCGCCTCGGCGCTGTGCCAGGTGCCGATAACGTTGTTGTGCACACCCTCGACCATGTTGTACTCGACCATGGGCACGTGCTTGTACGCGGCTGCGTGGTAAACCGTCTGCACATCGAAGGCCCGCAGCACGCTCTCGACCCGGTCACGGTGATGCACGGAGCCGAGCAGCGGCACCAGCTCGACGGTGACGCCCTCGCTTACGGCCAGCTCCGTGAGCTCGTGCTCCACGCGGTACAGCGCGGCCTCGGAGATCTCGAACAGCACCAGGCGCTGCGGCGCGAGCCGAATGATCTGCCGGCAGAGCTCCGAGCCAATCGAGCCACCGGCCCCAGTCACCATCACGCTGCGCCCGCGGATGCAGCTGGCCATCAGTTCATGGTCCGGCGGCACCGGGTCACGGCCGAGCAGATCCACCGCCTCGACTTCCTTGAGCTCGTCCACGCGCGCCTTGCCCGAGACCAGGTCGCCAATGTCGGGCACGGTCTGCACGTGGACCGCCAGCGGCGCCAGCTGATTGATGATCGCCTGGCGCTGGCGGCGCGAGACCGAGGGCAGCGCCAGCAGCACCCGCTCGAGCCGAAGCGGCGCGACCAGGCGCGCGAGCTCATCCGGGTGATGCACCGGGATCCCGTTGATCGCGCGCCCGACCAGCCTGGGGTTCGTGTCGACGAAGACCATCGGCGTGAAGCTGCGTCCGGCCAGCAGGGCCGCGCTGAGCCGTACGCCGGCATCACCGGCACCATAAATCGCGACGTTCTCCAGGCCGCGGCGCTGCGGGTTGACCGCCGCGCGCATCAGCAGCCGGCTGCCGACCAGGCCGAGCGTGGCAAAGGCCCAGAACACCAGCGCGACCGACACCGCCGCTGACGGCTTAAGCCCGGCCCCGGCCCAGCCTGCGAGCATCAGCAGGCCGGCCAGCAGCGTCATGCTCCAGGCCGCCGCCAGCGCCAGCCGGCTGCCGACGAAGCGGATCACCGCGCGATAAAAGCCCTGTGTCGCCAGCAGCGGCAGGCCGGCCGCCAGCACCAGCACACCACCCGCCCCGGCCAGCGCCAGCGACACCTCGCCCGCCGCCCCGGTGAACGCGAGCGCCGCCGCCAGCGCCACCAGCAGCAGTACCGCATCGACACCCTGCGTGATCAGGCGCTTGGCCGGCCGCGGCAGCGCGACCGCGCGACCCTGCAGCTGTCTCCAGTTCATGTTGTTCTTGCTCCCCAAGGCTCGTCAGGCCTGCCGCCCCTGTATCGGCCGGCCTGGGGTTTGCTGGAGGGATTGTAGTCACTACAGCGCACAAAGGGCAGGAGATGTGTTCGAAGACGTGAAGCGGATCCCCCTGCTGCGGCAAAGGCAGTGACTCAATCAGCGGGCAGGCTGCGCATTATAGCTATGCAGGCCAGCAGGATCGGCGTCCAGGCCAGCAGCAGCAGTAGCGGCCCGCTTGCCGGATCCCGCACCGCCAGTGCCGCGAGAGGAAGCAGCCAGAACACGTTGATGGCCCCCACGACCAGTGTCACTGGCCGATGGCTGCCGAATCGCCGGGCAAGACGCTGATAGGCATGCGATCGATGCGCCTCGACGACCCGCTCGCCGGATGCCAGTCGACGTATCAGCGTCGTTGTGGCATCGACGACGAATACGCCAAGCAGAATGAACCAGCTCCATACCGGCATGGCACCAGTAGCCAGGCTGAAAAGCACCAGCCCGCCGAAAGCAAAGCCAAGCCAGCCACTTCCAGCATCACCCATGAAAATCTGCGCAGGCGGCCAGTTCCAGCGAAGAAAACCAGCGGAAGCAGCTGAAATGGCAATGCAGATCAGGGCCAGATCCTCCGCCCCCTGCCAGGCCAGAAGCGCCGCGGCTGCGGCGGCCACGCTCAGCGCCTCCAGACCAGCCAGCCCATCGATTCCATCCATGAAGTTGTACAGGTTCACCAGCCACGCGACGGCGGGGACCGCCAAGCCTGCCAGCAGCCAGGGGACGAGCCACCCGGCTCCGAACAACAGGGGGTTCAGCCACAGGGCGCAGGCCACCAGCCAGGCCGAGGCCAGCAGGTGCACCAACAGGCGCTGAGTAGCAGCAAGCCCAAGCCGATCATCCAGATAGCCGATCAACGCTATAGGAATCCCGCCCCCGAGCAATCCGAGCACGACCAGGTACGGCAGCAGGCCAGCCATACCTGATCCGGCAATAACCACGCAGGCAACCGCCACGATCGCCAGGCCGCCACCGCGCGGCGTGGCTGTAGTGTGAGAGCTGCGACGGTTTGGCACGTCGAGCATTCCCCTGGCCAGGGCATACCGGCGCAGCGCGCGGGTCAGCAGCAGGGATGCGAGGGCCACGACAGCAGCCAGCGCGATCATCATCATGCCAGTGAACGCCCGAGGTCGCGGAACTCGTCAGGGAGAGCGCAGACCGGCTGCCACCCGAGAACCTCTCTTGCCCGGGTGCTGCCCACAAGCAGGTCTCCGAACAGTTTGTCATGGAGCGCCGCCTGGCCAATGGCAGCAGCACCCAACCTCATCAGCCGACCCGGCAGGCGGACAAGCCGGGCCGGACGGCCCATCCCTTCCCTGATCCAGGTGATCACTTCGCGAGTACTCACGGGCTGCGGATCGGTGGCATTGATCAGGCTGCCAGCTGCCGATGAATGAGTGAGACAGACCCGCAGCAGATCGACGAGACTGCGCAGGCCGATGAACGACCGGGCGTTATCGGCCCATGGTACGGGCAGCGGCCACCCCCGCCGCGCCAGCGCGCCGAGACGCGCGAGGTTGCCTGGCGCATAAGCCCCGACAACCAGCGCTGGTCGCACGATCACCAGTTCGACACCCGCTGCGGGCAAGAGCTCACCCAGCAGTCGCTCTGCCGCAAGCTTGGACTGCGCATAGATCTCAACGGGCTCTGGCGATGTTGCTTCGTTGACCAGAGCGCCACCGGAGAGCCGGCGGCCATACACGCCAATCGAGCTCACGAACACAAGGCGTCGCACGCCCGCTCGAATCGCCACTTCGGCAAGCTGCCGTGATGCCTGCACATTGTCCCGCACATAGGCAGCTTCCCCGGGAGATTCTCCAGACTCGTGCGCCCGCCCCGCCAGGTGAACAACCGCGTCCAGGCCTGCCGGCAAAGCATCGGGCCCTGCATGGAGTTCTGCCAGATCGGCCTGGATCACCGGGAAAAGGCTGACCTCGCCATAATCATCGGAACTGCGACGCGCCATCCCCGTCACCGAGAACCCACAATTCATCAGATGGGTGCACAGGGCCCGGCCTATATAGCCACGGCTGCCAGTCACCAGGATTCTGCTCATGACCCCAATCAGCCCCCGAAAAAGACTTTCCCTAGTTGACGGACCGCTACCTGGTGGCCGCCCTCCAGGCGTAATTCGTCAGGCACCAGGCGGCCTTGGGAACCGTGAGGCCTTCAGCCTGCCTGTAAACCCTCCAGACCCATAGCGCCGACCTGAGCTTGTTCCCCGAGACCGAGTTACTGGACTCCCTGTAACAGGCCAGATCTTCAGCCAGGCAATAGGCAACCATGCCCTCCCTCAACAGCCGGAGCCATAGCGCATAATCCTCATGCCGGATCAGCGGAAACACGATGGGTGGTGCTTTCTGACGGTCGATCATGGCCGTCGAGCATGCGATCGCCGTATTCTTGAGCAAGTCCTCGTAGACGAGGCGGCTCGGCAATTCGATAAGCCGTCCCGACCCGCTGTCCCCGGCCCGTATCCGCCGATACATCGTGTATGAAAACCCGATGTCGTTCTGGCTCATGAACTCCACCTGCAGGGTGAGCTTGGCTGGCAACCAGTAATCATCCGCATCCAGGAACGCCACGAACCTGCCCTTGGCGCGCTCGAGCGCGGCGTTGCGGGCTCCCGCCGGACCTCTGTTCTCCTCCAGCCTGACAAGCTGCACCCGTGGATCTATGGCCGCATGATCCCGGGCAATATCCGCCGTCCTGTCCGACGACAGATCGTCAACGATCAGCAGCTCCCAGGCCTCGTAGGTCTGTGCACGAACCGAGCGAATCGCATGATCCAGGGTACTCTCGGCGTTGTGGGCCGGCATTATCACAGACACGAGCTGCCCAGCCCGGCGCTCGACCTGACTCATAACATCCCCTCTCTCCTGCCCATCGCACGGTGCCTGCGCCAGCGCACCTTCCGATATCCTCACGGCTGCGGCTGAGCCCATCACACGGGCCGGCGGCGGCGAAAAATGCCGGCGAAGTCCCACAGGCCACGCAGCATTCCCAGGAAATACCTGCCCGCACCGATTCTGAGCTCGCGCCGCATGGCCTTCCTGACAACGAAAGCTGCACAGAACAATGGCGCCGAGAAACCGAATATCCGGCCGAACATGGCACCTTTCACGAATGCGCTGCCATAGTCCAGGTTCCTGCCAGAGTGCTCTACTGCATGCGAGACAATGGTTACGGGCTGATAGATGGCCCTGGCACCTTTTCGAAAGGCATCGGAAAGAAACACGTTCTCCAGTCCACCGCCATACCTTGCACCCAGCCCGAAGTCCTCATCCCAGCGCAGGTCGAGGCCCTCCAACGCAGAACGCCTGATGGCAACTTCAATCGATGTGACGCTCAGGAGGCTTCGTCGTCCGTGAACGAAGCTTTCAGACGCATAATGTTTCTGGAAGCCACCGGAATCCGTCGCGGCCCGGAAAGTGATGATGTCTGCCCGCCTGTCCGCCTCGAAACACTCGCGCAGCCGCAGGAGACCCTCAGCGAAAAACGTCACATCATCGTCTGTCGGCAGCAGGATGTCCCCTACAGCCATGGAAACACCGGTATTCCTGCTGAGTGGAAGCCCCTTGCTCCTGCAGCCCAGGTAACGGACGTCGTCTCTTTCGGCGATGAACCTCGGCAGGGCGCCATGCCCGCCAGACTCCGGCCCGGCCTGGTGGACAATCAGATAGCAAAGCCACGGCGCCTTTTCGAGCAGCTGCCGCTCGACGTTCCGCAACCTCTCGCCGTAGGTCGATATGATGATCTCAATCTTCACAGTCACTGCAGGGCCGAATCGCGGGCTTCCCCAGACATCTGCGCACGACCAATGACATACACCAGGCATACAAAGACAAGCGCACGGACCGGGTCGTATGAAATAAAGATCCCCCTGAACATGAAGTAGGCGATGACGAAAAGCAGTATGAACCGCCAAGCGCGCCGAAGCCGCCAGTCCAGCGCCGGAGAACAGAGGGCCAGCGTGAAGAGCAACGGACCGAGAAAACCGTATCCTGCGGCCAGCCAGATGAACGTACTATGAACATCGGCTCCGCCAAGCATCCGGGCCTGCTCCGTGCTTGACCAGCCGAATAACACGAAATCTCCGAGGTTTGCGAGAAGCACAGAATAGATCCATTCGCGTCTCGGATCACCGATCTCGCCGATCAGCGCAAGCGGTTCGTACAACGTCCCTTCAACAATAACCGAGTGGAATACACCCAGGCCAAGCACGACACGTCCAACCGAGCGCTGAAGATCGTCTGGCACCAGCGCGCTCAGTTCCGCAGCATAGGCGCCAAGAACAACGAACAGCGCCACGCCCGCCAGAAGGAGAAGAGCGACCTTGAGCATCTGCCGCTGAACGAAGGCATAGGCAAGAACGAAGGCAGCGACATATGCCACCAGGTGGATCTTCGAGAAATGCGCAAGGGGGAGCAGGCTGATGAGAGCGACCGCCAGAAGGTTTTTTCTGAATGCCGCGTAGTACATCCAGGCTGGCACAACCACGGACATCACGAGATATATTGACAGCGAGTTTGAGGAGAGCGTGAAACCCGGCACCACGCCGTCGAACTTCCCAAGTCTCTGGTCGAAGGCACTCATGACGAAAGTGAAGAATGCATTGACCACAATCGCAATGAGGACGAGAGGCATGAGCAGCTGGGGCGCAATCAGTGGCCGGGTCCGATCAATCGCCGCAAGAACCAGAATAAACACGGGCGCGAGGAAGGTCAGGGCACGCACAAGTCGCGCTGGATCATCAAGGCGTACCAGCTCGCTGAGCATCATCCACAGCGAAAGCAAGGCGGTGCAACAGGCCACCAGCCACTCGACCTTGGTCATCCTCAGCTGGGGAATAGCAGTCCCGGCAGCGAAAACGAATGCAAGCAACATCAGAAGCAATGTGGCATTCATGACCCACTGAAGAAACCACTGCTCACCGGAAACCAACGGCCAGAAAGCGACATACAGGCACAGCACCCCGCCTAGAGCCAGGCGATCGGCGGCAGAAAATCGCAGCGTGAGACCCTGCCTCATCGCAATCGGGACCGCCCCGAACCCAGGGTTGGCGTGCTCTGCTGGCATGTCTATGGCCTCGCCAGGCATGCTTCCATGACCTCCCCGGCCAGATCCTCTCGTGCTTTCGACGCATCTACGGTGCGAACATCAACCCCTTTGTCGCGCAGGCAGACCACCAGGTCGGAGAACCTGTCCTCGAGAAGCTGGACCTGCGTGGCAATGTCGCCAACATCTGCCAGCATCATCGCAACCCGCTGTCTCTGTCTCTGTCTCTGCTCGCTTTCACCGTGTGCATTGCAAAGCCAAACCACCCTTTGCGGCAGCGCCACCTTGTCGCAGACGTTGCGCGCCCAGGTGGCCCACTGTTCCCTTTCTCCAAGATTGAGGGAGAACCCCAGAAGCTGGACCCAGTGCTCGTCCACAACAACGGGATCCCCGGTCCTGCGTGTGAAGGTCCGGAGCAGCACGTCTGTGCCCATCACGTCAATGAGTGCATTGGTATGCTCCAGCATGCGCACAGCTGACATCCCTCCCGATGCTGCGGCGCGCGCGATCCAGGACGTCACCATTTCAGTGGCTGGACCGCTGCTGGCCTGTCCCTGCCTGATCAGGGACCTTCGCCGGCTCATGTAGTAGCGCAGAACGAGGCCGCTGCCAAGAAGGAGGCCGGGCCAGCGCACTCCTCCCAGAAATTCGTCACATGCCCATGATCCAGCCGCACGGCGGAGCACTCGGTCAGCTGAAGCCAGGCCTCTCTGCTTCGAAATGCCGCGAAGCGCGGTGCTCTTGCCAGCTCCCGGTGCACCTACCAGCTCGATGATTCTCGCGACTTGCTTCATGTCACTCCGCACGCCATGGGCGCGGACTTGCCGCTCTTCTGACCCAGCTGGCCGCCAGGAGTGAGGCGCTCACGACGCTGGTATCCACTTTTTTTCGCAGGAGCAGCCACAGGCAGAGTGCGATCCCGCAAAGGAAGAGACTGGCCGATGTCGAGACTGCAGCACCGACGATGCCGTATCTCGGGATCAGGATCCAGTTGAGAATCACATTACCGACAATCGCCAGAACGAAGATCGATGCCGCCCCTCGTTCCTGACCCATCATGTTGGAGACGACAGCAGCCGAACCACATGCAGCAAAAAGCACCTGCCCGATCGCCAGGACCACCATCGGCTGATAGGCGCCGAGATACTCGCCGCCGAAAAGCACCCTGATGCCAGGCTCCCCCAGCAGGTAGATTGCCGCAGTGGCTGCCAGCGCGCATGCAAATGCCAACGTGGTTCCGATAGAGCTCAACTGCTGGATTTCCGCGGTCCTGCCGCCAGCGTAGGCTCTTGCGACGTGAGGGGACAATGCCAGGTTGACTGCCGTCACTGGCAGGGCCACCAGCAGTACTATCTGGGCTGCCACACGATAGATCCCGACCTCCTCAGGGCCCGCCAGCAGGCCCAGAATCATGAGATCAACATGCTTGTTGAGCAGGGGCATGCCCGACACCACACCCATCGGAATCGCACTCTGGATCCAGGCCCGGCCTTCAGAGACTGCCTGCACTGCGTTGCCCTGGATCTCGACCGGCCGCGCCTTGACCAGCATCCAGGCGCCCAGAAGGAACGCAAGGGCGGCTGCTGCCACATGTCCGCTCATGACGCGGGAGGGCGTGATGGAATCAGGCCCGGAGAAGACCAACAAGCAGGCCAGGACCAGTATGAAGACGAGGTGTCGCACCAGGTATTCCGGGATCTGCGACTGCACGACACGGCGCAGGCCCCGCAGCATCGCCGAGCGGATATTGCCCAATGCAAGCAGCAGCAGAAGAATGGCGCCCCATCCCAGCGTCCACATCTGCTCCGCCGAGAGCGAATCCCTGATGAAAAACGCCACGATCCCCAGCAGGCTGATGACTGTCGCGCAAAGAATCATGCCCTGCCTCATGGCCCACTGCCATACTCCGACCATGCGCCCCCAGTCCCGGGCGTCATGGGCTCTTGCAGTTTCCCTGACCACTATTGTCGTCACGCCAAACTGTGCGGGGATGGTGAGCAGGGTGATGAGCACGTAGATATAGCTGTAGATGCCGAATCCTGCTGGTCCCAGTGACCTGGCGAGGATGATGGTCACCACAACAACCAGGGCAGCACTTCCCAGCCTTATGGCGAGCCCGGCGAGCCCGCCCTTGAGGATCACCGCAGCGCCACCATGACCCATGGTTGGGGAACTCTCGGAGGAGGACCGCCCCATCATCGTCCTGCCCGGCGGTCTACCGCAGATGCACTATGTTCAGAGAGCGCTGTTGACATACCCACCGCATACGAGCCATGGCACTTGCCCCCCGGGCATGCCTCGCCGTCGGCTTCAAGCCTGCAGGCTTCAGTAAGGCATCCAGGACAGGGCGCGAGGGCTGGCAAGGATCTGGCAACCGGTTTCGCGCAGCTGTCAGGAATCTGCCCGAGACCTGGCGCCCTCAGCAAAGCTCAGACAGAGGGCAGCCAATACACCGGCCATGAACCCGACAAAAACACCAAGGATCGACAACAGCGCGCGACGGGGACGGATAGGCTCCATGGGTACCTCCGCCGGATCGATGACCCGGAAGGCAAACTCACTGCTCCCCCGAGCCAGCATGAACGTCTGAAGCTCACCTTCGAGAAGGCGCCCGATGCTCTGCTGCAGCGTCACGACAGTCGTCGCTGCCAGCTCCTGCTGCAGGTAGGCTATGTTGGATTCAGCCTCTTCTAGCGCACGCTTTCTCAGCCTTGCATTCAGGCGTTCGGCAAGATCCTGGGCCCAATCAGCTGCAAGCTCGGGATCAGTCCAGTCCACCGACAGACTCACGAGGCCAGTTCGACGATCCTCGCTCACGCTGAGGAGCTGCTCACGGAAGCGATTGGTCGCGTCACGGATGTCCAGATCGAAGCCGCCATTACCGGGTGCCGGATCCACTCCGGGGGCCCTCCCCGAGTCCGCGAGTAGCGTCAGCAGAAGTCCCCTGTCCTGAATGAACTCCCGCAGAAAAGCGCGCGACCGCAAGGTCGCCAGCGCCTCCACCGAGTTTCCACCAGCCACGCTGACGCCGGCCAGCTGCGCGAGGCCGCTGAGTTGGCCGTCAAGCGCCTGACCGGGCCGTGGTTCGACTGGGGCCAGCAGGACCTCCGCACGGTACCACGGGGTTGCCGCCAGAGCGTAAATGACCGATGTGGCGCCAAAGAGAAGAACACATCCCAGCACCAGCCATTTCTGCTTCCAGAGCATGCTCCAGAAATCAACGAGGCTGATTTCCCCATCTACACGAGATGCCATGGAAGCCTCAAAACGAGTTGACCGCCGCTGCTGCGATGGCCAGTTGGTAGATAATCTGCGTCGCGCCGGTCCACAGCACCAGCGGGCGTACGCGCTCGGTGTCCAGCGGCACGACGATCGTGTCGCCCGGCTCGATGCCCCCTCGTCGCGCCATCGCGCGCGAGTTTCCGGCCACCACCTCGCCGCTCGCCCGCACGACATAGATGCGTCGTGAGTCAGCCTTGGCCGTCAGCCCGCCGCTGCGGTTGATGTAATCCTCGCGGCTGAGGCCCGACTGGTGCAGGTGTGCGGTCGAGAACTGCACCTCGCCCAGCACCATCACTTCCTGACTGGTGGTCGGGATGAACAGGCTGTCGCCCGCGCGCAGCTTTACGTCTGTCCCGCGGCGCTGGGCAAGCAGTCCCTCGAGGTCGATGACCAGGCGGCCTGTCGGCTGCGCGGTGCGCAGCTGGCGCAGCAGCGTCTGGCCGGTGCTGACGGCCTCGATGTTGTCCGGGTCGCTCAGCGCAAGCGCGGCCAGGTCGGACTCGATGCGCGCGGCCAGCACGTCGAGCTGCTCGCGCTCGCGATCGCGCAGTGTCTGGCGGGTGAAGATCGCCGCGCGCGGGTCAGCAAGGTCCGTGAGGCCGCCGGCGCGTTCGATCACCGAGGCCAGCGTCTCGCCGGGCGAGAACGGGTAGACGCCCGGGAAACGCACTTCCCCACCCAGCTCGATCACTTCCTGGGCGCGCCAGCCGGAGACCTGGCGCACGTTGAGGAAGTCCGAGGGCTGCAGCAGCACGTCGGGCTGGCCGCCGGCAAGGATGGCCGCGAGGTCCAGCCGGCGCACCTCGGCGATACGTGCCTCTCCGTCGACGACCTGGTAACGCACCAGCTCGACATCGCGCAGGAAGGCGGAGTCCTGGAGGCCGCCGCCGGCACGCAGCAGGTCGCTGACCGCCATGCCCGGCTCCAGCGGGTATTCACCCGGCGCCTGCACGCGGCCCTCGATGCGCACGACCGGCAGCGGACGCTCCGGCCCGGTCTGCAGCGCGAGCTCCTCGCGCAGCCGGCGCGTGATGTGCTCGCGACCGACATCGCGGTCGAACACGTAGACGGTGTCCCGCGGCAGCAGCGGCGGGTTGCGCTGCGGGTCGGCCGGCGTGTTCCAGGCCTCCTGCAAGTCGATCGAGAACAGCAGGATCTCGGCGTTCGGCACCACCTCGCGGCGGATCAGGATGTAACGCAGGTCGCTGCGAGGCTTGAGTTCGCGGCTGGAGCCGAGCAGGTCAGTCAGGCGCAGGCCGCTGCGCCACTGGTATTCCCCCGGGCGGAACACGTTGCCCTCGAGTACCACGGCACCCTCGAGCTGCTGGACGGCGGATGGGATGCGCAGCAGGTCACCGTCGCGCAGGCGCACCATGCGGCCGGGGCCGCTGCTCATGTCGAGTTCCTCGACGATGCGGGCGCCTGCGTCGTCCAGGCGCTCGAGGCGCACGGCGCGCGAGTCTCCGCGCGGCATCAGCCCGCCGGCGAAGCGCAGCAGCTCGGCCGTCGTCGCCTCGCCCCTGAGCTCGTAGATCGCCGGCCGGCGGACCTCACCGGAGATGCCGACGCGTGCGCCGACCGGGGGCACGAAGATCACGTCGCCAGGCTGCAGGCGCCGGTCGCCGCGCGTGTTGCCATCGAGCAGCAGGTCGTAGAGGTCCAGCGTCGTCACCACCTCGCCGTTGCGCTTGAGTTCTACCCGGCGCAGCGAGCCGCGCGGGTCGACGCCGCCGCTGTAGAACAGCGCGTTGGTCATCGTCGCCAGCGAGCTCACCGTATAGGATCCGGGCCGGCGCACGTCACCGAGCACGAAGATCCGGATCGAGCGCAGCTCGCCCAGCGCGACGCTCAGGCGCGTGCCGATGAACTGTTCGCCGACACGGCGCTCGAGCTCGGCGCGCACCTCGTCGAACGTGAGCCCCCCGACGCTGACAGGCCCGAGCTCGGGAAAGTTGATCGCAAGGTCGCGCGACACCGGCAGCCGGTACTCGGCATTGCGGTTGCCGAAGAGCTGTACGCGCAGCTCGTCGCCGGGACCGAGCCGGTAGTCGGCCGGCACCGGGATGTCGCTGACTGGCGCAAAGGTCGTGGGGACGCCCTCGAACAGCTCATAGCCGAAGGGCCGCAGGCCCTCCACCCCGAGGCGGTCGAGCGGCAGGCGCGTGATGCCGATGGTGATGCCGCGCAGGTCCTGCTCGGCCGCCAGGCGCACCTGGGCTTCGCCGGTGGTCAGGCCGGCCAGCGCAATGCTGCCGATGCCCGGCAGCGTCACGCGTCCAAGCTCGTCGAGCCGGTAGGGATTGCCCGCATCCAGGCGGCCAGCCGCCACGCGGTTCAGTGCAGCCCGCGCGGAATCCAGGCGCTCCAGCCTCGCCTCGTCAGGGCGGAACTCGATGACCAGCGTATCGCCGGGACCGATGCGCCGGGCGGCGTCGGCCTCCCGCTGCCGCTCAGCCTCGCGGGCCGCGTCCTGTCTGACCAGTTCCGGGAACTCGGGACGTTCAGCCGTGCGCTGCGGCTCACCCCTGCCCTGCAGCAGCGCGCTGCGCTCCTCGGCCGGCAGCTGCTGGAGCAGGCGCTGCTGCTCCGCGCTCAGCTGGGCGACTGCGGGCTGCCAGCCCAGCACCCAGGCCGCCGCCAGCAGCCACACTCTCCCTGCTCTCCTCATCCGGATCCCTTCCCGCCGAAGGAAAAACCGGCGCCCCAAAACAGCCGGCAGCCCCCCCAAGCCGGGAAAGCCTGCGTGATGTTAAATAGCACGGGAAGCCGGGGCAACCGCGGCTCGGGGGAAATGTGCTGTCGGTCACAGGGAGGGAGCCCTGCCTGTGGGAGGGAGCCTGCCTGTGGGAGGGAGCCTGCCTGTGGGAGGGAGCCTGCCTGTGGGAGGGAGCCTGCCTGTGGGAGCGGCTTGCCTGTGGGAGCGGCTTGCCTGTGGGAGCGGCTTGCCTGTGGGAGCGGCTTGCCTGTGGGAGCGG
>JAFIFS010000089.1 GCA_020831895.1 Chromatiales bacterium
CCCCCCCCCCCCCCCCCCCACCCAACACCACCCCACCACCCACAACCCCCACCCCCCCGACCCCCCCCAAAACCCCCCCCCCCCCCCACACCCATACTCACGGCCACCAGCAGCACCACCTCTACCCCGGGCGAAACACCCGCGCCATGTATTCCTGCAGATCCTCGCTGATCTCGGCGACCACCTGCGGCTCGATGCCGGCCAGCGTCCTCGCCAGCTGCTTCTTGAAGTCCAGCTGCATCTGCCTGGCGATCTGGATGCGCTGGGCCTGCGGGGAGCCGGCGCCGTGCATCGATTCGGTGAGGTATCCCACCGCGTTGCGGCCCAGCGTCATGTTCTCGATCAGGCGGAGCACGCGCAGGCGGTCCTCGGTCGGGATCTCGGGGCGCCCGGCCAGGTACTTGCGCACCAGCTCGCCGATCTCCGGTGAGCGCAGCTCCTTCTCCGAGGGCATCGTCACCATCAGCCCGCCCGCAAGGTCCTGCGCAAGCCGGCTGATCTCGTACGGCATCTTCGTCACGTGGTGCTTGCAGACGTTGGCCAGCATGTCGTCGCAGATGTGTGCACCGGACTTCAGCTCGACGGACTGGTGGCTGGCCGCAATGCCGGTCGCGTAGATGGTCTCGTTCAGGTGCGTCATCTCGACCAGCTTCTCGCGGATGTGCGACGCGCGCTCGACACCGTTGTAGTCGGCGATGGCCGCCGCGGCCCCGATCAGCACGTCACCGACGCCTGACTTGCAGACATAGCTGCGCCGGTGGTAGCAGGTGAAGCGCTCGACCAGCAGCGCGGCGAACTCGTACTCGCCGTCCATGAACAGCAGCTCGTTCGGGATGAATACGTCGTCGAAGATGATCATCGCCTCCTGGCCGGCATAGTGGACATTGCCGCTGTCGAGGCTCCCTTCCTCCATGCTGCGTGTGTCGCAGGACTGGCGGCCGTAGATATACATGATCCCGGGTGCATCCACCGGAATCGCGCCCACGATCGCATAGTCGCGGTCCTCAGGGCCCAGCCGGATCGTCGGCATCACGAGCAGCCAGTGCGAGTTCAGGCAGCCGGTCTGGTGCGCCTTCGCCCCGCGGATCCAGACCCCCTCTTCCGAGCGCCGGCTCACATGCACGTAGAGGTCCGGGTCCGACTGCTGGTGCGGCGCCTTTCCCCGGTCCCCCTTGACGTCCGTCATCGCGCCACCGATGACCAGCCCCTGGCGCTGTGTCTCGGCCAGGAACGCGATGAACCGCCCGTGATACGGGGTGCCGTGAGCCTCGTCGATCTCGAACGTGACGGAGTGCAGCGCATTAAGCGCATCCATGCCCACGCAGCGCTGGAAGCAGGTGCCGGTCAGCTGGCCCAATCGGCGCTGCATCTTGTTCTGCTGCACCAGGTCGGCCGCGCTGCCCGCAATATGCAGGAAGCGGTTCACACGCTCACCGGTGTAGGGTGACACCGCCGTACCGAGCTCCGGGTTCCTGCGTGCGAGCTCATAGGTCTCAGCCACAGCATTGATCGAGGGCCGGATCATCGGGTGATCCACCGGCTCCTCCACCTTCTCCCCAAACAGCCAGACCTGCAGCCCGCGCCCTCGCAGGCTGTCGATGTATTCCTCGCCAGTCCGGATCGGGCTGGTGCGGGGGGACGCGTGGCGTGCAGGCGCGGACATCAGTGCTTCCTCTTCAAGATATACCGCCTAGCTTAAGCTGGATCCGGCACGAGATTCTTGCCCGCCATAATTCCGGGACGGGGGCGGATTCATTCGCGAACTCGTCGCGGCGTGAATCCTTTCCCCGCGGCGCCCCTCGGCTGAACATCATAACAATATGATAATCTGCCGCGCCGTGCCCACCTCCCCTGCGAAACGGCCACCGCTGGCCATCCCCATCCTGTTCACCGTGGTCTTCATCGACCTGGTCGGCTTCGGCATCCTGATGCCGCTGGTGCCCTTCTACGTGGAGCGGCTGGGCGCGCGGCCCGAACTCATCACGCTGATCATCGCCGCGCACCCGCTCGCGCAGTCGATCGCGCTCCCGTTCTGGGGCGCGCTCAGCGACCGGTTCGGGCGCAAGCCGGTGCTGCTGGCCAGCATGGCCGGCCACGTCGGCGCCTACCTGCTGATGGGCTTTGCCGACTCGCTCCTGCTGCTGCTGGCCTCACGCGTGCTGAGCGGTGCGACCTCGGCCAACATCGCTACTGCCTATGCCTACATCAGCGACGTAACGCCCGCCGAGGAGCGGGCTGCGGCACTGGGCAAGATCTCCGCCGCCTTCGGGCTGGGCTTCGTGCTCGGGCCGGCGATCGGCGGCCTGCTGGCCGGTGGCGGCAGCATCGCCGAGGCGAACCTGCTGCGTCCGGCCCTCGCGGCGGCAGGTTTCTCGGCCGTCGCCTTCCTCGCCATCCTGTTCTTCCTGCCAGAGAGCCGGCGCGCGGACAGCCCCAGCGGCAGCTCCGGGATGAACCCGCTGAACACGCTGTCCGACCTCCGCCAGATCGCCAGCCGGCCGCTGATCCGCCAGATGCTGTTCGTCGGCACGCTGGTGCTGGTCTTCCTGTCGGTGAGGGAATCGATCTTTCCGCTGTGGGCGAACCACCGGCTGGGACTTACCGCCCAGACCCTGGGTTTCATGCTCGCATGGACCGGGCTCGTGATGTCGCTGATACAGTTTTTCGCAATGGGCTGGCTGGCACGGCGTTTCGGGGAGGTCGCGCTGGTGAAGACGGCACTGCTGTGCCTGATGGTGGGCTGGCTCGGCTTCGCGCTCAGCTTCGACATCTGGAGCCTGCTGCTGGCGATGACCATCGGCTCTTTCGGCACGGCCTTCTTCCAGACCAGCATGCAGAGCCTGCTGTCACAGCGCGCCGGCGCCTCCGAACGCGGGCGCGTCCTGGGCACCTACCAGTCTGCCAGTGCGCTGGCACGCTTCGTGGGCCAGGGTGGCGCCGGCACGCTGTACGGGCAGATCGCGCCGAATGCGCCGTTCCTGCTCGGCAGCCTTGCCATGCTGCCGGCACTCTGGCTTGCCGGCAGCATCGGCCGCCGCCTGCAGGTGGAGCGCCGCCGCGGCACCCGTGCAGGCGCGCACAAGGCATAATCGGGCACGGGAGAGGGAACGGGCGAAGGGATGCTGGCCTACAGCTTGCGAAGACTGGGGATCGCGCTGCCGACGCTGTTCATCATCGCGACGGCCTCTTTCTTCCTGATGCGCGCGGCCCCCGGTGGCCCCTTCGACGCCGAGGCGGACCTCGAGCCCGAGGTTCTCGAGAACATCCGGGCTGCCTACGACCTCGACAAGCCGCTGCTCGAGCAGTACCGGCTCTGGCTGGGCGGCGTGCTGCAGGGCGACTTCGGGCCCTCGCTGGTCTACAAGGACTTCACCGTGACCGAGCTCGTCGCGATCGGGCTTCCGGTCAGCCTGCAGCTCGGACTGGCCGCCATTCTGGTCGCGCTGCTGGTCGGGGGCCTCGGCGGCATAGTCGCGGCGCTGCGCCAGAACAGCGTGGTCGACTACTCGATCATGGCGCTGGCGATGACCGGAATCGCGATACCCAGCTTCGTCGTGGCGCCGATACTCGCGCTGGTCTTCGGTCTCTACCTGAGCCTGCTGCCCGTGGCTGGCTGGGACGGCGGCGCCTGGCGCAACATGGTGCTGCCAGTGACCGCGCTGGCGCTGCCCCAGGTGGCGGTCATCGCCCGCCTGATGCGCGGCGGCATGCTTGAAATCCTGCGCTCGCCCTTCGTGCGCACTGCGCGGGCCAAGGGACTCAGCGAGACACGCATCGTGCTGCGGCACGTGCTGCCCTCGGCAGCGATCCCGCTGGTCAGCTATCTCGGCCCGGCACTGGCCGGCATCATGACGGGCTCGCTGGTGATCGAGCTGATCTTCAACCTGCCGGGCGTCGGCCGCTACTTCGTGCAGGGTGCGCTGAACCGCGACTACCCGCTGGTGATGGGTGTCGTCATCATCTATGCCAGCATGATCATTGTGCTGAACCTGCTCGCCGACCTCGCGCTGGCGGCGCTGGACCCACGCATCAGGAAGTCATACCGATGAGCGCAGCCAAGGCACCGCCGCTGGGCAGTGGCCCGCTGGGCCGTGCCGCCCGCGGTGAGGTCTCGCAATCCCAGTGGCAGCAGGCCTGGCGCCGCTTCCGCCGCAACCGGGCGGCGATGGGCAGCATCTGGCTGCTGTGCCTGATCGCGCTGCTGTCGATCTTCGTACCCATGTTCTGGCCGCACGAGATCGAGGATACCTACTGGGAAAGCATCCTGATCGGCCCCACGCTGGAGAACTGGCACTGGTTCGGCACCGATGCCAACGGCCGCGACCTGTTCGTCCGCACCTGGTATGGCGGCCGGATCTCGCTGACGATCGGCGTGATGACTACGGCGGTGGCGCTGCTGATCGGCGTCACCTACGGCGCGGTCGCCGGCTTCTTTGGCGGCCGCCTCGACGGCTTCATGATGCGCTTCGTCGACGTGCTGTACTCACTGCCCCTGCTGTTCTTCATCATCATCCTGGTGACGGTGTTCGGGCGGAACATCTACCTGGTCTTCCTGGCCATCGGCGCCGTGGAATGGCTGACGATGTCGCGCATCGTGCGTGGCCAGACGCTGGCGATCAAGACCCGGGAGTACGTCGAGTCCGCCGTCGCGATAGGCCTGTCCAGGCCGGTCATCCTGCGCCGCTACATCATCCCCAACGTGCTGGGCCCCGTCATCGTCTACGTCACGCTGCTGATCCCGACCAATATCGTGATCGAGAGCTATCTCAGCTTTCTCGGCCTCGGCGTGCAGGAGCCACTGACCAGCTGGGGCCTGCTGATCTCCCAGGGCGCCGGCCAGCTGGACTCCGCGCCCTGGCTCATCGCCTTCCCCGCCACGCTGCTCGCGCTGACGATGTTCTGCTTCAACTTCATCGGCGACGGGCTGCGCGACGCCCTGGATCCGCGGGACCGCTGAGCATGGCGCCACCGGTACTGGCCGTCAGCGGGCTGAACGTCCGCTTCCACACGAATGACGGTGTGCTCACCGCGGTGAACGACCTCTCCTTCGAGCTGGGCGAGGGGGAGTGCCTGGGTATCGTGGGTGAGTCGGGCTCGGGCAAGAGCCAGACCTTCATGGCCGCCCTCGGGCTGCTGGCAGACAACGGCGAGGCGGGCGGCTCGGTCAGGTTCCGTGGCCAGGAAATCCTGAACGCACCGCGAAAGGTCCTGGACGGCATCCGCGGCAACCGGATCTCGATGATCTTCCAGGATGCACTGTCGGCGCTGACGCCGACGATGCGTATCGGTAACCAGATGACCGAGCTGCTGGCCAGGCACAGGAGGCTCGGCCGGAATGAGGCGCGCGCACGTGCGATCGAGGCGCTGGAGGGGGTGCGCATCCCGGATGCCGCCGCACGCTTCTCCAGCTACCCGTTCGAGCTGTCCGGAGGGATGCGCCAGCGCGCGATGATCGCGCTGGCCACCCTGTGCGGGCCCGAGGTCATCATCGCCGACGAGCCGACCACGGCCCTGGATGTCACGGTGCAGTCACAGGTATTGAGGCTCCTCGACGGCCTGCGGCAGCGCACACGCACCTCGATCGTGCTGATCACGCATGACCTCGCCGTGGTCGCCGGGCTCTGCAGCCGCGTGATGATCATGTACGGTGGCCGGGTGGTGGAAACCGGACCCGTGCGCGAGATCTTCCGCAACCCCCGCCACCCCTACACCCAGGCGCTGCTGCGCTCGATGCCGAGCATGACCACGGACCCGGGGACCGATCTCCCGGCGATTCCCGGCCAGCCGCCGGACCTGGAGAACCTGCCGCCGGGCTGCCCGTTTGCCGATCGCTGCGAGCACGTGTTCGAACGTTGCCTGGAACAGATGCCTTCGCTGGTTCCGGTCGGTGACAGGCACAGCAAGGCCTGCCACCTGGAGCCCGGCCCATGAACCCCCCGCTGCTCTCGGTACGCAGGCTTTCCATCCAGTACAGCGTGCGCCAGTCCGGGCTGTTCGGCCGCACGCGTCAGCTGCAGGCGGTGGACGACGTGAGCTTCGACCTGATGCCTGGCGAGACGCTGGGTATCGTCGGCGAGACCGGCTGCGGCAAGTCGTCGCTGGGCAAGGGTGTGCTGCAGCTTGTACGTCCGTCGGCAGGCCAGGTGCTCTGGCAGGGCCGGGACCTCTGCCAGCTGTCTCCCCAGCAGCTCAAGCCCTTCCGCAAGGACCTGCAGATCATCTTCCAGGATCCGCTCTCGAGCCTGAACCCGCGCATGACCGTGGGCGAGATCGTGGGCGAGCCCCTGGAGCTGCACGCACCAGAGCTCGACACGTCGGGGCGGGAGCGGGCGGTCGACGCGATGCTCGAGCGTGTCGGACTGCGTGCCGAGATGAAGCGCCGCTACCCGAACGAGTTCAGCGGCGGGCAGTGCCAGCGCATCAGCATCGCCCGGGCCATGATCATGCAGCCCCGGGTGATTGTCTGCGACGAGCCGGTCAGCGCACTCGACGTATCCATCCAGGCGCAGATCTGCAACCTGCTGCGCGAGCTGCAGCGGGACACCGGGGTGGCGCTGCTCTTCATCAGCCACGACCTGTCCATCGTGCGCTACATGAGTCACCGGGTGATGATCATGTACCTCGGCCGGGTGATGGAAACCGCGCCCCGCGAGCACTTCTTCGGCGCGGCCCGCCACCCCTACAGCCGCGCGCTGATCAGCGCCGTGCCACAGCCCGACCCGGACCAGCCAACAGCCGGCCCGGTCATCACTCTGGACGGAGACCTCCCCTCCCCGCTGGACCCACCTTCGGGCTGCGTGTTCCGGACCCGTTGCCCGCACGCCATCCCGCTGTGCGCTGGCCAGCCCCCGGCGCTGGAATCATTCGGGCAGGATCACGAGGCCGCGTGCCACCGGGCGCGGGAACTCCAGTAGCCCAAGTTGAAGGAGCAACCCTGACGGTGTGTGGGAGCGACTTCAGTCGCGAACTCCCCCAGTCAGCCCGCCGCGGACCTCATTCGGGGATAAATCCCCTCCCACACACTCACCGCCCCTCGATCGCGAGATACCGGCTCAGGTTCAGTCCGCGCGAATTCGGCACGAAGCCCTGCACGTGCGGCTGCACGAGGAAACGCCGCGTGTAGAAGAACACCGGGATCACCGGCTGCTCTGCCAGCATCATGGCCTCGGCCCGGGCCAGCGTCGCCATCCGCGACTCCGTATCCATCCGGGCATTGCCCTCACGGAGCAGGCTGTCGTAGGCCTCGCTGCGGAAGCCGCTGTGATTGTTCGGGTTGCGCGAGTCGAGCAGGCCGAGGAAGGTGTCGGGGTCGTCGTTCGGCGCAAACCAGGTATAGCGCAGCACGCTGAAATCCCCGGTGCGCGCAGCCCGGTTCAGCTGGTTGAACTCGACGTTGACCGGGCTGGCCTGCACCCCGATCTGTCGCCACATCGACGCCAGCGCAACGACGTTTCGCCGGTTCTCCTCCAGCGTGTCGTACATGATCTCGAAGCGCAGCGGATTGCGCTGGTCGAACCCGGCCTCCGCCAGCAGCTCGCGCGCGCGCGCCACCCGTTCAGCGTAGGGCTCATCAGCCCAGTCCGGGCGCGGGGGCTGATAACCGGCGACTGCATCCGGAGTCAGCGAATAAGCCGGCAGCGAGCCCGGCGTGATCAGGCGCTCGACCAGGCCCTCCCGGTCGATGCTGATCGACAGCGCCTTGCGCACGCGCCAGTCATCGAAGGGCGGCCGCTCGAGGTTCAGCAGCAGGTAGTTGACCGCCAGCGCCGGGTAGACCTGCATGTGGCCGGGCAGGTTGCGCTCTATCCAGTCCGCCTCGTCGGAGGGAAAGTTCAGCAGGATGTCCAGCTGCCCGGAACGGTAGCGGCGCAGCCCGGTGGCCTGGTTCTCCCCCGGGTAGTAGCGGACCTGCGGGATGCGAACGCTGTCGGCGTCGTAGAAGTAGGGGTTGGCCTCGAGCGTGATGTGCGAGTTCGGCACCCACTCGGCCAGCCGGTAGGCGCCGCTGGACAACAGCCGGCCGGGGCGCGTCCACTGGCGGCCATGTTCCTCGATCATCGCGCGCGGCACCGGGCTGCCGATGTTCGAGGCCAGCGTCTCCAGGAACGAGGGTGTCGGCGCCACCAGGCGGTAGACCAGCGTGCGCTGATCGACCTTCTCCACCCCGACGGACTCGGGCGGCAGCTCCCCGGCGATGATCTGGCGCGCGTTCTCCAGCGGGAAGAAGAACGAGGCAAAACGCGAGGCGGTAGCCGGATCAACCACTCGGCGCACCGAGAACAGGAAATCCTCAGCAGTCAGCGGTGATCCGTCGGACCACTTGAGGTTCTCGCGCAGCGTGAACGTATAGACCAGCCCGTCCTCGCTCACGGTCCAGGACTCCGCCGCACCCGGCACCACCCTGCCCTCGGCATCCAGCGTCGTCAGCCCGACGCCAAGGTCATACAGGATCGGCGCCGCTGCCGCCCCGGTCGCTATATGCGGGTCGAGGCTGTTCGGCTCGGCGGTCGTGCCCCGGTGCAGCACCTCGGCCATCACCGACAGGCAGGCCATCAGCAGCACCAGACCTGCCAGCACGGCGTGGGAGCCGGCGCGCGAATGAACTTGAGCGCTCGTGGTGGTGGCGCTGGCCGGAACCGCTGGTCCGGACACGCCGTGAATACATCCCTGTAGGCTCGGGCGCCGCATCCCTGCGGCGCAC